>DASSIB010000027.1:0-6353 GCA_035692365.1 Candidatus Limnocylindria bacterium | reverse complement strand
CTTGCAGCAGGAAGGACCATGACGAGGTAGTACTTCCGCCCTGTCGAGTCCCCCCGACGGATGGGTCGAAAACGACCGAGTGCGGTCTGGTGCAGTACCCGGGGAGTACTACCGGCAGACTGCCCGCTCGAGAGGGTGGTTGGTGGGCGACACTGGACTCGAACCAGTGACCTCTTGCATGTCAAGCAAGTGCTCTAACCAGCTGAGCTAGCCGCCCTCGGGGTCCGCATTGTGCCCGAGCCGCGGGAAGACGGTCAACTTCGCCGCGTTCTCATTCCCGAGGTCGACGACCGAGGAGGTGCGCCGCGAGACCCAGCACGACGATGGCAAGGATCAAGACGACGATCTGGCCACCGCCACCCCCCGCGAACACGAATGGCGCGAAGATCCACCAGCCCGAGAAGATGAAGAAGAGGGTCAACAGGCCAGCCGCCACCCAGAGCGCCGCGGCGATGACGGAGCGGACGGTCCAGGTCACGTCGGCTACCAGTCGATCGTGACGCAGGGCTCGTCCCCGAGCACCCAGGCCAGGTGGCCTGCCGAGATCTCGAGGTAGTCCCCCGCCTGGCCGATGACCTCGGTCCCGTCGTCCATCCGGTAGCGGATCCGCCCCGAGAGGATCACCTCGCGGTGCTCCATCGGGCAGGACGGGTCGTCACCCATCGGCTTGATGTACTGCTCCCAGCTCCAGCCGGGCTTCATCACCGAGCGCGTGATGAAGAAGTCTCCGATCTGGACCACCTCGGTGCGGCTGCCGTCATCGGTCTCGAAGACCTCCTCGGGCTCGTTGAACGACCGCCGCGCGATGCCTGCCATGCCGCGCCCTCAGCGACGCCAGTCAGTGGAGTACCGAACCACCCCGAGGACGCGGTGGATCTCGGCGCGGTAGCGCGCCCCGGACGGATGCCGCTCCAGCCAGCGCAGGTACTCGGGGTCGATGCTCGCCAGCTCGGCGATCGTGCTGCCGGCGTAGTGACCGAAGTCGAGGCGGGTAGGGTCGAACGAGGGCGTCGTCGGAGGATCCAGACCGGGGCCAACCGGCTGCTGAGAGTCCTCCGGGATATGGAACGTCTGTGGATCATCGGGGTGCCCAGCCATGCCAATCGCCTCCACCCGACCGCGTCGGCAGATCGCCTGCCAGCGCGATCCTACGCTGAGCGGACCATTCGCTGTTCCGGAATCGCGCGTCGCCCGCGACCCGCGTCAGCGCTCCGGCAGATGCCCGACACGGCGTGTCTGGACGAAGGTCGTTGCCTCTCGGCCGACGGCGATGCGAGCCAGCGCAGCGGGCACCACCAGCAGCCAGTGGGAGAGGAAGAGCGACCCCCGCCCGGCCCGACCGATCAGTCCCGGCCCGCGCTGGCCGTCGGCGGCGACGCCGGCCAGGGCGAGGAGGAACGTGCCGATCCCGTACCCCACGAACAGCGAGGCAGGCACGGTCCAGTCTGCCGGACGCGGCAACGGGATCGTGATCAGGGCGGCGATGACGGTCGTCACGAAGAGCGGCGGGATCACGAATTCAGCCGTGAACGCGAGGAAGTCGAGCTTCCGGCTCAGCGGCACCCCCTCGGCGCGCAGCAGGCCGGGACCCAGCTCGATGAGGCGGCGAATGCTTCCTTCGGCCCAGCGCAGACGCTGGCGCCAGAGGGCCCACAGCGTGGTCACCGCCTCTTCGCCGACCTCCGCGGCCGATGCCAGCGCGATCCGCTCCCCCGCCGCGACCAGTCGGGTCGACAGCTCCAGGTCCTCGGTCAGCGCAGTCGGGTTCCAGCCGCCGACCCGCTCGAGCGCGTCGCGGCGCACGAACATGCCGTTGCCTCGCAGCTCGGCGGTCCCATCGGTCGCCCGCCTGCCGCACTGGCTGGCCATGTCCGTCAGCAGCTCCTCGTCCTGGGCGGCGGCGAACCAGCCCTCGTTCCGGTTGTGCGCTCGCCGCTGCGCCTGGATGGCGACCGCGCCGGGGTCCAGGCGCCACGCCTCCATGACCCGCGAGACGAAGTCGGGTGCGACGCTCGCGTCGGCGTCGACCACTCCGATCACCTCGCCGCGTGCCTGAGGATGGGCATGGCTCAACGCTGCTGCCTTCATGCGCGGCCCGTCGCCCGGCTCGCGCCGCGCCACGCGGAGTCGGTCGGGATGCTCCGCCGCCGCCAGGCTGGCGAGTGCGCCGGTCTCGTCGGTCGAGCCGTCATCGACCAGCAGCACGTCGAAGCGAGGCCCGCTCTCATCGGCATAGTCCTGGGCGACCAGGCCGGCCAGCGTCTTTGCGATGACCGGAGCCTCGTTGCGCGCCGCCACCATCAGCGTGACCCACGGCCGCTCGTCCTGTGCCGATACCCGTCGCGCCTCTCGCATCGCCTGGTAGCCGCGCAGGGCGAGGTAGGCGACGTACACGAGCGAGAGTGCGATCGTCGCCTGGAGCGCACGAGCCACCAGGGTAAAGGTGATCGCCAGCCAGGCGACGGCGGCCGTTGCGACGAGGATCGCTGCGGCCAGGAGCCTAGTCGTCATGGATGGGAGCCGCCTGCAGGTCGGCACGGTGCAGGCCTGCGGCGGCATTGCGGCGCCACGAGGCGATCCCCATCCAGAGCGTGATGAGGCCGAGGATGGCCATCACGACCGGAATGCCCGCTCCGGGAAACACGATGTTGAGGAGGTCGGCGGCGGCGGGACCGACCAGCACCGGCAGGAACGAGGCGACCGAGAGGAGCGTGTTCAGGATGCCGAAGATCCGTCCGCGAACCTCGACCGGCAGGTCCTCCTGCAATGCGGTCTGGGCCGGGATGGCGACGAAGGCGTATTCCACGCCGGCGGTGATGCCGATCACCACCACCAGGGCGATCAGCGACAGCAGCGGGCTCAGGGCCTCGGGCAGGTTGTCCTCGATAGGCCCAAGAGCCGGGGAGATGAAGACCGTGATCGGCTTCACCAGGGCCAGGGCGACGAGGGTCACGCCCATGGCAACCAGGCCGATGTCGATCAGGAGCCGCCTCGGGATCTTGGTTCCGTAGGCATTCAGGAAGAGGATTCCCATCACCGCACCCAGCCCCGCCGGACCCATCACGAAGAAGAAGTCCTGCGGACGGAGCAGGAGGATGTCGGTGGCGAAGCCAGGCCCGATGGCACCCATCACCGCGATCAGGCTTGCCGCGATGCCGAGGTAGGCCAGCGACCAGGCGATGGCCCGGTGGGAACGGACGAACGCGAGGCCCTCCTTGAGCTGGGCGAAGACCGCGGTGAGCGCCTGCCCGGTCTCCTGGACGCTGATCTCCTCGTGCTTCTCCGGCGGGATCGATGGCAGCGGGATGATCGCCAGCGCGGCGAGGCCGAACATGACCGCCACCACGATATAGACGGCACTGACCCCCGCGGTCGTCAGCAGGAGCGGGCCGAGGAAGCCGAAGCCGATGGCGAACGTCGCGTTGATCGTGATGACGAATGTCGAGTTGGCAGCCAGCAGCTGGCGCCGATCCACCAGTCGCGGGATGGCGGTCAGCTCGGCCGGGATGAAGAACGCGGTCACCGTCGCCACCAGCAGGTTGATGACGAAGATGAGGCCGACGTTGCTGCCCACCAGCAGGAAGAGGACGATGCCGCCGGCCCGCAGGAGGTTCGACGCGAGCATGATCAGCCGCGCGTCACTCCGCTCCACCAGCACGCCGGCAATCGCGCTGAATGCCACCGCCGGCACCAGGAAGGTCAGGATCAGGACCGCGTTGGCGGTGTTCGACCCGGTGGCCAGCACCACCGTCGCCATGAGGCCTGCGAGCACCATGTTGCTCGCCAGCTGGCTGAGCACCTGTGACACCCACAGCAGCACGAAGGAGCGATTCTGAAAGACCGAGCCCGACGACTCGGAGGCGGGCAGATCGGGGGGCAGCTCGACTTGCGGCGGCAGCTCGAGATGTGCCATCGGCTACTTCGGCCCCTGCGGACCGCGCTCGAGGTGCGCGGTGAAGCGGCGCTCGACGTCGAGTCGGTCCATCAGGACCCGATGCGCGCAGCCTTCACAGACCAGCCCGATGTCCGCGCCGAGCCGTGTCACACGCCACCCATGGCTGCCGCATGGGTGTGCCTTGCGCAGCGCGATCCGGTCGTCGATGCGCAGTTCGACCGCTGCCATGGCTAGCCCGGAGCCTCCGCGCCCGTGGCTCCAGTGAATGCGAACTTCGCCAGGCGCAGGGCCGGCACCCTGGCGTTGATCCCCGAGTACTCCGCTGCCACCAGGCGCGTCTCCGAGCCGATCGCCTCGATCCCGCTGAAGGCCTCCGGGATCGCCTGCGAGAAGCGAAGGTTACGGATCGGGCTGGTGATCCGACCGTCCTCGATCAGGAAGGTGCCGTCCTTTGTCATCCCCGTCAGGATGCCTTTCTTGGCGTGGACGATGTTGACGTAGTGGAAGCGGGTCACCCAGACGCCGCGCTCGATAGCCGACACCATCAGCTCCTTTGCGCTCGAACCGGGCGACATGAACAGGTTCCAGGCCATTGGACCGAACGCGTTCGGGGCGGGCAGCCCGTGTCCGGTGGACGCCACTCCGGCACGCGCCGCGGTTGCCGTGTCGTGAACGACCGCGTTCGCCACTCCGTTCCGGACCAGGTCGACGCGCTGCTTCGGCACCCCCTCGTAGTCGATCGCTGTCGGCAGCCCCTGCGCGTCCAGGCCATCGTCCCAGATCGAGACGTTCTCTCCCATGATCTGCTTCCCGAGATCCATGAACGATCGCCCCTCCTCCACGGCCAGGGCAGAGAAGCCAACCCACGACAGGTATTCGAGGAGCGTGGCCACGGCGTACTCCTCGAGCACGACGGGGTACTCCCCCGGCGCCAGGTCGACCGCACCGGAGCTGCGAGCCGCCTTGTCGGCCGCCTCCTCCCCCACCGCGGCGGGATCGATCGAGCGGATGTCGGGCGCCGTGGCCTGGGCGTAGCCCGATGCGCCCTCCTCCCCCATCATCACCGTCAGCAGCTTGGCCTGGGTGACGCTGTGCACGTTGTGCATCCCCCGCGTGTTGGCCACGGCCAACGTCGCCGTCTCGGTCGAGAAGGCGCCGCTCGACTCGAGATGCCCCGCGTCACCCGCGGCGATCACGGCCCGCACGCCGGCTGCACGCAGGTCCGGGTCGGCCCGCGCCGTGGCGGGGACGAAGCCGAGCCCGGCATCGGCGGTGGATGGATTCGGGGTGGCCAGCGGCGCCCCCTGGGGGTTCGGGGTGGCCAGCGCCAGCGTCGCGGAGGCCCGGGCCATCGCTTCGCGCAGCCCCTCGTCGTCGAGCCGGTTCGTGCTCGCCACACCGGTGCGGTCGTCGCGGACGAGCCGGATTCGCACCGTTGCGTCGCGCTCCGCCACGTTCTGATGAATCCGCGAGTTGGCGAAGCGGGTCAGGGCGGCCCTGCGTTCGGTGTAGATCACCTCCGCCTCGGCGTCCGTCGCCAAAGAGAGCGTGTGGCTCAGCAACGTGTCGAGCGCTGCCGGGTCTGCGGGGTGATCTACCATCGGCCGACCCCGACCTCGACGCCGCGGAAGCGTGCAGGCGCCGCGCCGTGCCCGACGCCGTGCGTCTGCATCGGCTCCCCCTTGCCGCAGTTCGGGACGCCCCAAAGCTTCCATTCCGACGGCCCGCAGATCGCGTCGCAGCTCCCCCAGAAGCGCGGCGTGATGCCGGTGTAGGTGGGGTTCCTCACCATCTCGGCCAGGCGGCCGTTCCTGATGAGCCAGCCGATCTCGGCCCCGAACTGGAAGTTGAGGCGCCTGTCGTCGATGCTCCAGGAGTGGTTGGTGCTGACGAAGAGGCCGTCGGCCGTGTCGGCGATGAGGTCGTCGAGCGTGCCCGCCGTCCCGGGCAGCAGGTTGACGTTCGTCATCCGGATCAGCGGGATCACGTTCCAGCCCGAGGCCCGGCTGCTGCCCATGCTGCGCCGGCCGATGATCGGTGCCGTCTCACGGCTGGTCAGATAGCCGACCAGCCGTCCGGCCGTCACGATCGGGACTCTCTGGGCGGCCACCCCCTCGTCATCGAAGCCGAAGGTGCCCAGCCCGCCGGGAGCGGTCGCATCTGCCTCCATGTTCACGATCTCGCTGCCGTACTGGAGCTGATCGAGCTTGTCGAGCGTCAGGAAGCTCGTCCCGGCGAAGCTGGCCTCCATCCCGAGCACACGGTCGAGCTCGATCGGGTGGCCGCAGGACTCGTGGACCTGGAGTGCAAGCTGCGGTGAGTCGATGATCAGCGTCATCTCGCCCGATGGGCACTGAGCGGCATCCAGCAGCGCGACCGCCTCCTCGGCGATCCGCTGCGCATGGTCGACCATACGCAGGTCACGGACCGCTTCGTAGCCACCCGTCACGTGCTGCCC
>DASSIB010000026.1:0-51349 GCA_035692365.1 Candidatus Limnocylindria bacterium | reverse complement strand
TGCGCCATGAGGCCGTCATAGATGACGGCGGTGGCCTCCAGCAGCGCATGGTCGTCCATCAGCATCCCCATGCCGCGCACTACCGCATCCAGTCCCGCCGCCTCTGGCGCGTCGTAGCATTCGTCCTCGATGTCGGCCTCGTGCACGATCCGCCCGAGCGAGGCGAGGGCCGGACCAGCAAGCCCGTGGTGCTGCACCATCACCTCGAAGGTGCTCATTCCGTCGTGGTGGCTGAACGGGTGACCGGCGATGTCGAAGGGAATCGCGTCAGCCGGCAGCGTTGAGGCGTCGGCAACGAAGGTGAACGCTGCCTCGCGATCGATGAACCTCCGGATCAACCAGGCGCATGCCGTGCGATCGACGTGGCATCCGGCCCGCGTAACCCATCTCATGCCGTGGCTACCTCCTTCGTCAGGCTCTCGACCGCCTCTCGAGCCTGCCTTGCCGATGGGGCGCCGAAGAAGTCCCGGGTTGCGATGCGCCGAAGCTCGCCGCGCAACCGCCGCAACGTTCGGGCGGCGTCACCGCTCGGAAAGCCAATCGCCTCGGCCTGTCGAATCACGTTGAGGTACTCCCGGTCGACCGCGCTGCGCGACTGATCGGCCATCCGCCGGCCATTGTCGCTGGCCGTCGGCCGGGCGACCCAGACCGATGCTGCCCCGCCCTGCTCATCGATGCTCGCAGCCAGCCACTCCAGGTGCTCGATCGTCCTGGCAGATGCCGGCAGCGCGACCAGGCCATCCGACAGAAGGACTGCCCCGAGCCGACGTAACGACCGCCAGAGAGCGATGCGCGGCGCCGATGGCTCGCGAGGCAGCCGATGGAGAAGGAACACCCATTCGCGCGGCTGTCGCTTGCCCTGATCTGTAACCACGGTTACATTCTAGCCATGCCCACCGGCGCCCGCTCCTCGGTCATGCGCATCGTCCTGGCGGAAGGCGTGACCCGCTTCGGCGACGCCATCACCACGGTCGCGCTGCCTCTCACCGCTGTCCTCGTCCTGGACGCCTCGCCCGCCGGACTGGCCCTCATCGGCGTTGCCCAGGCAGCACCGATCCTGCTCCTCAGTATTCCGGCCGGGGTGTGGGTCGATCGTCGGGCCAGGAGGTGGCCGATCCTGATTGCCGGAGACCTCGGCCGGGCGCTGCTGCTCGCGCTCGTTCCCATCGCCGCCATCCTCGGGATCCTATCGCTGCCCGTCCTCGCATTGATCGCCTTCTCCGTCAGCGTCGGCGGCACCCTCTTCGACCTCGCCTTCGCCGGGTGGATTCCGCGCCTCCTCGCTCGTGACGAGCTCCACCGAGCGAATGCCCAGATCGAGCTGGCGAGGTCGGCCTCAGCGGTTGGCGGCCCGGCGGTTGGCGGTGCGCTGGTATCCGCCATGTCGGCGCCGATGGCGCTGCTCGGCGATGCCGCAACCTTCGTGGGCTCCGCGATCCTGATCGGGTCGGTGCGGCGGGCCGAGCCGAGCTGGCCTGCCCCGGAGGCAAGGGGTCGCATGCGGGATGAGCTTGGCGCGGGGTTGCGCTTCATTGCAGGCCAGCCGTTGGTGCGTGCCATCACCGCCACCGCAGGAATCAACAACTTCACCCGCTCGATCGCCATGGCAGTCGCCGTCCTCTACCTGGTCAACGCGGCGGACCTGTCGGCGGCCGCGATCGGGATCGGCTTCGCCGTCGGCAACTCGGGCTTCGTCCTGGGGGCGCTGGTTGCCCGCGGGCTCAGCCGGCGGATGGGAATGGGAGTGACGATGCAGCTGGGCGTCGGCCTCTTCGGTCCGTCGATGCTGGCCTTCGCCCTTGCACCGGTCGCCTGGGCGGGCCCGGCCTTCACCTTCATGCTCTTCGCGCACAGCTTCGGCATCGCCATCAACAACGTGAACCAGGTCACCGTGCGACAGATCCTCATCCCCGACCGCCTCCGCGCCAGGGTTGCGGCGGTGACACGGTTGGTGATCTTCGGCGCGTTGCCGGCCGGGACGGCCGTGGGTGGCCTGATCGCAGAGGGCTTGGGCCTCCGCGCGGCCTTCGTAGCCAGCGGGGTCGGGCTCCTGGTCGGGAGTGCCCCGTACCTGCTCGTCGGCGTGAGGAAGCTGCGATCCATCGATCAGCTGCAGACCGCCTGACACTCGCCCTGTGATGGTTCTGATATGCCTGCCGGCCAGTTGGACAGGTTATTCAGGCCGCACCAGAAATAGGCTGAAAGCCCCATCCGGAAGCGAGGAGAGCGACTCATGTACATCGGCGGTGGACTCGTCGGCCTGATCCTGCTGATCCTGCTCATTCTCTGGTTGACTGGAAACCTCGGCTGACCACAGGCGCTTGAAGCCTGACGAAACATTCACCAGGCCAGCGCCAGCAGCTCCGCGTAGACAGCCTCCACGTCAACCGCCGCGCCATGCCGGTTGAACCACTCGCCGACATTGGCGAGGTCCCGGTGCAGCAGGTCGTAGGCATCGGTATTCGTGGTGAACTCGACCGCCTGTGGCAGGTCGATGAGCACCAGCCGTTGCTCCCACCAGAGCAGGTTGTAGGCCGATAGATCGGCGTGCACCAGCCCGGCGGCGGTCAACGCTCGCAGGCTGACGAGCAGCTGATCCCACGCCGATGACAGCTCGACCGGCGACAGCCGGGCCTGCCCCAGCTTGGGTGCCGCCCGCGAGTCATCGCCGATGAACTCCATCAGCAGCCCATGCTCGGTCTGCTCCACCGGGTACGGGACCGATGCGCCGGCCTCCCAGGCGCGGCGAAGCATCGTCCACTCCTGCATCGGCCAGAGCCGGAACGCGAGCTCATGCCCGTATCGGCTGCCACCCATCACCGCCTTCTTGTCGCGGGTGGGCAGGAACCAGCCGGCCTTGTAGATCGAGTCGCCGCGGTAGGACGTCGAGTTCGAGAAGCCCTCGGCGCGTAGCTGACCCTTGCGCGGGTAGCGCGGCCGGTATCGCTTGTGCGCGAGCAGGCGCGCCCCGCTGGCGTAGCGACGCTCCACCAGGAAGATCTCGGCCTCCTTGCCGGATTTGAGGGTTCCGCGTGGGTGATCTTCGTATGGCTCGCCGTCTGGCCATCCGAAGGACGAACGTGCCGTCGGTGACGTGGAATGCACGAAAAAGCGCTCCTGCAAACAGGGTCGGGAATGGTGGGATCCCGGCCGGATCAGGAGCGCCGATGGGCCTCGGACAGAAGCGGGGGCGTTACTCCGGGCGGCCGGGAGGGACTGCAATGCCGATCTGCACTACTCGTTCCTCCTTCCGTGCGAGCTCGCGGGCGCGAGCGGATGCGCGGACTATGCGCCTCCCCGCCCTTCGGCTGCAAGACCCGACTCTACGGGGCCGGCTCGGTTACCTCGACGTCGTCGGTGATCGGGTCCGACGGTGACTTCTCGCGGCGTGCCAGGAGCACGAGCGGCAATGCAACGACCTGGACCGCGGCGGACACCAGGTAGGAGGCCGCGTAGCCGCTGACGTCGGCGACCCGGCCCAGGACGGGCTGCGCCACCACGCCGCCGGCGGATCCCATCAGTGAGTCAAAGGAGAGCACCGTGGCGCGCTGCTCGGACGGGATCACGCCGTTCAGGTACGCCTGGCGCATCGGCCTCGTCACCGCCCCGATGGCCGCCCACGCTGCCAGCAGCGCCAGGGCCACGACGAAGCCGGGCTCAAGCCCCAGGACGCCCAGGCAGGCGACGCCCAGCACGCCGCCGATGAGGAGCGCATCGGTCCGCCGCCTGAAGAGCCGCCGGACATACGGCACCAGCAGGCCGCCGCCGATCTGGACGCCGGCGAAGATCGCCGCCGCCAGGCCCGCGACGCTGTACGCGTTCGGATCGCCGAACAGCTCGAGCAGGTATGGCTGCGCGGCGTAGAAGACGTAGATGCCGGTCCCAGCCGTGAACGGCGCGGCCAGCATCAGCCAGCGCACCGGCGGGTTGCGGAGGCCGCCGTCGATGGAGCCCTTGAGGACGTTACGGACCGCCTTCACCGGGCTCGCGTCACGGTCCGGCGAGAAGCCGATGTCGCGCATGAAGCGCAAGGCCACCAGGAGCGTGACCCCCAGCATCGCCGCGCGGATGACGTACGGAACGCCGAGGTCCGTGACCTGCGCGATGAGGCCGCCGGCCACCGTTCCACCCAGCATCGCCGCCCCGGCGACCGTCTGGGCACGCCCGAAGACATGCTCGAGGTGGCCCTGGAACCCCGTCGCGTTTAGGGCGTCGACGAGCCATGCCTCCGTCGCGCCCGAGAAGAAGGTGAATCCCAGGCCAAGGAGGATCGAGGCGATCGCCCAGCCCCACAGCGGCGCGTGGATCTGCCACATCACGAGGTAGAGGAGCGTGGCGACGATGAGCGTTCCGGCGCCCAGCACGTAGGAGAGCTGGCGGCCGCGCGTGTCGGCGACGACCCCGGTCGGGATCTCGAAGATCACCATCCCCACCGTGAAGAAGGCGTTCGCGGCGAACGCCTCGACGTTGCTGAGGCCCGCGTCGAGCAGGAAGATCGTGTTGATGCCCCAGATGAACGACGAGGCGAGCGTGCTCAGCAGGGTGAGCGTCAGATAGGTCCGCTCGACTGCTCGCGCCGGGTCATTCCGGCTGACCTCGGATGTCATGCGGGGGACTCTACCCGCGGTTGGCTAGGGCCGCCTCCGCCGCACTACGGCGATGGCCAGGCCGCCACTGGCGAGCGCCAGGACACCTAGGATCGCGGACTCGCGGACGGCCCAGACGGCGTATTCCGTGCCCGGAATCCCGATGGCAACCTGGGTGAATCCCTCTGGCATCTCCCCGTCCGGCGCAAAGACGTCCTCGTAGCGGGTATAGAAGTCGTTCTCGCTGATCAGCTTGCCCGTGGCATCCTCGCGGTAGGCGATGTCGAAGATCCGAGGCCCGTCCGCAATCGGCCCGAATCGGGTTTCGACCAGGGGGATTGGCTTGGCCTCTGCGGTCATCCAGGTGTCGATGCCGATTGACAGCCCCACGAACAGCGCCAGCGTGACGGCACCGGACAGCAGGAGGGCCGGCAGCTGCCGGGGCACCATGGCGCCGACCGCGATGCCGAGCAACAGGGCGGCGAGCGCCCGGACCGGTAGCATCCAGCCCCTGGCGGTGTAATCGGCGAAGCCGGGGTTCGAGGCGAGGTCCGCAAAGGGGTTCGTGCGTGTCACGAACTCGCTGCCGATGCCGACCGCCACGGCGAGGACGATGACCACGACCACCAGCGGAATGACGCGCTGGATAAGCCAGCGAGAGCGAGATCGGCTGAGCGTCCAGGCAATCGGCGCGGTGCGTCCTTCCACTTCGCGGGCGACGACCGGGATGCCCAGGATCAGCCCAAGTGCGAACGGCGTGATGAAGGCGCTGATCCTCGCGAAGCCTCCCCACATCGAGAAGTCATTCAAGCTCGGGGAGGTGCCGCATTTGGCGTCCG
This sequence comes from Candidatus Limnocylindria bacterium, assembly GCA_035692365.1. Classification (GTDB taxonomy): domain Bacteria; phylum Chloroflexota; class Limnocylindria; order QHBO01; family QHBO01; genus CF-167. The sequence goes on along the minus strand of DASSIB010000026.1, from coordinate 45,924 downwards.
TCCCGGCCGCCTCGTAGCAGGCGTCGAAGGAGGCGCGCGCCTCGCTCGCCCCCCAGGCAATCAGCAGCGAGGCAATCGTGACCAGGACCGCCGCGGCCACGAAGAGCAGCAACTCCAGGCGCTGCATCTTGAACGCCAGCCGCCAGCCCCTGAGCGTCAAGCGGCAGCCAGACCGATGACGGGTCGCGCCGAGGCGAGGTAGCCGAGCACGACCTCTTCCAGCGTTGCCTGACGCAGGTCGACTGTCGCGGGCGAAGCTGGTGTGCCGCGCAGGAGCGTCAGACGCTCACCCCCCGGACCACCGAACGACCCGATCGTTGCGGCGCCAACCGCATCGGCGCCATCGGTCGCGATCCAGTGCGACGCGAGGGACGATGCCACGCCGTCGTGGAGGAGGATCCGTCCCACGCCCAACACCACCAGTCGGTCGCAGGCCTGCTCGACGTCCGTGACGATGTGGCTCGAGAGGAGCGCGGTGGCTCCGTCGGATCGGACGGCATCCGTCAGAACGTGCAGGAACTCACGACGGGCGAGCGGATCGAGGCTGGCCAGCGGCTCGTCGAGCAGCAGGATCCTCGCCCGGGTGCCGAGGGCGAGCGCCAGCGCCACCTGGGCCTGCTGGCCACCAGAGAGTGACTTCGCCCCCTGCTCGGCCGGAATGCCGAGCAGGTCGAGTCGGGTGCGGGCGTAGACGCGGTCAAAGTCGGGCCGCAGGTGGACCGCCAGGTCGAGGTGATCCTCGACGCTCAGCCCGTCGTACAGCGCAGGCGCCTGCGGGACGTAGCCGACCAGCCCGAGGACCCCGGAACGATCCTTCCATGGGTCGATCCCGCCCACCGTCACGCTCCCTCGCGTCGGCCGCTCGAAGCCGACCCAGGTCTTGATCAGCGTCGACTTGCCGGCGGCATTCGGTCCGACCAGGGCGGTGATGCCGCCCTGCGGGATGGCCAGGTCGATCCCTGTCAGTGCCCAGGTGCGCCGGCCGTAGCGCTTGGCGAGGTCGTGCGTCTCGAGGACGGGCTGCTCGTCGCTCATCCCTCGCTGCCGGTGCCCGGCTCCTCGTCGCTCGCTTCGCGAGGTCGTCGGGCCGCGAAGATGATCATGGCTCCCAGGCCGATGGCCACCAACGGCCCGACCCACTCCATCGGCAGGTCACCGACGCCGCCCGACAGGAGCAGGAGGCCCAGGCCGAGCACGGCGAGCCCTGCCACGAGCGAGAGCAGATCCGCCGGATGGCGTGTCACCAGTTGACCCCCGAGTCCGTCACGAAGACCTGACCGATTCCGATCTCGAGGTCGAGGACGTAGGTCGTCTGCCTGAAGTGGCGACGCACGTATCGGCCGTCCAGGCTCGTGCCGACGTCCTGTGAGCCGAGGACGTACGAATCCCCGGCTCCGACTCGACTGCGCAGCTCGACCGATGCCCCCTCGGGCACGATGACCACCAGCTGGCCCACCGCCACGCTTGCCGCGATGTGGATGTCCCGGGGGCTCGTGTGCAGGTTGGTCAGGTCGAGGATCACCCGCCCGCCCATCGAGCGGTACTCGTCCCTCACCTCCGCCACCGTGACCGGGGTGTAGCGGTGATCACCGATCCCACCCTCGAGCGGGGCAGTGATGAAGCTGGAGAAGATCGCGATCGGGACCAGCAGGACGGCGACCAGGATCAGGATCCTGGCCCGGCCCCACCAGGCGCCGATCACCAGCGAGACCCCCAGCACGGTCAGCGCGGCGCCAAAGAACTGACCCGGCTGCACCTCGACGTTGGCGACCTGGCTGACGAGCGCCAGCACGCCGATGACGATGAGCACGGAGGCGTACGCGTACCACGCCAGTGGCGAGCGCGGCCGCCGCACGGCCGGAGCCCGGGGCGACGCGACCGCCGCCGGCGTCGCAGCCACGCCGGCGATGGCAGCCACACCGGCGATGGCAGCCACACCGGCCGCCGCCGGATTCGTCTCCCGGCGGCGAATCAGCAGGTAGCCGACCCCGATGACGGCCACCGCCCAGAACGCGACGGGATCGATCCCCAGTGGTCCGATGTACAGGTAGCCCGAGCCGTCGAACGGCCCGCCAATCGGAAAGATGGAGATGAAGATGACCGCGGCAACCAGGGAGACCGCAATCCAGCCGATGCGTCGCGGCGTGAGGCCGATCCGCCCGAACAGGGCTTCGACAGGAGACTCGTCCTGTCCCTCGGCCGGCATCAGCAGCCACCCGACGAGGTACAGCACCGCGCCGGCGCCGCCGAAGAGCATCAGGCCCACGAAGGCGATGCGGATGAGCAGCGGATCGACGTTGAAGTAGTCGCCAAGCCCGCCCGCCACGCCACCGATCACACGGTCGCTGGTCCGGCGACGGAGGTGGCGTCCCGTCGCGTCGGTCCGCTGCGTGTCCTGGCTCGTCATCGGCCCGATCATCGCCCGCCGCCGCGCAACTGCCTATCGGGGAGCACCCTGGAACTACCCTGACCCGCGTCCACATCGGGTCAGGGTCATCCCGGATCGTTCCATCGCAGGTGGTGTGCGAACATGCCGGCCATGGCACAGGTGGGCGTGCGGCGCGCGAGCAACGCGGTGGACGGCGCGCCGCGGCCGCGCCTCGAGCGCAGCCGAAGCGACCGGGTCATTGGCGGGGTTGCGGCCGGCATCGGCCAGCACCTGGGCATCGAGCCGACGACGGTGCGGATCGCCTTCGTCCTCCTCTCGATCGCGTTTGGCTTCGGCATCGTTGTCTACCTGCTGACCTGGCTGCTGGCGCCGCAGGAGGCACTCGATCCGACCGCGAATCCCCCGGCGCGGCGACTGATCCGGCCCACGGTTTCCCAGGCGCTCGGTGCGGGGTTGATCCTGGTCGGCGTTGCGATCCTCCTCTACGTCTCCGGCTTCTGGTTCGGGGAGGCGCTGGCCTGGCCCGTGACCCTCGCCGCGGTCGGCTTCGCGATCCTGTGGGCACGCAGCGGCGAGGATCGAGCCAGCCGCTCGCCGCTCGACGTCGTGATCAGCGGCCGCCGCTCGATCGCGCGGGTCGCCATCGGCTCGCTCCTGATCCTCGGTGCGGGCGCCATCTTCCTTGGCTACAACGCGCAGCTCGACGTGGTCGGGCCGATGCTGCTGGCGGCGATGGTGGCGATCGGCGGGCTGGGGCTGATCGGCGGGCCGTGGATCTGGAGCATCGGGCGCGACCTGATCGACGAGCGCAGCACCCGCATCCGGAGCGAGGAGCGCGCCGAGATGGCCGCCCACCTTCACGACTCGGTGCTCCAGACGCTGGCGCTGATCCAGCGCGCGCCGGCGTCGCGCGAAATGGCCAGCCTGGCGCGGACGCAGGAGCGGGAGCTGCGCGCGTGGCTGTACGGTCGCGCGCCGACGCTGGCGGGGGCGCGGCTGCGAGACGCAATCGACGCCATGGCCGGGCGCGTCGAGCGCGAGCAGCAGGTCAAGGTCGAGGCGATCGTGGTCGGCGACTCGGACCTCGACGAACGCACCAGCGCCCTGGTCGCAGCTGTCGGCGAGGCCACGCTGAATGCCGCGCGGCACTCGGGTGCGACGGAGGTATCGGTCTATGTGGAGGTCGAGGACGACGCGACGACCGCCTACGTGCGCGACCTCGGCAGCGGCTTCGACCCGGACAAGGTCGCGGCCGACCGGCGGGGGATCGCGGACTCGATCGTGGGACGGCTCGAACGGCACGGCGGGACCGCCGAGGTCACGAGCCGGCCCGGCGCCGGCACCGAGGTCGTGATGCGGCTCCCGCGGAAGGCGAAGCCCGCATGACCGCCGCAACCCGCGCGGCCGCCGCCGTCAGCGTCTTCGTGGTGGACGACCACGAGCTGTTCCGCTCCGGCGTGCGCTCGGAGCTGAGCGCCAGCTGCCGGATCGTCGGCGACGCCGGCACGGTCGAGGAGGCGGTAGCCGGCATCGTGCAGGCCGATCCGGAGGTCGTGCTCCTGGACGTCCACATGCCGGCAGGCGGCGGTCGCGGCGTGATCGAGGGGGTGCGCGCGGCGGGCTCGAAGGCGCAGTTCCTCGCCCTCTCCGTCTCTGATGCCGCGGAGGACGTGATCGGAATCATCCGGGCGGGAGCGCGCGGCTACGTCACCAAGTCGATCTCGGCGGATGAGCTGGTGGCCGCGGTGCGGCGCGTCCACGATGGGGACGTCGTCTTCTCCCCGCGCCTGGCCGGCTTCGTGCTGGACGCCTTCGCGAGCGAGTCAGACCAACCGATCGATCCGGAGCTCGACCTGCTCACCGCTCGCGAGCGCGAGACGCTGCGCTTCATCGCGCGCGGCTACACCTACAAGGAGGTCGCCTCGGAGCTGCACATCTCGGTCAAGACCGTCGAGACCCACGTATCAGCGGTGCTGCGCAAGCTCCAGCTCTCGAACCGGTACGAGCTGACCCGCTGGGCGTCGGACCGCCGCCTGGTCTAGAGCGCGGCCCAGGTCAGGTCGCGGGACGGCGTAGCGGTCATTCGCCCTTGAAGAACGCGTTGATCGCTTCGGTGTCGTCCGAGAAGGCCCAGCGTCCGGAGATCTTGCCGTCGCGGACGTGGTAGATCTCGGCGACCTTGTAGTCCAGCGACTCGCCGCCGCGGGTGGCGTGCGCAGTCATGAGCGCAACCGTGTGGTCGTCGCCACCGATCACGTCATGCGCCTCGCCGGTGATCTCGTAGCTCGGAGCCGCGCCACTGCCCATGCCGAAGCGCTCGGCCAGCGCGGCCTTGCCGTGGATGGCGTCCTTCCGACCGATCTCGTGCCACTCGATGTCGTCGGTGAGCAGGTCAGCGGCGGCCTGCACGTCGGCGGTCGTCATCGCCTCCAGGTACTTGCGCACCACGGCTGCATTTGGATGGTCGCTCATGGGACTCCTCCTGACATGGGACGTGGACCCCAGATGATAGCCGCGGCTCTCGCAGCGGCCAATCAGCCGTGCTGGTGGCCCGTCGGCGGATCGACGGCCGGCGAGGCGCCCGCGTGCTGCGGATGACGGTGGAGGCGACGCCCGAGCAGCCCGTGCGTCGGGCTGGCCACGAAGGCGATCAAGAAGAGCGCGGTCGCCAGGAGCACGATCGTCGCGCCGGAGGCCGTTCCGAGGTGGAACGAGAGGTAGTAGCCGGCCACCCCGACCACCGCCCCAATGACCGCGCCGAGCAGGAGCATCGGGACGAAGCGGTCGACCAGCAGCCGAGCCGTGGCGGCTGGGGTGACCAGCATCGCCAGCACCAGGATGATCCCGACCGCCTGGATGCTGACGACGATCGTCACCGTGAGGAGCACCAGGAGCAGCGCGTCGAGGGCGAAGACCGGGTAGCCGAGGGCCGACGCGAGCGTCCGGTCGAACGAGACGAGCACCAGCTCCTTGTGGACGGCCGCCAGCACGACGATGATCGCCACCCCAACCGCCGCGCTGATGGCGATGTCGCCTGCCGACACGCCCTGCAGGTTGCCGATCAGGAAGCCGGTGAGGTCGCCCTGGAAGGTCTGGCGCGTGCTGATCAGGACGATCCCCAGCGCAAACGCAGCGGCGAAGAAGATGCCGATGGCGGCGTCCTCGCGGATCCGCCCGCCCCTGGCAACGAGCGCGATCCCGAACGCCGTGATGAGCCCCGCCACCAGGGCGCCGCCGAAGACGCTCAGGCCGGCAAGGTAGGCGAGCACGATGCCGGGGAAGACGGCGTGGCTGATGGCGTCGCCGATGAAGGCCAGCCGCCGGACGATGACGTAGGCCCCGATCGCGCCACAGGTGGCGCCCATCACCACCACTTCGGCGAGGGCGCGCAGGACGAAGTCATAGCCGAGCGGGTCGGTCAGCCAGCTCACTGGTCGCTCGCCCCGTGGTGATGGCCACCGCCGTGCACGTGGGTGTGCTCACCTTCGCGCACGATCAGCAGCTCTCCGCCAAAGGTGGAGTGGAGGATCGGCGGCGTGAAGGTCTCGGCAGGTGGACCGTAGGCCACCACCCGGCGGTTGACGAAGCAGAGCTGGTCGGAGACCTCGGCCGCGGACTCGAGGTCATGGGTCGCATGCAGGATGGTGGTCCCGCTGTCTCGCAGCTCCTGCAGCAGACCGACGATCAGCTGCTCGGTTGTCTGGTCCACCCCCGTCATCGGCTCGTCCAGAAGGAGGACCGATGCCTCCTGGACCAGGGCACGCGCCAGGAAGACGCGCTGCTGCTGGCCGCCCGAGAGGGCGCCGATCTGGGCCGAACCGTGGTCCGCCATGGCGACACGATCGAGGGCACCGCGCACCGCGGCCGCATCGCTCGCGCCGGGGATGCGCAGCCAGCCGACGCGCGGATAGCGGCCCATCATCACCACCTGCTCCGCGCTCACCGGGAAGCTCCAGTCGACCGCCTCGCGCTGCGGCACGTAGGCGACCCGATAGCGCTGCTCTGCGACCGGCCTGCCGTCGAGCAGGACGGTCCCACCTGTCTCTGGGGCGAGGCCGAGGATGGCCTTGAGGAGCGTGCTCTTCCCCGATCCATTGGGACCGATCACGCCCACCAGGGTGCCCGGGGGGATGGCGAGGTCGACATCCTGCAGCACGAGGTCGGCGCCATACCCGGCGCTCACGCTGCGCAGGACCAGGCCGCTGCCATTGCTCACGCCGCACATGATACTCAGTCTCGCCTGTGCTAGCCTCTCCACATGGATCGAATCAGCCTTGCGGCCGCCGACCGGCTCACCGCTGCCGGTGAGCGCGTGACTCGCCAGCGACTGCTGGTCGCCGACGCGCTGGCCGCCAGCGGGCGCCGCCTGACCGCCGAACAGCTGTATCGGAGCCTCCGCCGACGGGACCCGGCGATCGGGCGCGCCACCGTCTTCCGCACGCTCGAGACGCTGGTGGAGGCCGGGGTCGCGCGGCGCCTGGAGCTTGACGGCCACGTGTACGCCTACGTCGCCTGCCTGCCGGCCCACCACCACCACATCGCCTGCACGCGCTGCGGGCGGGTGGAGGAGATCGACGAGGCGTACGTGACGCCCATCGCGGAGCGCCTGGCAGAGGAGATGGGCTTCGAGATCGACGACGCGAGGCTGGACTTCTACGGCCGCTGCGCCACCTGCCGCGCCGAGGACGCGGCCACCGCCTGAGCCGATGAGACGGCTCCTCCTCGTCGCGGCGATCCTCGTCCTCCTGGCCGGCTGTGCCGAAGGGACCCCGTCACCGAGCGACGGGCGGCTCCGCGTGGTCGCGACCACGACCCAGGTCGGCGAGGCGGCACGCGTGGTCGGCGGCGACGACATCGCGCTCACCGTCCTGCTGAAGCCCGGGGCCGATGCACATGACTTCGAGATCACGACCACCGTTGCGGCCGCGATCGAGCGCAGCGACCTCATCCTCAAGAGCGGCGCAGGGCTCGAGACCTGGCTGGAGGGAGCGCTGGCCACGATCGGCGGGGAAGATCGGCTCCGCGACATGAGCGAGGGGATCGAGCTGCGGTCGGCGGACGATCCGGGCGAGGCCGACGAGGTCGATCCGCATTACTGGCTGACGGCCTCGAACGCCAGCCACATGATCGAGAACGTGCAGGCGTCCCTGACCGCCGCCCGCCCGGAGCTTGGCGGCGCCTTCGCAGAGCGCGCTGCGGCGTACCTGGCTCGGTTGGAAGGGGCCGATGTCGACATCCGGCGCCTGATGGCCGAGCTTCCGGCGGAGCGACGGGGGATCGTCACCAACCATGACGCGTTCGGCTACTTCATCGCCGAGTACGGCCTGCGCCTCGTCGGCTCGGTCTTTCCCAGCCTCGACGTCTCGGCCGAGCCGAACCCCGCCCAGCTGGCCGCGCTGGCAGACACGATCCGGCGCGAGGGCGTGATCGCGATCTTCAGCGAGTCGGCGGTGAATCCAAGGCTGGCGCAGGCGATCGCGAGTGAGACAGGAGCGCGGGTCGTCGACGAGCCGCTCTACACCGACTCGCTCGGACCCCCAGGATCGGGAGCCGACACGCTCGACGGGATGCTGCTGCACGACGCGCTGGTGATCTACGACGCACTCGTGGTCGGCTAGGCCCGGGGCTCGTCTCCTTTTTCGGGGGTCAGCTCCCCATCGGGCTCGACGGCTGGCTCGTCCGCTTGCTCGTCCGCTGGCTCGGGGGCCACTTCGGCGGGCGGCTCCGGCTCGCGAACCGCTGTCTCACGCGCCTTCAGCTCGGCGAGGAGGGCCTCGCGCCGCGCGTCCGCCTGCTCACGGGCAATGGCATCGTCGCGTTCCTGTTCACGCCTGCGCTTCATACGTGGGCGAGTCTACGCCCGAGGCGACCGATCAGTAGTTGATGCGATACGGCGTCGCCGATGGCTCCGGGGTCTCTGCCTCGTGCTCGCTCTCCGACTCGTGCTCGCTGCTGCTCGCCTCGGGAGTGGCCGATGCGGCTCCCACCGGTGCGATGAACCAGACTCCGCCGACCTTGTCGCCGGTGGCGTCGCCAGCCTCCTGGTCGCTGGCGTAGTAGTAGAGCGGCTGACCGTTGTGGGTGACCTGCCTGCTGCCGTCGTCCCGCATGGTCGTGCCGAAGGGGCCCGAGACGCCATCGCCGGCGATCACGGCCGAGCCGTCACCCAGGAGCGGCGGCCAGGCCGCCGCACAGCCGTCATTGCAGGTGCTGTTCCCATTGGTGTCGGAGGTGAAGATGTAGAGGGTCATGCCGTTCGGCCCGGCGAGCGCGTCGCCGGCGCTGGTGTGCGCAACGGTGATCTCGATGCCGTCGCTGCTCGGTACTAGGCTCCCGGGCGCCTGGCTCCCGGCGCCCGTCTGCGGGGTGCAGGCAACGAGCAGCAGCGCGCCGGCGGCCAGGGCTGAGGCAAGGCGCATCCGTTCGTTCTCCTGCGGGGCGGATCGGCGTGACGGGCGAATCGCCCTTACCCACCTCTACGGCCGACGTTACACGCGGGCGCAGGTCCCGGACGATAGGGGCCGGAGGTCACACCTTGTCGGTCCGCGCGGCACTCCTGCCCTGCTCGCAGCGGGCCGACGATAGCCGTGATGAACCGAGCCATTGCCGCGCCCCGCTTCCCCGGGATCCCCGCCATCGTCGATGGGTCGGAGGCCGTCGCGCACGTCGAGACGCGCATCAGCGAGGGCTGCTGCGCCTACCCGATCACGCCCTCGACGACCATGGCCGCGCTCTTCCAGGCCGGGGTGGCCGATGGCCGCACCAACCTGTGGGGGACGCCGCTGCGCTTCCTCGAGCCGGAATCGGAGCACTCATCCGCCTCGGCGGCGGAGGGCTTCGCGCTGGCCGGCGGGCGCGTCACCAACTTCACCTCCGGCCAGGGCCTGATCCTGATGAAGGAGGTCCTCTACGCCATCAGCGGCAAGCGCCTGCCGGCCGTCTTCCACGTCGGGGCGCGCGCGCTGACCAGCCAGGCGCTGAACATCCACGCCGGCCACGACGACGTGATGGGGGTCGCCGACTGCGGCTGGGGGATCGTCTTCGCCCGCAACGCGCAGGAGGCCGCCGACCTGGCGGCGATCGCCCGTCGCGCCGCCGAGGAGAGCGAGACGCCGATCCTCGTCTGCCAGGACGGCTTCCTCACGACCCACACCCTCGAGAATGCGCTGCTGCCGGAGGACGAGCTGCTCCGGGCCTTCGTCGGTGACCCCAGGAGGCGGCTGCTGGACCTCTTCGACCCGGCCGAGGCGCTGATGACGGGCGTCGTCGCCAACCAGGACAGCTACATGAAGGGACGTATCGCGCAGCGCGCCTTCGTCGAGCGTCAGGCTGCGGCTCTCACCAACGCGTTCGCCGAGTGGGGCGAGATGACCGGACGCCAATACGCGCCGGTGCAGGCATACCGCTGCGATGACGCAGAAGAGGTGCTCGTTGCGATGGGCACGATCGCCGAGACGGCGATCACCGTGGTCGACCACCTTCGCCGGCAGGGGCGGCGCGTCGGCTGCGCCGCCGTCACCGTCTTCCGCCCGTTCCCCGCCGAAGAGCTGACGAAGGCGGTGCGAAACGCCCTCGCCGTCGGCGTGGTCGAGCGCACCGACGAGCCGGCCGCGGTCGACAACCCGCTGGCTCGCGAGCTGAAGGCCGCGCTGGCCGACCGCGCGGTGGACGGCGCGCCGCTGCCGCGCGTTGTCTCCGCCTCGGCCGGGCTCGGCTCGCGTGACGTCGCTGCCGGGGACCTGGCGGCGGTGTTCGAGTGGCTGGCGGATGCCGACGCGGTGCGCCAGCGTCGCCGGGTCGTGCTCGGCGTATCACATCCCGACGCGCTGGTGCCGGTGCCGCTCCAGCTGCGTCCGAAGGGGGCCTACAGCCTGCGCGGGCACTCGGTCGGCGGCTTCGGCTCGGTGAGCTCGAACCGCCTCATCGCGACGGTGGTGGCCGACCTCTTCGGGCGCTACGTGCAGGCCTATCCCCGCTACGGATCCGAGAAGAAGGGCCTGCCGACTACCTACTTCCTGACCATCGCCGACGAGCCGATCCGCCAGCATGCCGAGCTGCAGGAGGTCGACTTCGTCCCGGTCCAGGACAGCGCCGTATTCCGCTACGGGGCGCCGCTGCACGGCCTCGTGGACGGCGGCACCCTGTTCCTGCAGACCGCGCTCACCGACCCGGAGGAGATCTGGGCCTCGCTGCCGGCCCCGGCTCGCGTCGAGATCGTCGCCAGGTCCATCCGCCTCGCCGCGCTCGACACCGCCAAGCTGGCCCGCGCCCGTTCGCCGCGCCCCGACCTCGAGGTGCGGATGCAGGGCGTGGCGCTTGTGGGCGTCTTCCTGCGGCTCACGCCCTTCGCCGCGCAGGCTGGCCTCGACCGCGAGGCGCTCCTGGCCGGCATCCGACCCGGCCTGCTGCGCTCCTTCGGGAAGCGCGGGACGAAGGTCGTGGACGCCAACCTGGCCGTCATCGCCGATGCGTACGACGGCGTCATCGACGTCACCGCGGCCCTGGGATCGGTCCATCAGCCGGTCCGGTCGCTGACGGTGATCCCAACACCGATCCTCGAGGAGGCGCTCCCGTGACCACACGCACCACCGGCCCCACCGTGGGCGAGCTGATGAGCATCGAGCCGGTCACGATCGCGGTCGATGACTCGGTCGCCACCGCCGAGCAGCTGATGAGCAGCCGCGGCATCACCGGCCTGCCGGTGGTCGATCGGGTCGGCCGCCTGCAGGGGGTGCTGAGCCAGACCGACATCGTGCGGGCACTCGCCTCCGGGCAGCCGGTCGCGAACTGGCCCCGACTGGCGGTCCGCCACCTGATGACCTCCCCGGCGCTCACCATCCGGCTCGATGAATCGCTCCTCGCAGCCGCACGGATGATGGAACAGCACCACGTGCATCGGCTGGTGGTCGTCGCCCCGGACGGTGAGCACCCGGTCGGCGTGATCTCGACCACCGACCTCGTGCGGGCGCTGGCCGACCTGCTGGAGCAGATCGATGATCGTTGAGCCCAAGGAGGTTGCCGAGACACGGGCAGCCGCGGCGCTGCCCCTCTTCGACGTCCAGGCCTATGTCGACGACTTCAACCGCGGCATCGTGCCGGCCTACGGCCGCGGCACGGCCGACGCCGGCCTCCCTGCCGATGCGGGCGTCGCGCGCAGCATCATCCCGCCCGGCACGGCTGCGGTCCGCGACTTCAGCCACCTGGCGCCGCAGATCCCGGAGCTGATCGCCGATCGTTGCGTCGGCTGCATGACCTGTGTCAACGCCTGCCCCGACAGCGCGATCCTGGGGGTGGCGCTGCCGACAAGCCAGGTCGACGAGCTCGTCACCAGCTTCGCCGCCACCCAGCCGCAGCCGGAGCTCGCCGAGACGACCGCGCGGGGCCACTTCGCCCATACCACCAAGTACGCCGACCTCCCGGCGAAGAAGGGGCTGGAGCCGGCGGGCTTCGGGATCTTCGTCGACCCGGTCCACTGCAAGGGCTGCGCCGAGTGCGTCGAGGTCTGCCACGCGCTGGGCTACGACGCGCTGCAGATGCTGACCAAGGTCGCCGAAGAGCCGTCGGGTGAGTCCACGCTGGACCGGTATGCCCGCGACATGGCGCTCTTCCGATCGCTGCCACCCACTCCCGCGCCATACCGCTCGGAGAAGGCTCTCGCCGATCTGATGCTGGGCGAGCACGCCATCGGCTACGTGGGCGGAGCGGGAAGCTGCGCCGGCTGCGGTGAGGCGTCCGCCGTTCGCATGATGGTCGCCGCCACGCGCCAGGTGCATGGCCCGGAGTCGATGGGGATCGTGGCCGCCACCGGCTGCAACACCGTCTACGGCAGCACCTATCCGTACAACCCGTTCCTCGTGCCATGGACCAACTCGCTGTTCGAGAACGCGCCGGCCGACGCGCTCGGGATCCGGGCGCGCTGGGACCAGGCCGGCCACCCCGAGCGCAAGATCTGGGTGATCGGCGGCGACGGCGCCATGTACGACATCGGCTTCCAGTCGCTCTCGCGCATGGTCGCCTCGGGAGCGGACATCAAGGTGATGGTCCTCGACACGCAGGTCTACTCGAACACCGGCGGCCAGGCATCGACCGCGAGCTTCGGCGGCCAGGTCACGAAGCTGTCGGCCTTCGGCAAGGAGCTCCACGGACGCCCCGAGCGGCGCAAGGAGCTGGGTCGCATCCTGATCGGCCATGGCGACGTCTATGTGGCCCAGACCACGCCGGCGCACATCAACCACTTCTACCGAGCGGTGATGGACGCCAACGAGTACCCGGGGCCGGCGGTCGTGGTCGTCTACACCCCCTGCCAGCCTGAACACGGCATCCCCGACGACGCGTCGACCGCCCAGGCCAAGCTGGCGGTCACCTCGCGCGCCTTCCCGCTCTTCGTCTACGACCCGCGCAAGGGGCCGACGATCGCGGAGCGGCTCAGCCTGCAGGGCAACCCGGCCCCGAAGGAGGACTGGTACACCGCCCCGGACGGCACCGTCACCGACTTCCTCGCCTTCGCGCGCACGGAGGGCCGCTTCGCCCCTCACTTCGCCGGCGACGGCACCCCGACGGCGGAGATCGCCGCCACCCAGGACGACCGGCTGGCCAACTGGCGCACACTCCGGGAGATGGCCGGCGCGGGCTGACCCGTCCCCGCCGGACGGTACTTTCCCGTCATCGACACGGCCTGCCGGATGGGTAGGCTCGTGCAATGCCGACCTTCGAGAACGGATGGATCTGCCGCGAGTGCTGGTGCGCGAACCGCGAGACCGATGAGCGCTGCTATCGCTGTCACGCGGTTCCCAAGCGCCACGAGATGCCCGAGCCGATCACCTTTTCGACGCCGGACGGCAAGCCCAACGAGGAGCGCAGGAAGGTCTCGGGCCTGACCGGCCCGGCCGTCCCGCGTGAGCCCGAGGCCCGCCCGCCGAAGGCCCCCACCCCGAAGATCCCGCTGTCGGAGCGCCTTCGCACGCTGGTGATCGTGACGCGCACGCGCGCCGCCATCGCCGCATTGACCCTCGCCTTCGCGCGGCTCACCTCGTTCGGTCGCGCCGTTCGCCACGCACCCGCAACCGGGGCCCATCGCGTGTCGCGGGGCGTCCGCGGGGCGAGGGACGAGGCCGGCTCCCGGTGGCGGAGTGCGCTTGCGCATCGGCGTGCCTGGCTGGGCGCGGCGTGGGTCGTCTCAGCCCTCAGCTGCGCGCTCCTCTTCTCGGCCGCCCTCCACGCGCCGTTCGCCGCAAGCCTGCTGATCGTGATCGGCGTCGCGGTCTTCAGCAGCCTCACCGCCGCCATCACCTCGAACGTCTCGGAGCGACACGCTCGAGGCATGACCGAGCGCTCGGCCGACACCCAGCACGCCGGTGAGCGTGTACATGCGTTCGTGCCGGCGCCGGATCTCCCGCCGCAGTCCGCCGAGGTCCTCGGGAGCCGCTCAGCCCGCTAGTCCCGCGCTCTCGTACGTTGGGCTCTCCCCGACGGGCCGGATGTCACCGCACGACGGGCGGCTCGGCACTGATGCGCAGATGCGCATGCGTCGCATCCTCGACGCATGGATCCGATCTTCGAGCTCCAGGCCGATGTCCTCAAGACGCTCGCCAATGCCCGTCGCCTCGAGATGGCGCACCTGCTGGCTGAAGAGCCGATGACGGTCGGCCACCTGGCCGATCGCCTCTCCCTCGCCCAGCCCAACGTCTCGCAGCATCTCGCGCTGATGCGCGCCGCCGGCGTGGTGCTGGCCGAGCGCGACGGACGCGAGATCCGCTACCGCCTCGCCGACCCCGACATCATCACCGCCTGCCGGTTGATGCGGGCGGCTCTCCAACGACGCCTGGCCCGCCTCGCCGAGCTCTCGGCGCGGCCCGTCGACGTCCCCACCCCGGCACCCGCCGGTCACAGGTAGGAACCGATGGACCAGAACCTCTCCCTCGTCCTCTTCTCCGGCACCGACGACAAGCTGAACGCTGCCGCGGTGCTTACCGCCGGCGCCGCCGCCATTGGGCGGCCGGTGCACCTCTTCCTTCAGTACTGGGCACTCGACGCCTTCCGGGCGGACCGGATTGCCGATGACCACGGGCTCGCCCCAGAGGCCGGCGCGGAGGGGGTCCGCGCCACCGCCGCGCTGCGCGCGGCGGGGCAGGCCCCGTGGCACGAGACGATGCGCCAGGCCAAGGAGCTCGGCGGAGTCGAGATCCAGGCCTGCACCCTCTCGATGGATCTCCTGCACATCACCGAGGCCGACCTCGACCCGCTGGTCGACGGGGTGGAGGGCGTCACCGCCTTCTGGCTCGCCGCCGGCGAGGGCCAGGTCGTCTTCATCTGAACGTTGAAGGGAACCGCTCGATGACTGTCACAACCACCGTCGCGAAGACCGTGGACGCCCGTGGCCTCTCCTGCCCGCTGCCGATCGTGAAGACCGCGCTGGCGATCAAGGAGCTGGTCTCAGGCGACCTCGTCGAGGTCTTCGCCACCGATCCCGGATCAACCAAGGACTTCGCCGCCTGGTCGAAGACGACCGGCCACGAGCTGGTCGAGTCGTCGGTCGACGGCAATGTCTTCCGCTACCTGCTGCGCAAGAAGTGAGGCGCTCAAGATGACCGCAACCATGACCCCGCCCATCCTGCCGACCGCGCTCGTCGAGGGGCTCGACGATCCGGAGACCGATGGGGCCGTCAAGACCAAGGAGCTCGTGATCGTCGCCGAGAGCGGCGACCTCGAGCGGACCTGGGCCACGACCATCCTGGCCAGCACCGCCGCGGCGGGTGAGATGAAGGTCTCGATCTTCTTCACCTTCTGGGGCCTCTTCACGCTGGTGCGCCCCGAGGTGCGAGTCACCGGCACCAACTGGATGCAGAAGATGCTGGCGATGATGAACCGCCCGGGAATCGACCACGCGAAGCTCAGCAAGCTGAACTTCGTTGGGATGGGCCCGTGGATGATGAAGAAGCTCGCCAAGCAGTACGGCGTGGCCGAGCCGCGCGAGCTGTTGGAGATGGCACAGGCCCTCGGCGTCCGATTGATCCCGTGCCAGATGAGCATGGACATGATGGGCATCACCGCAGACCAGCTGATCGACGGCGTCGAGCCGGCGGTCGGCGCCGCCGCGGCGCTCGAGCTGATGACCAACGCAGACGCAAGCCTCTTCATCTGAGCACGCGTCCAGGAAGGATCGAACCCCGATGCAGACCATGACAACCCCAGTTCCGCGCATCGTCGATGCCCGAGGCAGCTACTGCCCGGGGCCGCTGATGGAGCTCATCCGCGCGATCCGCGAAGGGCAGGTCGGCGACGTGATCGCCGTCTACTCGAGCGACGCCGGATCGAAGATGGACATCCCCAAGTGGGTCGAGAAGGCCGGCCATCGGCTGGTCGAGCTCGAGACCCGCGATGGCTACGACGAGATCGTGGTCGAGAAGCTGCGCTAGGAGGCGTCGCCGTGAACCGAGTCGTGATCCTGGGCGGCGGCGTCGGGGGGACGCTCGTCGCCAACCTGCTGGTGCGGAAGCTTCGCTACGACATCGATCGCCACGAAGCGAGCGTCACCCTGGTCGATGAGCTGGGCCAGCACGTCTACCAGCCTGGCTTCATGTACATCGCCATGGGCGGTGAGCGCGCGGAGAAGCTGGTGCGGCCCGAGCGGAGCCTCCTCGACGAGGAGGTGCAGCTGCAGGTCGGCCGAGCGGTGCGCATCGACGAGGCGAAGAGCCAGGTCGAGATGGACGACGGGAGCTTCATCGGCTACGACGAGCTCGTGATCGCCACCGGCTCGCGGATCGTTCCCGAGGAGATCGAGCACTTCGCGGAGGAGGCGCATCACTTCTACACCGCGGACGCGGCACTCAAGCTCCGGCACGCGCTCGACGCCTTCACCGGCGGCAGGATCGTGATCGGCATCGCCGGGATGCCGTACAAGTGCCCACCGGCCCCGCTGGAGGTCGCCTTCCTGATCGAGTCCGAGCTGCGCGAGCGCGGACTGCGGGAGAAGACCGAGCTGCACTACTGCAGCCCGATCGGGCGTGCCTTCACGATCGAATCGGTGTCGGAGATGGCCACCCCGATCCTGGCCGAGAAGGGGATCGAGCTGCACACCTTCTTCAACGTCGAGGCGATCGACCCGCAGCGCAAGGTGGTCCAGAGCCTCGAGGGCGAGGAGATGCCATACGACCTGCTGATCCTGGTGCCGCCGCATCGGGGATCGAAGCTGGTGATCGACTCGGGCCTTGCACCGGCCAGCGGCTGGCTGCCGACTGACCACCACACCCTGCAGGTGGGCGGACGCCCCAACGTCTACGCGCTCGGAGACGCGACCGACCTGCCGCTCTCGAAGGCCGGCTCGACCGCGCACTTCGAGGCGCCGATCGTGGCGGAGCGGATTGCGGCCACGGTCCAGGACCGCGAGCCACGCGGCAAGCACGCTGACTACACCGGCAAGGTGATGTGCTTCTTCGAGGTCGGCGACGGGAAGGGGACGCTGCTCCAGTTCGACTACGACCATCCACCCAGGCCGCCGAAGCCGAATCGCTTCTGGCACCTGGGAAAGATCGTCTTCAACAAGACCTACTGGCACACCGTGCCGCGAGGACGGGTCTAGAGGAGCGCAGGATTTGGCCGATGATGGGGCGGTGACCTCCACCCCGCCCCATGCGACCGAAGCGGCGGCCGTGGCCGCCGCCTTCGGCGTTCAGCCAGCCACCGGCCTCAGCGATGCCGAGGCGGCGCGGCGGCTCGCCGCATCCGGCGCCAACATGCTGGCTCGCCGCGAGGCGCCGCCGCTGTGGCGGATGGTGTGGGACGCGGCGACCGAGCCGTTCATCCTCCTCCTCCTCGGCTCGGGCTCGCTGGCGGTCTTCCTGGGCGAGGTGCGCGACGGCCTGCTGGTGATGGCCGGCTTGGTCCCGATCGTGGCGGCCGACGTCATCACCGAGTACCGGGCCGAGCGCGCGCTGGAGGCACTCCACGCCGCCTCGGCGCCCCTCGCGCGGGTCCGCCGCGATGGGGCAGCCCGCGACATCCCGACCGCGGAGCTGGTGCCAGGCGACATCGTCCTGCTGCGTGTCGGCGACGTTGTGCCGGCCGACCTGCGGCTGCTCGAAACCGACGCCCTCCTCCTTGACCGCAGCGTCCTCACCGGCGAGTCCCTGCCGGAGGCGGGATCGGTCGAAACCGACACGCCCGAGAGCACCGTGGCAGAGCGTCACTCGATCGCGTACGCGGGCACCTCCGTCGTCCGCGGCCGCGCCATGGGGGTCGTGGTGGCGAGCGGGCAGGCGACCGAGTTCGGGAAGATCGCGGGCGGTCTGGCGGTGCTGGAGCGCCGCCGCTCGCCGCTGCAGCGCGAGCTCGATCGCCTCGTCCGCATCCTGCTGGTGGCCGCGCTGTCACTGATCACCATCACGGTCGGTCTCGGCTTCATGCGTGGCCAGCCGGCGGGAGCCAACCTGCTGGCCGGCATCAGCGCCGCGATCGCGGCGATCCCGGAGGAGCCCCCGATCCTGCTGGCGGTGATCCTGGGACTCGGCGCGTTCCGGCTGCTCCGCAAGGGGGTGCTGGTGCGGCGCCTCAACGCGCAGGAGACGCTGGGGGCGGTCGACCTCATCCTGACCGACAAGACCGGGACGCTGACTCACAACCGCCTGGCGCTGGTGCGGGTGGTGACCGAGGACGGACCGACCGAGCCGTCGCAAGCCAAACCCCTGCTGGCCGAGGCCCTGCGTGCCGAGGAGGATGCGTGGCACATCGCCGCTGGGGGCCGGGTGGGATCCTTCGCCCGCGCCATCGCCGACGAGCTGGAGGACCCGCCCCTCCTCGATCCGGCGGCCCTCCTCGAATCGACCGCGCCGAGCGACGAGCAGCCGTACTCGCGCACGCTCACCCAGGCCGAGGAGCTGGCACTCGGTGCGCCCGAGGCAGTCCTGTCACTCTGCGATGGCGATCACGCAGCGTGGCATGCGGCCATCACCAGAGAGAGCGCCGAAGGCGGCCGCCTCCTCCTGCTGGCGCGACGCCTCAGGGGTGCCGCCTGGCAGCCACGCGCCATCCTCGTTTTCGCGGACGAGCTGCGCGGCGACGTCGCCGACGCGATGGCGATGGCCCGCGACGCCGGGATCCAGACCATCGTGGTGACCGGTGATCACCCGCATACCGCCAGCGCGGTGAGCCGCGCGGCAGGCATGGACGCCGACCAGGTGGTGACCGGTGCGCAGCTCGATGGCTGGGACGATGCCCGGCTGGTCGCGGAGCTGCCGTCGATGCGGATCGTGGCTCGGGCGGTGCCGGAGCAGAAGCTGCGGCTCGTCCAGGCGGCGCGGGCCGCCGGCCGCACTGTCGCCGTCACCGGCGACGGCGTGAACGACGCGCCGGCCCTGCACCGCGCGGACGTGGCGGTCGCCATGGGCAGCGGGACGCAGGTCGCCCGAGAGGCCGCCGACCTCGTCCTGGGCGACGACTCGTTTGCCACCCTGATGGACGGCCTGCGGGAAGGCCGCCGCATGGTCGAGAACGTGCGCAAGGGCCTCGTCTTCCTGGTCTCGACCCACGTCGCGCTGCTCGGCTTCATCCTGATCGCCACGCTGGTCGGCTACGGGCAGCCGCTCCTGCCGCTCCAGATCCTCTGGCTGGAGCTGTTCATCGACCTCGCGACATCGGTCGCCTTCGAGCGGGAAGCCGAGGAGCCTGGGGCGATGCGCCGGCCGCCGCGCCCGCGGGGGCAACCGCTCCTCACCGTGCCGCTCCTGGTGCGCATCGCGCTGGCGGGCTCCTTCACGGCGATCGCCGCCCTGGCCGCCATGCAGACGCATCCCGGTGACGCCGACCACGTGCGCTGGCTGGCCTACACCGCGCTCGTCATCGGCCAGCTGGTTCGCGCGTATGCCAACCGCAGCCTGTCGCAATCGGTCTTCAGCCTGCGGCCGAATGGCTTCCTGGCGCTCGCCTGCCTGGTGGCGGTCGTGGTCCAGGTCGCCATTCCGTTCATCCCGCCGCTGGCCGCCGCCTTCCACGCCTCGCCGCTCGACGTCGAGGAGTGGCTGATCGTGGCGGGCATCGCCCTCGTCCCGGCCGTCGTGGCGGAGGTCGTGCGCCGCCTGGGGTGGCTCTGGGTCGCCTGAATTACGGGCCGGCCATGGGCTTGCGGAAGTGGCGATCCAGCTCGGAGGACCAGCCGCGTCCGATGCTGTCGGCGTTGGCGGCCAGCCAGTCTTCCAGGCGAATCGTGCCTGCAGGCGGCTGCGTCGAGAACATGAGGCGCTCGCGCAGCTCGGTTACCTCGTGCCGGGTCAGGACCACGTCACGCACGATCAGGCCGATGAGGCGCGCCGCAGCCAGCGATGCCGCCGCCGGCACGTGCACCAGCCTCGCCCGACTGCCCACCGCCCGCCGCACGAGCCCGACGAATTCGTCGAAGGTGAAGGTCTCGGGACCGCCGGCGTCCAGTGCGACGTCCTCGCTCAATGCCCCTGCCCGCACGGCGACCGCGGCCACGTCCTCGACGTGGACCGGCTGGATCGGGTAGCGCCCGTCGCCTGGAATCCCGAAAAGAGGCAGCCGGCGGAGGGTCCAGGCCAGGTTGTTGACGAGGATGTCGCCAGGCCCGAAGGTCACGGTCGGCCGCACGATGGCGTGCCCGATGCCGGAGGCGGTCAGCGCGTCCTCCACCACCGCCTTGGCGCGGAAGTAGGCGGTCGGCGCGTCGTGGGAGGCGTTGATGACGCTGATGTGCACGATCCGCCGCACACCGGCACGCCGCGCGGCCTCGAACAGGAGCCGGCTCCGCTCGATCGCCCAGTCGTAGGTGATCGGCCCGCGCTCGAAGCGGATCCAGAACGTGTTGTAGAGCGTGTCGGTGCCGTCCAGCGCGGCGGCCAGCCGCTCCGCGTCGCTCAGCTCGACGCGGGTCAGGTTCCGTACCCCGTGCCCTGCCTCCGCGAGGCGACGCGCGATGAACCGGCCGGTGAAGCTCGTCGCGCCCGTCACGCTGTGCGTGGTCATCGCCGACGCACTGTACGCCCGGTCCTTGACACAGGTGATTGACTGTGCAACTATCTGAGGCAGATAGTTGAGGACGCAATCAAATGACCACCATCAATCGACCCATCCGCCTGCTCGGCATCGCGGGCAGCCTGCGGGCCGCATCGTTCAACCGAGCGCTGCTGCGCGCCGCCGTGGAGCTCGCTCCGTCCGGCGTACTGATCACGACCTTCGACGAGCTCGGCGCGCTGCCCTTGTACGACGGCGACGTCGAAGCGGCCGGTGACCCGATCGCCGTTCGCGCGATCCGGGCGGCGATCGACGCGGCCGACGCCATCCTGCTCGTCACCCCCGAGTACAACGATGGCACCAGCGCCGTCCTCAAGAACGCCATCGACTGGGCGTCGCGACCGCCGCGGCGAACACTGGCCGGCAAGCTCGTGGCCGTGATGGGTGCCTCCGTGACCCCAGGCGGGGCACGCGGCGGGATCGAGTCGGTCAAGCGCTCGCTGCGCCGCGCCGGGTCGGAGGTGCTCGACGAGCAGGTGGGAGTCGCATCGGCGGCGGACGCCTTCGACGCGGAGCTGCGGCTCACCGATCCGTCGATCCGTGCCGAAGTCGCGAGCCTGGTCGCCTCCCTCGTGGCACGCGCCAGCGCCGGGCGCGACCAGGCGGTCGCAGCCTAGCCGGAGAGCTTCTGCCGCTCCAGCGCCTCGAGCGGCAGCCAGACCCAGTCGGGGCGGTTGTTCGCCTCGTACGCGACCTCGTAGCAGGCCTTCTCGATCTCGAAGGCGGCCAGCAGCGGAGCCTCATCCGGGCTGACGCCGCCGTAGCCGCCGAGAAACGCCGCACGCGCTGCGGTCAGCCAGTCGGCACGGTCGGCGCTTCCCAGGCCCGCGCCGCCCGAGGCGTGAGCCGCGTAGTCGAGCGAGCGGAGCATCCCGGCCACGTCCCGTAACGGAGAGGCCGGTGCGCGTCGCTCGGCGAGGGTTCGCGCGGGCTCGCCCTCGAAGTCGATCACCCTGAATCCGTCAGCGGTTCGCAGCAGCTGGCCGAGGTGATAGTCGCCGTGGATGCGGCTCACCCGGGCGCCGCCGGCCGACGCGATGGCATCCAGGCTCGCCGCAACACGAGGGGCGACCCGCGCCAGCCGGTCGTGCTGCTCACCCTTCAGTGCGTTCACCGCCGTGTCGAGCTGAGCCAGGGCGGAACGCCCCCAGGTGGCGAGCTCGTCGTTCGAGGCCCCACGAGCGGGAAAGCCGGGCTGATCGGGTCGGGATGCGAGCGCGGCGTGCATCTCGGCGGTGAGGCGGCCGATCTCCGCGACCGCATCCAGCGCATCGGCGGGCCCGTCCGGCTGATCGGCCAGACGGCCGAGCATCCAGCCCCACCCGTCACCCGTCGATGCAACGAGCTCCTGGAGCATCCCGGCCGAATGCGCCTCGCCATCGAGGAAGTAGGTGGCCGACCCGCCCAGCGCAGGGGCCGCGCGGAACCCGACATCGGTCAGGAACTCGTTCATCTCGACCTCGGGATTCAGGCCGGGCTCGACCAGCCGATAGACCTTCAGGATGAGCGCGTCGCCGAGCGCCACCGACGTGTTCGATTGCTGCACCCCCAGCCGCCGCTCCGAAAGCGACGGGAGAGCACCGTCGGACAGCAGCTCCCCTGCCAGCGGCGTGGGGGTGAACGCCCACCGCCCACGGGCCCCGATGAGCTCGCCGCCGGTCAGCATCAGCCCGCCAAGGGCCTGCCAAACGCCATCTCCGTCCACCGGCTCCCGCAGCGCGTCGCCGTCCGAGGCAACCGGGACGAGGTAGCGTGCCCGGTCGCCGCCGGCATCGGTCGCCTGGAGGACCAGCAGCCAGCCGGGCGTCCCGGGTATCTCCGCCGTGTCGAACAGCTCGACGAGCTCGACGCCACGGCTCTTCCCCCGAAACCAGCGCTGCCCCGTCAGCCATTCCGGGGTGAACGCCGACGCCAGGCGCTCGAGCCGGCGATCAGGCGCCGGCCTGGGCGCCATCGGTCAGGACGAACCAGTAGAACCCGTGGGGCGCGAATGTCAGCAGATATGGCAGCTCGCCGATCGGCGGGAAGCGGACGTGACCGATCATCTCCACCGGCACCATGCCATCGAATTCGCGCAGGTCGAGCTCGGCGAACTGCGCGAAGCGCGACAGGTTGGCGACGCACAGGATGGTGACCCCCTCGTGTCGGCGGAGGTAGGCGAGCACGCGGGTGTTCTCGGGGTACAGGAAGTCGAGCGATCCCCGGCCGAAGGCGGGGTACTCGCGTCGCACGCGCAGGATGCGGCGCATCCAGTGCAGCAGCGAGCCGGGAATCCGCTCCTGTGCCTCGACGTTGACCGCCCCGTAGCCGTAGACCGGGTCGACGATCACCGGGGAGTACAGGGCCGCGGCGTCCGCGTTCGAGAAGCCCGCGTTGCGGTCGGGGGTCCATTGCATCGGAGTGCGGACGCCATTGCGGTCGCCGAGGTAGAGGTTGTCGCCCATCCCGATCTCGTCGCCGTAATAGATCACCGGGGTCCCGGGCATCGAAAGGAGCAGTGCGTTCAGCAGCTCCAGGCGGCGCCGGCTGTTCTCGACCAGGGGGGCCAGCCGGCGCCTGATGCCCAGGTTGATACGGGCTCGCGGGTCCGAGGCGTACTCGGTGTACATGTAGGCCCGCTCGGCATCGGTCACCATCTCGAGCGTCAGCTCGTCGTGGTTGCGAAGGAACAGCGCCCACTGCGACGTGGGCGGGATATCGGGCGTGCGTTCCATGATGTCGACGATGGGGGAGCGGTCCTCCTTGCGGAGGGCGATCCAGATGCGCGGCATGAGCGGGAAGTGGAATGCCATGTTGCACTCGTCGCCGTCCCCGAAGTACGGCCGGACGTCGACAGGCCACTGGTTCGCCTCCGCCAGCAGCATCCGGCCCGGGTGCTTCCGGTCCATCCCCTGGCGGAGCTGCTTGAGCACGGCGTGGGTCTCGGCCAGGTTCTCGCACGAGGTGCCGTCGCGCTCGACCAGGTAGGGGACGGCGTCGAGCCGGAGCCCATCGACCCCCATCTCCAGCCAGAAGCGCATCACCCGCATCACGGCCCGCAGGACGGCCGGGTTGTCGTAGTTGAGATCCGGCTGGTGCGAGAAGAATCGATGCCAGTAATAGGCCTGGCGTGTCGGGTCCCAGGCCCAGTTGCTCGTCTCGGTGTCGGTGAAGATGATCCGCGCGTCGGCGAACTTCCTGTCGTCGGTGGACCAGACATACCAGTCCTCGCGCGGGTTCGTGCTCGAGGCGCGCGACTCGACGAACCACGGATGCTGGTCGCTGGTGTGGTTGATGACCAGCTCGGTGATCACCCGCAGGCCACGCTTATGGGCGGCCCGCACGAAGGCGCGAAAGTCGGCGCGGCTCCCGTAGTCCGGGTGGACCTCGGTGTAGTCGGCGATGTCGTAGCCGTCGTCGCGCAGCGGTGACGGGTAGAAGGGCATCAGCCAGATGGCGGTCACGCCCAGGCTGGCGATGTAGTCGAGCTTGCCGGTGAGGCCGATGAAGTCGCCGATGCCGTCGCCCGACGAATCGGCGAACGCCTTCACGTGCAGCTGGTAGATGACCGCGTCCTTGTACCAGAGCGGGTCGTCGTCGAGGTGGAGGTTGGCGGAGGGCGTGCCGCTCATGGCGAGAGGGTACCGCTCCGAGCCCGCGCGATTCAGCAACCGCCAACGAGGGCCGTCGCAAGCCGGGGTTTGGCAGGCGTACTCTCTCACGGAGCCCGTGCGGAGGAGATAGGTGCGTTACGGCCATTTCGATGACTCGCGACGCGAATACGTCATCGTCCGCCCGGACACGCCGCTGCCGTGGATCAACTACATCGGCAGTGAGGACTACGTCGGGATCATCTCGAACACGGCGGGCGGCTACTCGTTCTATCGCGACGCCCGGCTGCGCCGGCTGACGCGCTACCGGTACAACAATGCGCCGCTCGACCTTGGCGGTCGCTATCTCTACCTTCGCGACGACGACAGCGGTGCGACGTGGAGTCCCAGCTGGCAGCCGATGCGGCGAGACCTGACCGACTACAGCTGCCGGCACGGACTCGGCTATACCGTCATCGGCGCCCGGTTCGACGGCATTCACGTCGAGACGACCTACCTCGTCCCGCTCTCCGAGACCCTCGAGATCTGGAGCGTGCGCATCACCAACGAGCGCGACACTGAGGCGCACCTCTCCGTCTTCAGCGCGGTGGAGTTCTGCCTGTGGGACGCCAACGACGACGCCACCAACTTCCAGCGCAACTACTCGATCGGCGAGGTCGAGGTGTCGGATGGCGTCATCTACCACACGACGGAATACCGAGAGCGTCGCAACCACTTCGCGTACTTCGCATGCTCCGAGCCGATTGCTGGATTCGAGACGCAGCGCGACGCGTTCCTGGGCCCGTACCGCGGCTGGGATGCCCCTCTGGTCGTCGAACGCGGCGTCACCACGGACTCGATCGCACATGGGTGGCAGCCGATGGGTTCTCACCACGTCCGGGTTGAGCTCGACCCCGGCGCGACCAGGGAGGTCGCATTTGTCCTGGGCTATGCCGAGAACCCCGCGGACGCGAAGTTCGACCCGCCTGGCTCCACCACCATCGACCTGCGAGGCGTCCGGCCGGTCATCGACCGCCACCTGGAGCCTGGCGCGGCTGATCGCGCCATGGCTGCTCTCCGCGGGCGTTGGGACGAGGTGCTCGCGAACCTCCAGGTGCAGACGGGCAACGAGCACCTTGACCGGATGGTCAATGTCTGGAACGCGTACCAGTGCATGGTCACCTTCAACGTGTCGCGGTCCGCATCGCTCTTCGAGTCCGGCATCGGTCGCGGGATGGGGTTTCGTGACTCAAACCAGGACCTGCTGGGCTTCATGCACATGATTCCTGAGCGGGCCCGGCAGCGGATCCTCGACATTGCTGCGACCCAGCTTCCCGATGGCGGTGCGTATCACCAGTATCAGCCCCTCACCGGGCGCGGCAACGACGCGATCGGGTCCGGCTTCAACGACGATCCGCTGTGGCTCGTCCTTGGCGTGGCTGCGTATCTCAAGGAGACCGGCGACGCCGGACTCCTCGACGAGCCGGTTCCATACGACAACCGGCAAGGCAGCGAGACGGCGCTGTATGAGCATCTCCAGCGCGCTGTCGGCTACACGCTCGAACGACTCGGCCCGCACGGCCTCCCCCTCATCGGGCGCGCCGACTGGAACGACTGCCTGAATCTCAACTGCTTCTCGGAGACGCCGGGCGAGTCATTCCAGACGACGGAGAACCGGAGCGGCGGGGTCGCCGAATCGACCTTCATCGCCGGCCTCTTCGTGCTGGCGGCGATCGAGATGCGTGAGATCGCCGCGCGGCGCGACGACACGACCGAGGCTCGGCGCTGCGCCGCCGCCGCCGCCGCGATGGAAGCGGCGGTCGAGTCCAGCGGATGGGACGGCGCCTGGTTCCGTCGTGCCTACGACTACTTCGGCGCCCCCGTCGGTTCCGCCGAGAACGAGGAGGGCCAGATCTTCATCGAGCCGCAGGGCATCTGCGTGATGGCGGGCATCGGGCTGCGAGATGGAAGGGCGGTGCGGGCGCTGGCGTCGGTGCGCGAGCGACTCGCCACCCCCCACGGGTTGATGCTCGTGCAACCGGCGTTCACCCGCTATCACCTGAACCTCGGCGAGATCTCGAGCTATCCCCCCGGTTACAAGGAGAACGGGGGGATCTTCTGCCATACCAATCCGTGGGTGATGATCGCCGAGGCGATGACCGGCAACGCCGCCGCAGCGCTCGACTACTACCTGCGCATCAACCCATCGGCTCGCGAGGAGATCTCGGAGATCCACCGAACTGAGCCGTACGTCTACTCACAGATGATCGCCGGCAGCGACGCGGCGACCCACGGCGAGGCCAAGAACTCCTGGCTCACCGGCACCGCAGCCTGGAACCTCGTCGCGGTGAGCCAGTGGATCCTGGGGATTCGACCCGAGCACGACGGCCTGCGGATCGACCCACAGATCCCCTCTGAATGGGAGGGCTTCAGCGTCACGCGCCGCTTCCGCGGGGCAACCTACCGGATCCGGGTCGTCAAGGCGCGAGGCGCGGTCGGCAGGTCGACCAGGCTCACCGTCGACGGCGCCGAACTGGATGGAACGCTCGCGCCACTGCCGCGAACACCTGCCCAGGAGATCGCGGTCGAGGTTCGCATCGACTAGCCGCCGTCACCGCGTCCCCGGGTCGTGCGGGCAGATCGCGCTCTCACGATCGATGGGTTGACAGGCCCTGCTATTGTTCTCCTGTGGGCCGTGAGAGCGCTCTCATCAGGAAAGCGACCGCCACCTCCAATCGCCGGCATCACGCCGGAGGCCAGGCGGTCACTCTGGATGCCGTCGCGCGGGCAGCGGGGGTGTCTCGGGCGACCGTATCCCGGGTCGTGAATGGCAGCCCAAAGGTGACTCCGGTGGTCCGCCAGGCGGTGGAGCGTGCGGTTGGGCGCCTCGGCTACGTCCCCAATCCGGCGGCCAGAAGCCTTGTTACGCGACGCAGCGGCTTCATCGCGCTGGTCATTCCCGAGCAGACGACGAGCCTCTTCGGCGACCCGTTCTTCCCCAGGCTTCTGGTGGGCATCAGCGGCGAGTTGGCGGCAAGCAACGTTCAGCTTGTGCTGATGATCGCGCAGGGGTCAGCCCAGAGCCGAGCCGAGGCATACGTCGCCGCCGGCCACGTCGATGGCGCGCTGCTCGCTTCGCTGCACGGGGACGACGGTCTCCCCGATCGCCTGCGCACGCGTGGGGTCCCGGTGGTGGTTGGGGGGCGGCCGCCGACCACTTCGATGGCGAGCTACGTCGATGTCGACAACGAGTCTGGAGCCCGCACCGCGGTCGAGCACCTGCTGGAAGGTCGGCGCCGCCGAGTGGCGACGATCACCGGACCGCTCGACATGGCGGTGGGAGTCGACCGCCGAGCCGGCTACCGGCACGCGCTGGCAGCTGCGGGGATCGCCCAGGACGACGGGCTCGAGGCGGATGGCCAGTTCACGCAGGAGGGCGGCGCCGCGGCGATGCGCGCCATCCTCGCACGCCACCCGGACGTCGACGCGGTGTTCGCCGCGTCCGACCTCATGGCGATCGGCGCCATGGGCGAGCTGCGAAGAGCAGGGCGCCGCGTTCCGGTTGACGTGGCCGTCGTCGGGTTCGACGATTCGGCCATGGCTGCCGCTTCGGAGCCTCCGTTGACGAGCATTCGTCAGCCGATCGAGGAGATGGGCCGCGAGATGACGCGGCTGCTCCTGGAGGCGATTGAAACGAGGAGCCCGATTCCCAAGCAGGTACTGCTGGGAACGAGCCTCGTAGTTCGGGAATCCAGTGCTGCGACGATGGAGCTGAGGTCCGCATGAGCGCACGCTCGAGAGTCCGCGCAGCCGAGTTTCGGATGAGGAGGTAAGGACAACCATGCGCTCGCGATCTACCATTGGCAGCACATCCAGATGGAGGAATCGGACGATGAGACAGCACTGGTGGCGGGGCACCGCCGCGATCTTCGCGGGCATGATCCTGCTCGCGGCCTGCACGAGTACGGGGTCACCTTCGGGTTCGCCGGATGGAAGCACAGCTGAGCAGCCATCGGCGTCCCAGGCCGCGGCGACCGTACCCCAGGAACTCACCGATGCCCTTGCCGGCGAGTACAGTGGCACGACGGTCACTGCCTTCGGGCCATTCGTCGACGAGGACCAGGCCAAGTTCGAAACGATGGTCAAGGTCTTCGAGGATGCCACTGGCATCGACGTCAAGTACGAAGGCACGAAGCAGTTCGAGCAGGACATCTCGGTCCGGGTCGATGCGGACAATGCTCCCGACGTCGCGGACTTCCCACAGCCCGGCTTGCTTGCGTCCTTCGCGAAGACGGGCAAGGCCGTCGACCTGAGTTCGTTCCTGTCGGCTGACTACCTCGAGGCCCAGTACGTCCAGAGCTGGCTCGACATGGCCACCATGCCAGGCCCGAGCGGCAACGTCACCGCCGGCGTCTGGGAGCGGGTCAACGCCAAGAGCTTCATCTGGTATCCGAAGAAGGCCTTCGATGCCGCCGGCTACGAGGTGCCGACCACCTGGCAGGAGCTGACGGACCTGACGGCCCAGATCCAGGCCGATGGTGACGCCCCCTGGTGCGTCGGGATCGAATCCGGCGTGGCAACCGGTTGGGCGGCGACCGACTTGATCAACGACATCATGCTCGGCAGCCAGCCCCCAGAGGCCTACGACGAGTGGGTCGCGGGAACGCTGGCGTTCTCCTCTCCGGAGGTGAAGGCCGCCTGGCAGACCATGGCTGACATGTGGCTGGAGCCCGGACAAGTCTTCGGGGGAACTCAGGGGATCGTGAGCACGGCCTTCGGCGACGCGCCCGCGCCGATGTTCACCGATCCGCCGAAGTGCTGGCTCCATCGCCAGGGTAACTTCATCACCAGCTTCTTCCCCCAGACGGCCGTCGCGGGCGTCGATTACGACTTCTTCCCGCTGCCGGCAGTTGACGACAGCCGCGCAGGCTACATGCAGGTTGCGGGGGACATCTGGGGCATGTTCCACGATCGGCCCGAGGTCCGGGCCCTGCTGGCGTGGTACACGAGCGCGAAGCACCTCGAGCCCTGGATGGCGACCGGTGGTGCGCTTTCCCCTCATAAGGACGTCGACACCTCCAAGTACGGTCAGCCCGTTGAGCAGAAGATCGGTGACCTTCTGAAGAGCGCCACCGCCATCCGATTCACGTCGGGCGATCAGATGCCCGGTCCGGTCAGGACGGCGTTCTGGAAGGAGATCACCTCGTTCATCAACGGCGACGAGACGATTGACG
Source organism: Candidatus Limnocylindria bacterium (assembly GCA_035692365.1). Lineage (GTDB taxonomy): Bacteria > Chloroflexota > Limnocylindria > QHBO01 > QHBO01 > CF-167. The sequence continues at coordinate 16,708 of DASSIB010000026.1, read as the reverse complement.
AGGCATTGGCGAACATCGACCAAGCCCAGTAGCAACGTCTCGGTCCCAATCACCCCGGAGAGGGGCGGCCAGAATGGCCGCCCCTCTTCCCTTGGTATGGCATGCTGTTGCGACGCCGACCTGACCGCACCCGCCGGTAATGGTTCCCGTGGCTGAGGGAGTGTGGAGGGGCTTTGACCGAGCCGCCATTGGCCGCGTTCAACGACGAGGCGCCGCCTGAGGCGCGCGCCCGCAACCTCGCCCTCGGCATTGCCGGGGTGATCCTGACCGCCGTCTTCCTCGTGGCGGGCTTCGTCATCCTGGCGGACAAGGCCTCGCCGATACCCAAGCCGCTCATCACGCTGCTGGCCGTCATCTGGGGCGTCGGCGGCCTGCTGGCGATCTTCACGGTCTCGAACTGGATCGTGGAGCAGCTGCCGGCCAGGGCGATGAAGATCCTCCTGCCGGCCGTGTTCATTGGCCCAGCGGTCATCTTCCTCTTCTACTTCCTGGTGCTTCCGTCGATCCGGACCTTCTGGACGAGCTTCTTCGACCAGGACGGCGCGGCCTTCGTGGGGCTGGACAACTACATCCGGGTCTTCACCGACGACGCGACGCTGCTCGCCTTCCGCAACAACCTGCTGTGGCTCGCGTTCGGGGCGAGCCTGACGGTCATCATGGGCCTGCTGATCGCGGCGCTCGCTGATCGTTCTCGTTTCGAGGTGATCGCCAAGTCGATCATCTTCATGCCCGTCGCCATCTCGCTCGTTGGTGCGGGCATCATCTGGAAGTTTGTCTATGCGGTCCGCGATCCGAGCTCGCCCCAGATCGGCCTGCTGAACGCGATCTGGGTCGGCCTTGGCAATTCGCCGATCGGCTGGCTTGCGGACAACCAGCCGTTCAACAACTTCTTCCTGATCGTGGTCGTCGTCTGGCTCCAGACCGGGTTCGCCATGGTTCTCTTCTCCGCCGCCATCAAGGGTGTCCCGGCCGATCTGCTCGACGCGGCACGCGTGGACGGTGCGAACGAGATCCAGACCTTCATGCGCATCGTGGTGCCGACGATCATGCCCACGATCATCACGGTGACGACCACGATCGTGATCTTCACGCTGAAGATCTTCGACGTCGTAGTTGTGCTCACCAACGGGAACTTCGGCACCCAGGTGATCGCAACCGAGTTCTACACGCAGTTCTTCAGCAATCGGAGCTTCGGGCTCGGATCGGCGATCGCCATCGTGCTGCTGGTCCTGGTGCTCCCGGTGATGGTCTACAACCTCCGTCGCTTCCAACAGCAGCAGGCGTAGAGATGCCCAAGCGACGACGGTGGCTCGGGCAGCTGGCAGTGAACGGCACCTTGGCGGTCATCTGCTTCATCTGGCTGGTGCCGACCATCGGCCTCCTGGTGAGCTCGGTTCGGCCAGCGGCCGACGTCCTCAACTCGGGTTGGTGGTCCGTCCTGCCGCACCAGGGCTACGTGACGACCAAGGAGCTCCCGATTCCCGCGGACGTGACCGGCAATGCGCCAATCACGATCGAGGGGGTCACGGCAACGTTCGATGCGTTCCGCGAGGGCGTGACGGCATCGGACGGCAAGCGGATCCAGTGGATCGGCAACCGCCGCGCGGGGCGAATCGAGGTCCAGGAGAAGCAGTGGGTGGCTTCGCCCAACTTCACGCTGCGCAATTACCAGGTCGTGCTGTCGGGGGGTGACAAGACGTACGAGAACACCGGTGGCACCCTTCGAACCGAGAGGGGGAGCGACCTCGGCAGCGCATTCATGAACAGCATCGCCGTGACCATCCCAGCCACCGTCATCCCACTGACGGTTGCGGCCTTCGCCGCCTATGGCTTCGCCTGGATGCGATTCCGCGGTCGGATGGCGCTCTTCGCACTGCTGGTGGCGCTCCTCGTGATCCCGCTGCAGATCGCACTCGTGCCGGTGTTGCGCGACTACACCGGCCTCGACCTGAACGGAACCTACCTGGGGGTATGGCTCGCGCACACGGGCTTCGGGCTGCCGCTCGCCATCTACCTCGTGTTCGGTTTTGTCAGCGCGATCCCCCGAGACCTGATCGACTCGGCGGTAACCGACGGCGCCTCCCATTTCGCTGTCTTCCGCCGCATCATCATTCCGCTATCGGTGCCGGTCCTGGCATCGTTCGCCATCTTCCAATTCCTCTGGGTCTGGAACGACTACCTGGTCGCGACCACCTTCCTGGGGGGCACACAGGATGTGCAGGTGCTCACCATCAAGCTCGTGAACCTCGCCGGCACTCGAGGGCAGGACTGGCAGCTGCTGACAGCCGGGGCCTTCGTCTCGATGATCATCCCGCTGATCGTCTTCTTCGCGCTGCAGCGGTACTTCGTCCGAGGGCTGCTGGCCGGCTCCGTCAAGGGCTGAGCCCGAGGATTTCAGCCGGTTCGGGCCGAGGCTAGTTGACCAGCGACTTCTCGGTCTCGGGGTCGAACAGGTACAGGTGGTCGAGCGAGACCGCAAGGGGAATCTGCTCTCCCACCTGGACCTTCCGATCCGACGGAAGGAGTGCCACGATCTCATTCCCCTCTGCTCGCAGGTGAATGAGCTCCTCGTTGCCCAGGTATTCGACCACGTCGACGGTCGCCGAGAAGGTGATGGCCTGGTTCCCGGACCCGTTCGCTACCTCGAGGTGCTCCGGGCGGAAGCCGATGGTCAGGCTGGTGCCTGCCGGACGGTTGGCCGCCGTCCTGGCCGGCTCGCCGGAAAGGGTCAACTTCGACTGGCCCATCATGAGTTCCTCGCCGGCCGCGGTGACCGTGACGAAGTTCATGGCGGGCGAACCGATGAAGCCCGCCACGAACAGGTTGGCGGGATGCTTGTAGAGCTCCTCCGGCGTGCCAGCCTGCTGAAGGAGCCCGTCCTTCATGAGCGCGATCCGATCGCCCATCGTCATCGCCTCCACCTGGTCGTGCGTGACGTACAGGATCGTCGTCCCCAGGCGGCGATGGATGCGCGCGATCTCGGCGCGCGTCTGGACGCGCAGCTTCGCATCGAGGTTGGAGAGCGGCTCATCCATCAGGAACGCCTTCGGTTCGCGCACGATCGCGCGCCCAAGGGCCACTCGTTGTCGCTGGCCTCCGGAGAGGGCCTTGGGCTTCCGGTCCAGGTAGCGCTCGAGGCCCAGGATGCCCGCCGCCTCCCGGACGCGCGCATCGATCTCGGCCTTCGGCATCTTGCGCAGCTTCAGCCCGAAGGCGAGGTTCTCAAAGACCGACATGTGGGGGTAGAGCGCGTAGCTCTGGAAGACCATCGCGATGTCACGGTCCTTGGGGGGCACATCGTTCACCACGCGGTCCCCGATCATGAGCTTGCCGTCGCTGATCGACTCCAGGCCGGCCACACAGCGCAGGGCGGTGGTCTTGCCGCAACCGGAGGGGCCCACCAGGACGAGGAACTCGCCGTCCGCGACCTGCAGGTTGAGGTCGTTGACCGCGATCACGTCGCCTGGGAAGCGCTTGAACACGTGATCGAAGGTGACCGTCGCCATCCGCATCGTCCTCATGAGGGGTCTGCGCTCGCCCATCGGGCGGGTCAACCTGGCCGCGAATCCGCGGGTCGTCATCATAGGATACGGCGGAGCGGAAGTGACGTACTTAGTCGGTGAGGCCCCAGAGGTCTCCGACCGTGAATCCCTCGGGGAACGGGTCCTCGGGGTCGAGCCGATACTCGGCCCGGCCGGTGATCCAGGCGCTCCCGGTCAGCTGCGGGACGACCGCCCGGTACGGGCCGACCGTCGTCTCGCGCAGCAGCCGCCCGGTCCAGGCGGTCCCCAGGATGCCCTCGTGGATGAAGTCCTCGCCGATCCCCAGCTTGCCGCGGGCGTGCAGCACGGCCATCCGCGCGCAGGTGCCGGTGCCGCACGGTGAGCGGTCCAGGACCCCGGTGAAGGACTCGGGGCGCGACCAGTCCAGGGTGCCGGAGCTCACCACTACCGTGTTCTTGCCGTGCGCGCCGGAGAGCGTGGGCGGTGCGGTCAGCTCGACGATGCTGATGCCGCGGATCTCCGGGTGGTCGGGGTGTGCCACCGGAATCTGCTCCCGGGCCGCCGCCTTGACCATCTCCCCCAGGCGCACGATGTCGCGGCCCTCGTCCGGGGTCAGCCGGAGGCCCAGAGCTGACCCCTCGAGGATCGCGTAGAACATCCCGCCCCAGGCGACGTCCACCTTCACCCGCCCAATCTCCGGCACCTCGACCGGAGCGTTGATCTCGATCGCGAAGGCCGGCACGTTCTCGAACGTGATCGAGGTTGCCCGCCCATCAGCCACCGCTGCGCGGATCTTGATGAGTCCGGCCGGCGCCTCCAGCGTGAGCTGGGTGATCGGCTCGGTGACCGGCACCAGCTTCTCGGCGATCAGCACCGTGGCGGTGCAGATCGTGTTCGATCCGCTCATGGCGGGGTACTCGGCCTGCTCCATGATCACGAAGCCGGCATCGGCCTTTGGGTCGGTCGGTGGCAGGATCACGTTCGCGCAGAGAGCGGGGTAGCCACGCGGCTCCCGCAGCATCAGGCGCCGCAGCTGGTCCCCGTGCTGTGCGAGGTGGTCGCGCTTCTCGAGCAAGGTTGCGCCCGGGACGTCATGGACGCCGCCGACGATGACCCGCCCCGGCTCGCCGCCGGCGTGCGCGTCGACCGCGGTGATGGTCTGGTCGAGTCGCATGCCGGCATGGTGACACGCCAGCGCTGGGCGGGGACTTCGCGCATAGTGACCGCCTCGTGGCCAGCCTCCTGAACGTCCGCTCCACCGCGCATGAGTTCCTGGACGCCGACGAGCTCGACGCGCTCGAGCTTCGGAAGAACCTGCGCGAGATGGCGATGCTGAATCGGCTCCCCGGTGGGGTGGGCGACAGTGTTCGGGCCGTGGAGCGGCTCCTCGGCGAGCAGAACGAGGCGACGGTGCTGGACGTCGGTACCGGGTCCGGCGACTTCGTGCGGCGACTCCGGCGGCGGAGGCATGTCGAGGTGATCGCCTTGGACGTGCGGCCGGAGGTGCTCGAGATCGCAGCTCGTAACCTGGCCGGTACCAACAACGTGTCCCTGCTGCAGGCCGATGCCCGTGCCATCCCGCTGGCCGATGGCGAGGTGGACATCGCGCACGCGTCCCTCCTCATGCACCACTTCGATCCTGATGACGCGATCGTCGCGCTGGCCGAGATGCGACGCGTCTCGCGGCTGGGAGTCGTGATCAACGACCTGCGGCGCGGCGTGGTGCCGTTCGCGATGACGGCCGCCGCGGTCCTGGCTCTCAGCCGCGGCGCCTACACCCGGCATGACGGCGTCCTCTCGGCGCGCCGCGCCTACACCCTTGCCGAGCTCGACACGCTCGCGGCCAGGGCAGGGCTGGAGCGAGCCCACCGGAGCGGGCGGCTCTGGCCGCGGGTCACCACGGTCTACCGATGAGCGCGCCGCCGCTCGAGTGCGAGGTCCTGGTGGTCGGCGCGGGGCCGGCGGGCTCGGCTGCTGCCGCCGCGCTCGCGACCCGCGGCCGTGACGTACTGCTGGTCGAGTCGCGCGCCCATCCCCGGGCGAAGGCGTGCGCCGAATACGCCAGCCCGCGGATCGTGGAGGAGCTGCGTCTGCTGGGTGTGCCGGAGGAGGTTTGGAAGGCCGATGCGCTCCCGCTCGCTGGGATGCGGGTCATCCGCGGCGACGATGCGGTCGACGTCCGGTATCGCGACGAGTCAGGGCAGCGCATGGCCTGGGGGCTGGAGCGAACAAGGTTCGACGCGACCCTTGCCGCCCATGCGGTCGCATGCGGCGCCCGGCTGATGGAGCACACCGCGCTCACCGAGGTGGGGTGGACCGGTGGCGTGGGCGGGCTCGGCGGGAGGGCGGTGCGGGCCACCCTGCGGACGCCGGAAGGGCGGCGGGGCGTCCGCTTCCGCTGGCTCATCGGTGCCGATGGCGCGCGCTCCCGGGTGAGCCAGGCGATCTCCGTCGAAGGCGGGGCGGGGAGGCCGCGGCGGCTTGGGCTGGTGGCGCATTACGAGGGGAGCCCGGACCTGGTCGAGCACGGCGAGATGCATGTCGGCCCGGGCTGGTACGTGGGGCTCGCGCCGCTGGCCGGCGACCGCCTCAACGTCGGGATGGCGCTGCCGCTGGACGGCGACCGGCGCCCTGCGGAGGAGCGGTTCGCCGCGGCGATCGAGGGCATCCCGGCCGTCGCCGAGCGCCTCAGGAACCGCGCGCGACTCACCCCGATCATCGGCGCATCGCCGATCGGCCACCGCGTTCGACGCGCCGCGGGGCGGGGCTGGATGCTGGTTGGAGACGCGGCCGGCTTCATCGACCCCTTCACCGGCGAGGGGATCTACCGCGCGCTGCGCTCCGCCCGCGCCGCCGCCGTGGCGCTCGACGAGCTGGACGAGGATGCGGCAGCCCGCTACCTCGCCGCGCGGCGCGGCGCGTTCGCCGCCAAGGACGCGCTGACCTGGCTCGTCCAGGGAATGCTGGCCACTCCGCCCTTGATGGGCTATGCCCTGCGCAGGCTGGCCTCGCGGCCGAAGACCGCCGACCTCCTCGGCAGCGCGCTGGGCGACTGCCGCCCGGCCAGCGATGCCCTCTCGCCCCTCTTCCTGGCACAGGTCCTTCGGCCATGAGGAGCCGGCTGCAGATCCAGATCGACGCCCCGCTGGAGCGGATCTTCCCGCTGGCGGCCGAGGTCGAGCGCTGGCCGGAGCGCCTGCCGCATTACCGCTACGTGCGCCGCCTCCCGACCGCGAACGGCGAGCGTCGCTTCGCAATGGGTGCGCGCCGCGGCCCGATCCCGGTGCGCTGGGAGGCGATCCAGCGACCGCTCCCCGACGAGCGGCGGATCGAGTTCACGCACACCGGCGGAGTGACGCGCGGCATGCAGGTCGCCTGGCACTTCGAGCCGAACGGAGCGGGCTGGCAGGTCAGCATCGAGCACGAGCTTGACCTGGGATGGCCGCTGATCGGTGGCCTGGCGGCGGAGCGCGTCATCGGCCCGCAGTTCGTCGAGGCGATCGCGCGGCGCACGCTGCGCCGGGTCAAGGTCCTGGCGGAGGCGGGCTCGTGAGGAGGGTGGCGGTGACCGGGATCGGCGCGGTGACCCCCATCGGCTCCGGCGCGGACGGGCTGTGGGCCGGGGTGCTCGCCAACCGCTCGGCGGTGCGGGCGATCGACCGCTTCGACGCCTCCCCGTTCCCCTCGCGGATCGCGGCGCAGATCAATGACTTCGTGCCGAGCGACCACCTCGACCCGAAGCGGGCGCGGCGGCTTGACCGGTTCAGCCAGCTTTCGGTGGCCGCCGCCCGAATGGCGATCAGCCACTCCTGCCTGACCGATGCTGACCGGTCCGATGGTCGCACCGGCGTCTGGATCGGCTCGGCGCTGGGTGGTGTCGCCTTCGGCGAGGAGCAGCACGCAGCCTATGTGCTCGGCGGGGTCCGGGCGGTGGCACCGACGCTGGCCACCGCGGTCTTCGGTGGGGCGGGAGCGAGCAACGTGGCGATCGACCTCGGCATCCGCGGCCCAGCGGTGGGCAACGCCAACTCGTGCGCCTCGGGCGCCGTCGCCATCGGCCAGGCCTTCCAGGCGGTCCGCTCGGGCATGGTTGACGTGGCGGTCGCCGGAGGGGCCGAGGCGCCTCTGGCGCCGCTCACCCACGGAGCGTTCGCCATGATCCGCGTCCTCTCGCAGCGCAACGACGACCCCGCGGCCGCGTCGCGACCCTTCGACCGCGATCGCGACGGGTTCGTGATGGCCGAGGGCGCTGCCATCCTGATCCTCGAAGCCTGGGAGTCGGCCGAGCATCGTGGTGCCACGATCCTGGGCGAGGTGGCCGGGTTCGGCGCCTCGACCGACGCCTACCACCTCACCGCGCCCCTCCCCTCGGGCGAGGCAGCCGCCGCGGCGATCACCGCCGCGCTGGCGGACGCCGGCGTGGCGGCGGGGGAGATCGGCTACGTCAACGCGCACGCCTCCAGCACCCAGCTCAACGAGCTGGCCGAGGCGAAGGCCCTGCACCTCGCGCTCGGCGACCACGTGCGGACCGTCCCGGTCTCGGGCACCAAGGGGCTGTACGGGCACGCACTCGGAGCGAGCGGCGCCATCGAGGCGGCGATCACGCTCCTGGCTCTGCGCCACGGGCTGCTGCCCGGGACCTGCAACCTCGTCAACCTTGACGAGCGCTGCGAGCTCAACGTCCTGCTCGAGCCGCTGGCGGCGCGCCCGCCGCTGGCGCTCTCGACCTCCTTCGGCTTCGGCGGCATGAACGCGGCGCTGGTGATGCGGGCGGCCTGATGCCCGTATCCTTCCCGACCATGATCGATCTGCCCGCATCGACGCACACCGTCGTCATCGGCGCCGGGCAAGCGGGGCTCATCATGAGCCACCACCTCCGCGAGGCCGGCCGCGAGCACGTCGTCCTCGACCGGCGCGATCAGCTGGGCGGCGGCTGGCGGGACCGATGGGATGCATTCCAGCTGGTCAGCCCGAACTTCGTCACCGACCTCCCCGGATTCCCGTACGACGCGGGTGATCCGGACGGCTTCATGACTCGCGACGAGATTGCGGGGCGAGTTGCGGCATACGCAGGCGCGATCGATGCCCCGGTCTCGTTGGGCACCGCGGTCACGCGGCTGGCCGCCGACCGGTCGTCGACCGGGAGCTTCCTGGTCGAGACCAGCAGTGGCCCAATCCGGGCGCAGGAGGTCGTGGTGGCGACCGGCGCATTCCACGCGCCGCGCATTCCGCCGACCGCCGCCTTCGATCCGGCGATGAACCACCTTCACGGCCATCACTACCGCAACGAGGGGCAGCTCCCACCTGGCGGGGTGCTGGTGGTGGGCTCGGGTCAGACGGGGGTCCAGCTGGCGGAGGAGCTGCGTGCCGCGGGACGCTCGGTGACCCTGTCGGTCGGCCACTGCGGACGAGTTCCGCGCCGCTATCGCGACCGCGACATCTTCTGGTGGCTCCGCAGCCTGGCCATCGATGGTCCGGCGATCGATGCCGGGCTCCCCACCGTCGACCAGCTGCCGGATCCGCGGGCGAAGTTCGCCTGCAACCCGCACCTCTCTGGGCATGGCGGCGGCCACGATATCAACCTGCGTCGCTTCCCGGCCGAGGGGATACGACTCGTCGGACGCTTCGAAGACGCGGACGGACACCGAGCGCGGTTCGCTCCCGACCTCGCCGCCAACCTCGCCTTTGCCGACGCGTTTTTCGACGAGCGCTTCCGGGGCCTGATCGAGCTGTTCATCGAGCGGGCCGGGCTCGACGTCCCGCCGGACGATCGCGTCCCGTTCGCGGCCGAGGTGCCGGAGGTGACGGAGCTCGACCTGCGCGCCGAGGGGATCTCGACCGTTCTGTGGACGACCGGCTATGCGCCCGACTACGGCTGGCTGGACCTCCCGGTGCTCAACGAGTTCGGCGTGCCGCGCCACGTGCGCGGGATCAGTGAAGTCCCCGGGCTCACCTTCATCGGTCTCCTGTGGCAGCACAATCAGGCTTCGGCCAACTTCGTCGGCGTCGCGGCCGACGCCGCCCACCTGGCGTCCCAATGGCACGCCTGATCACGTGTCGGAGCTGACCGAGCTCCTCGACGCGGCGGAGGCCCTGGCGGCCCGCGGACAGCCAATGGCGCTGGCGACGGTAATAGGGACCCGCGGCTCGACCTATCGGCGCGCCGGGGCGCGACTCCTGATCCCGGCCGAGGGAGAGCCGATCGGCAACATCAGTGGCGGCTGCCTGGAGGGCGACGTGGCGCGCATCGGGCGCGAGGTCATCGCCAGCGGCGAGGCTCGCACCGTGGAGTTCGACATGACCGCCGACGACGATGCGGTGTGGGGCTACGGGCTGGGCTGCAACGGCGCGATCGAGCTGTTCGTCGAGCCGACCGCGGGAGCGCTCGAATCGGTCGGGGCGCTGCGATCAGGGCAGGGCGCCTGCCTGGTGATCCCGCTCGGCGGCTCCGATCTCGGCCTGCACCGCCTGGAGACCGATGGCGCCGCCGCCGCGGCGCTGCGTGACGGCAGCCCGCGCGTGGTGGAGGTCGGTGGTGCCCGCGTGTACTTCGAGCCGCTCCTGCCGCCGCTCCGGCTGCTGGTCTGCGGTGCCGGCCACGATGCGATCCCGCTCGTCCGCCTGGCCGCGGAGCTGGGTTGGCGCGTAGTCGTGGTGGACGTGCGCCAGGCTCTGCTCACTGCGGAACGCTTCGGCCCAGGGGCTGACTTTGCCATCCCCGACCCGGATGCGGCTGCCGAGGCGCTGGCGCCCGACGAGCGGACGGCAGCGATCCTCATGAGCCACAACTACCTGCGCGACATCGCCTACCTGCGGTCGTTCCTCCACGCGCCGCTGGCGTATCTCGGGGTGCTCGGGCCCCGCGGGCGGACGGAGCAGATGCTTGCAGAGATCGGGGCGCCGGAGGCCATCGCTCGGCTCCACGCGCCGGCGGGCCTGGACATCGGCGCCGAAGGGGCGGAGGAAGTGGCCCACGCGATCATCGCCGAGATCCTGGCCGCCACCCGCGGCCGCGAGGGCGGGCCGCTCCGCGACCGCCGTGGCCCGATCCACGAGGAGAAGAGCTAGGCGACCGGCAGCCCCACCGCGTCGTTCAGGCGACGCACGAACGCCGGCGAACCGAGTCGAGTGAGAATGCCATGGGCCTCCTCGGCCGCGGCCTTGACATCCGGATTCTCCCCGCCCACGAACTTCACGTAGTCGAGCTCGCACAGTGCGAGGTCGAACCAGCACTCGAGCTCGCGCCACTGGCGCATGGCGTCGCGGTATGCCGCCGTGGCCTCTTCGCGATTCCCGGTCACGGCGGCGAGCCCCGCCTCGATGGTGCGTGCGCCGGCGTGGATCCCACGGCCATGGACGCCAAGGGCACGAATCCGATCGACCGCGGCGCGGGCCTGCTCCGGCAGGCCGGACCACAGGGCTGCGCGCCCGACCTGTGGCAGGTCGGCTGAGGCGCCGGCTGGGATGGCCTCGACTGCGGCGGAGAAGGAGGCAAACGCGTCTGCGAAGCGTCCCTCGGCGAGGGCGACCCATCCTTTGGTCGCGTGCAGCTGGCTGAGGACGGTCGGTTCGTCGGATGTTGCTGCGAACGCCTCCGCGCGGGCCACGCCGGCGTCTGACGGGCGTCCGCGGAGCGCCTCCAGCACACAGGTAAAGACATCCGCCACGTAGCGGTCGGGCGGCGCCAGGTCGGCTGCCAGCAAGTCCGCGAAGATCGTCTCGGCGGCGTCCCATTCGCCGATGTGGACGGCCAGGTCACTCGCGTTCGCACCCATGGTGGTCATCATGTCCCCGCTGCCGGCTCGCTTTGCCTCCTCGAAGCCTTCGAACGCGAGCCGAAAGCCGGCCAGCGGGTCCTCGACGGTCAGCAGGCTGCTCAGGTTGATCCGCGCCCGGATGCCGGCGTACGAGAGACCGTAGGAGTCGGCCATCTCGACGACACCGCGCAGTCCCGCGACGCCCTCGCGGACGCGACCGCCGAAGCCCAGCGCGGTCGCGCGCGTGTTGAGCAGGTCGGCGATCTCGGGCACCATGTCGAGCCGCTCGGCCACGGGCAGGGCGCGATCGGCCCATTCGACCGCCGGGCCGAAGTCGCCGTGCAGCATATAGGCGCGTGACAGCGCCGCCCAGATGGCGACCATTGCCGGATCCTGGTCCAGGTCCGCAAGCGTCGGAAGCGCGGCGTTGATCTCGGAGATCGCCACAGCTGGCTGCGCGCCGCTGGCGAGGAGCCGCCCCAGGCTGGCGACCGCCTGCGCCTCGGACGGCTGATGGCCTGCTTCTCGCGCGGCGGCGACTGCCCGTCGCAGGTAACCCTCGGCAACGTCGTACCTCCCCGCCGCCCCGGCCGCCTCGCCGGTCCGTCGCAGCAGCCGGGACTGGTGGGCCGCGTCGGCGGTGACGTCCAGGGCAAGCTCCAGGAACCGCACCGCCTGCTCATGCGAGCCGAGGCCGGTCGCCCGTTCCGCGGCCCGCTGGAGCAGCTCGGCCGCGTGCGCCCGGATCTCTTCGGCATCGGGATCGTCCGGCGCACTTCGGTAGGCATCCAGATAGTGCGCGGCGGTCGCATCGATGATCTCGTCGTCCTGGAGCGACTCGAAATGCTCACCCGCGGCAAGGTGGACGACCTTGCGGTCGCGCTTGGTGAGGGTGCCGTACGCGACGTCGCGAACGAGGGCCTGCACGAAGCCGTATTGGCCGCGCTCCGGTGAGCGGGGATCGGTGTCGAGCGTAAGCAGTTCACGGCGAACGAGGCCGTGGAGTCGGGCCTCGAGGTCCTCTCCCTGACCGGTGACGGCCTTCAAGCCCTGGAGCGTGAAGGTTTGGCCCAGGACCGATGCGTACTGGAGCAGCGAGCGGTCACTCGCGTCGATGGCATCGAGCCTGGCGGCGATCAGCGCATGCAGGGTGGCCGGCACGGCCAGGGTGCTGAGGTCGCCGATCGGCCGATACGCTCCGTCGCGCTGCTCCAGCCGCCCGTCCTGCAGAAGCATGCGGACCGTCTCGACCGCATAGAGCGGGATCCCCTCGGCGCGCCCCACGATCTGGGAGACGGTCGCCTCCGGGAGACCCGGGACGAGGCTGGCCAGGATGTCCTCGATCACGGCGTCCGGGAGCGGTTCAAGGGCGAGGCTTGTGAAGCTGCGCTGACCGGCTCCCCAGGTCGGACGACGCTCGAGCAGCTCGGGGCGAGCCAGGGTGATGATGTAGATCGCGTGGCCCCGGCTCCATTCGAGGAGGTGGTCGATGAAGTCGAGCTGTCCGGCATCGGCCCAGTGCAGGTCCTCGAAGACCATCACCAGCGTGTTGTCGCCCGCGACCCGCTCGAAGAAGGTGCGCCACGCGGCAAAGAGGTCGTCGCGGCCTCCCGAGTCGCCGTCTGCCATGCCCAGCAGCTGCTCGAGCCGCGGCCCCATCCAGCGGCGCTCTGCCTCGTCGGGAACGTAGGTCTCCAGTGCCTGCGTCAGCTTGCTCCGTGTGGTGGCCGCGTCGTCGAGCTCGAGGAGGCCGACCCGGCTGCGCACCATCTCGGCCAGGGCCCAGAAGCTGATCCCCTCGCCGTAGGCTGGGGAGCGGCCCTGATGCCAGAGCACCTGCATCGTGATCCCGTCGATGTACTTGAGGAACTCCCACGCCAGCCGGCTCTTGCCGATCCCCGCCTGGCCGATGATCGAAACGAGCCGCGGCCGCTTCTCGCGTGGCGCGGCGTGGAAGAGGTCCTTCACGAGGCGCAGCTCGCTGTCGCGCCCCATGAACGGCGCCTCGAGCTGCTCGCCGCGGCCGACGCCGCCGCGTTGGGCCACGACGCGCAACGCTCGGTAGGCCGGGACCGGGCTGACCTTGCCCTTCAGCTCCTGTTCGCCAACGGGCTCGAAGACGATGGCGCTCTCGGCGCTCTGCCGGGTCGCCTCGCCCACGATCACGGTCCCCGGCGGCGCGACAGACTGCAGGCGTGAGGCGGTGTTGACGAGGTCGCCAGCGACCATCCCCTGGTTCGATGCCCCGAGCGTGACGGCCGCCTCGCCGGTGAGCACCGCAGCGCGTGCGGTGAGCTTCTCGCCGTCGCGACCCAGGTGGCTGACCGCGTCGACCAGCTCGAGCGCAGCGCGGACGGCGCGCTCGGCGTCGTCCTCATGTGCGACCGGCGTGCCCCACACCGCCATGACCGCATCGCCGATGAACTTCTCGACCGCCCCGCCGTAGCGGGTGACGATCTCCTGCGCGACGCCGAAGTACTCGGTCAGCTGCTCGCGCACAGCCTCGGCGTCGCGCGTCTCGGACATCGTCGTGAAGCCGACCAGGTCGGCGAAGAGGACGGATACGAGCTTCCGCTCCGCCACGGTGCTCGCCGAGCCCGCATCCGGTGCGACCAGTGCGTCAGCGGATGCCGCCCTCGGGGCACCGTTGGTTGCCGCGGCGTGCGTCGCGGGCGTGCCGCCCTGAAGCGCGAACCCGCACTCGGGACAGAACTTCGGGCTTCCTTCGTACGGGGTGGCGCATGAAGGGCACGCCTGCTGCAGGCGGGTGCCGCATTCCGCGCAGAACTTCTGGGTGGGCGACGACGCAGCGACGCCGCAGGACGGGCACAGCATGGGGCGACAGGATACCGGCGAGGAGCGGGCCTGCCTAGGTCCGTCCGGCGCCTACCCGCCGATGTAGCTCATCTCCACCTTCGGGAGCGCCACCGTCTCCTCGGATCGGATCTCCGAGTAGCGGTCGTCGCGCGATTCCCAGATGCCACGCAACGCTGCCTCGATCTGGGCGTCGGAGGCGCCGCCACGCAGCAGCGCCCGCAGGTCGTGGCCGGCGGTGGCGAAGAGGCAGGTGTACAGCTGCCCGTCGGCCGAGAGACGAGCCCGGTTGCAGTCGCCGCAGAATGGGCGGCTGACCGAGGCGATCACCCCGATCTCGCCCGAGCCATCGGCGTAGCGGAAGCGCTCCGCCACCTCACCGGCCTTCGTGGGCGCCATCGGCTCCAGCGGGAACTCGGCCGCGATGGTGGAGAGGATCTCGTCGGCGGTGATCACCTCGTCGAGGCGCCAGCCGTTGGAGTGGCCGACGTCCATGTACTCGATGAAGCGCAGGATCCGCCCCGTCCCGCGGAAGCGCCGCGCCATCGGCAGGATCGCGTGCTCGTTCCAGCCGCGCTTCACCACCATGTTGAGCTTGATCGGGCCGAGGCCGGCCGCCTCGGCCGCGTCGATCCCGGCCAGCACGCGCGACACCGGCACGCCTGCGTCGTTCATGCGCGAGAAGGTCGCGTCGTCATCGGCATCCAGGCTGACGGTGACCCGATGCAGCCCGGCATCCTTCAGCTCGTCGGCGTGATCCGGCAGCAGCACGCCGTTGGTCGTGAGGGTCAGGTCGCGCACCCCGGGGATCGCGGCCAGCATCCGCACCAGGGTCGGCAGCTCGCGCCGCACCAGCGGCTCGCCACCCGTCAGGCGCACCTTCTCGACGCCCAGGCGGGTGGAGATCTCGACCAGCCGGGCGATCTCCTCGAAGGTCAGCAGCTCCGCGCGCGGGAGGAAGGCATGGTCGCGGCCGAAGACGGCGCGCGGCATGCAGTACACGCAGCGGAAGTTGCATCGGTCGGTGACGCTGATGCGCAGGTCGTGCAGCGGCCGGTCGCGCGTGTCGCGGGGCAGCATCGGGAGAGGCTCGGACATCAGGGCGCTGATCCTAGCCGTGGGCGGGGACGAGCGCTTCCAGGGCGTCAGGGAGCGTGGCCAGGTCGATCAGCTCGGCGGCGCGCGGGAGGTCGCTGCGCTCGGCGAGTCGGTTGATCCAGGCGCACCGCAGCCCCAGCCGGTCAGCCGGCTCGACGTCGTGGAAGAGCGAGGCTGCGACATGCACATGCCGCTCGCGATTGGCGCCGGTCTGCGCGAAGAACGTCTCCCAATGGCGGACCGCGGGCTTGTAGGAGCCGATGTCGGAGGCGACGATCCGCAGGTCGACCGGCACCCCGATCGCCCGCAACGATGCGTCGAGGAAGTCGGGGTCGGTGTTGGAGAGGATCGCGAGGCGCCAGCCCTGGCTCCGGAGTTCGGCGAGGGCGGCGGGCACCTCGGGGAAGACCGGCCACCCCGGCAACGATGCGCCGAGCGCATCCTCGTCGCCGGGCGCGATCTCGAGGCGCGCGAGGGCGGCGACACTGGCAAGCGTCTCGGCCATCACGGCGCGGTAGGACATCCCGCGCCCGGCCTGCACGGCTGGCTCGAGCTGGTGGTAGAGGGTCAGCAGCGCATCGGCGTCGGCATCGGGCCAGAGATCGGTGAAAGAGCTTCGGATGCCTCCCATCCAGTCCACGAGCGTGCCGTAGCAGTCGAAGGTCGCCCAGCGCTCGCTCATCGGCTGAGTCTAGGTGCCAAGGCACACCTTGCCGTAGAAGACCGGGATGTCGAGCGCCAGATGGATCGCGATCGGAAGCAGCAACGAGCCGGTGCGCAGCGCCAGGGCACCGAGGACCAGCCCTGCGGCGGCAGTGGCGGCCATCACCGGCAGCGGTGAGCCGATGAAATCGGTCCCGACCCCGTGCGCCAGGCCGAAGACGATCGCCTGCAAGGCGAGCGCCGTGGCCGCGCCGGTGACCGGTGTCAGCCAGCGGAGCAGCGCTCCACGGTAGGCGACCTCCTCCATGACGGCGTTGGCCAGGGCGAAGGTGAGCGCCGGGACGAGGCTGCGAAGGTCGGCCGTCATCGGGTCCAGGGGTCCGAAGAACGGCTCGGCCAGGATCGGGCCCAGGAAAGCCGCGCCGGGGCCGATCGTCAGGACGGCGGCCAGGGAGACGAGCACCCAGGGGCGTGACGGCCAGCGCAGACCGAGCTCGGTCGGCCTCGCCCGCACCAGGCGTATGACGACCGCCAGCGATGCGAGCACAAGCGTCGCACCCAATACCCGCAGGAGGGCGAACGGTGCCAGGCGGTCCTGGCACGCGGCGGCGGTGCCGACCAGCGCGTCCAGCGGGACGACCGACCAGGCGAGGTTCACCGCCACCACCACGCAGCCGGCGTAGACGAGCACCTCGACCCCGAGCTGTTCCCCGGGCTGTCGCCGCGTTCGCGCGAGGGTTGCCAACAGGCCGATGACGAGCAGCATCAGCGCAAGGGGGCGCGCGGCCTCGATCGCCGCCCCTCCGACCAGGAGGGCCAGCGGCAGGATTGCGTTGGCGGAGACGCGGTTCAGGCGAGGCGTGTCAGCATGTT
>DASSIB010000025.1:0-11939 GCA_035692365.1 Candidatus Limnocylindria bacterium | reverse complement strand
CGCGGACCTCGACCACGTCGAGCCAGCGTCGCCCAACGCTGATGCCCGCCGCCATCCCGAGCAGAACGAACAGCGGGCGGCCCAGGCCCCCTCGTGCCACGCGCCTAGGAGGGGCGTCCGCTGACGCGCGTCTTCTCCGGCCCGCCGGTCGCCTTCCACATCCCGTCGATGGTGTCGATCATGGCGAGGAGCTCTTTCGCGGCAGCCACGTCGAGGGACTGCTTCACCTTGCTCGCCTGCTTCGTGGCCTTCCAGAAGGTGTCGTGCAGATCCGGGTACTTCTCGAGGTGCTCGGGCTTGAAGTAGTCGTGCCAGAGGACGTCGAGGTGGTGCTTCACCAGCTCGGCGCGCTCCTCCTTGTTGTGGATGCAGCGGTTGCGGAAGGTCGGGTCGTCGCTCGCATCGTATTTCTCGATGATGCGCAGGCACGACTCGGCCTCGATGCGCGCCTGCTCGGGGTCGTAGATGCCGCACGGGACGTCGCAGTGGGCGTCGACGTGACGGGTGGGGTGGATCAGCGCTCGTAAGGTCAACATGCAGTCATTGTGCGGTGCCCGGTGCGTCGGCGCATCTCAGCCCGCGACTCACGCCTAACTTCGGCCTAGAAGCGCGCGGCCCAGTACTTCTGCACCGTCAGGACCACGCCCAGGCCGACGGCGGCCAGGACCGGGCCCACGATCACGATCCCCGTCCAGTCGAGGGGGTAGTGGCTCGAGCCGGCCATGAAGAAGAGCATCGGGAAGCTCAGCGCGAAGTTCGCGCGACTGGCGAAGAGGGCGTTGCGCGGCCAGGACGGGTCGGGCGGCGTGCCGTCGCGCATCGCCGCCAGGGTGCGCCGCTGGCTGGGCCAGATCACGGCCCACACGTTGATCAGCATCACCAGCCCCAGCAGGCCACCGGAAAAGATGGTTCGCTCCGTGTCGCTGGCGAAGAGGTCGCCGTCCTGCCAGTACAGGCCCCACACCAGCAGCAGGCCGGCGGTGACCGTCACCCATGCGGAATGGCGGAACCAGGCCAGGGCGCGGGTGAAGAGCGGCGGATTGACCTGCGGCTTGACCGAGGCGTCGATCGCCTTCTGGAACGGGACGTTCACCAGGTTGAACCAGTAGAGCAGCCCGATCCAGGTGATGCCGGCGACAAAGTGGATCCAGCGCAGACCGATGAGGACCTCAGGCGTGAACAACAGACCCTCCTCCTTGCGGCTCCCCCGTCAGCTTCCCATCATCATCCCGCCGTCAACGCCCAGCACCTGGCCGGTGACGTAGCGCGACTCGTCCGACGCGAAGTAGACCGCCGCGGCGGCGACGTCATCCACGGAGCCGAGGTGGCCGAGCGGCGTGGAGTTGATCACGAACTCGCGGGCGGCCTGGTTCAGATCGGCTGTCAGCTCGGTCTCGATCAGGCCGGGGGCGATCGCGTTGCAGGTGATCCCGCGGCTGGCGAGCTCGCGGGCAACCGACTTGGTGAGGCCGATCAGCCCGGCCTTGGCGCTCGCGTAGTTGGCCTGGCCGACGTTGCCCATCCGGCCGGCAACGCTGCTCATGTTGATGATCCGGCCCGACCGTGCCTTCAGCATCGGCCTGGCGATGGCGCGCGTCATCCAGAAGGGGCCGGCCAGATTCGTGTTGATGACCGACTCCCACTCCTCCTCGTCCATCCGCATCATCAGGTTGTCGCGGGTGATCCCCGCGTTGTTGACGAGGACGTCGACCTTGCCGAACTCGTCCATCGCGGCCTTGACGATCGCCTCGCACGCCTCGCGGCCGGCGCTCGTGTCGCCCTTGATCGGGATGGCGGCGCGGCCCATCGCGCGGATCTGGGTCACCACCTCCCCCGCCGCCTCGGAATTTCCGCGGTAGTTGACCCCCACGTCCGCGCCCTGCTGCGCCAGCGCCAGCGAGATGGCTCGGCCGAGGCCGCGCCCGCCACCGGTGACGAGCGCCACCTTGCCGGTCAGGTCGAACATCAGCCGGCTACCGCAAGCTCGGGCTCGGCGGCGCGCGGCTTGCCGAGGCGGGTCTGCTCGCCGGGGGCGAGGAATGCGCGAGCAGGATCGGCGGTCCACTCGACCACGGCGGCTCCGGCGGTGTAGCCGGCGCCGAAGGCGACCATCAGGATCTTGTCGCCCTGCTTCACGCGACCGGCGGCGATCGCCTCGACCAGGGCCATCGGCACCGATGCCGCGCTCGTGTTCCCGTACTTCTCGATGTTGATGTAGAGCTTCTCGTCGGGGATCTCGAGCTGGCGCTGCACGTTCTCGATGATGCGTAAATTTGCCTGGTGGAAGACGAACTGGTCGACCTCGCCCACCGTGAGACCTGCGTCGCGCAGGGCGGCGACCGCCGAATCGGCCAGCTGGCGGGTGGCGTACTTGTAGACCTCGCGCCCGGCCATCTGGATGAAGTGCTTCCCCTCGGCGCTCGTCTGGGGCGAGGCCGGGCAGACCGAGCCGCCGGCCGGCACGATGATCCCCTCGTAGCCGGTCCCGTCGCTGAACAGGTTGAAGCCGATGAGCCCGCCGGGCTGATCCGACGCCTGGAGCAGCACCGCACCAGCCCCATCGCCGAAGAGGACGCACGTGTTCCGGTCCCGGAAGTTCAGGAACCGGCTCAGGATCTCGACCCCGATGACGAGGACGTTGCGGTACATCCCGCTCTGGATGAAGCTGCTGCCAGTCGCAAGCCCGTAGACGAAGCCGGAGCAGGCCGCCTGCAGGTCGAAGCCGGCGGCATGGGTCGCCCCGAGCGCGGTGGCAACCGTGACGGAGGTCGCGGGGAGCGGGTAGTCCGGCGAGCAGGTCGCCACGATCACGAGGTCGAGCTCGGTCGGGTCGAGGCCGGCCACTGCGAGGGCGTCGCGCGCGGCATTCACGCTCAGGATGGTCGTGGTCTCGTCGTCCGCCGCGATCCGTCGCTCGCGGATTCCCGTCCGCGACACGATCCACTCGTCGGAGGTGTCGACGAGCTTGGCCAGGTCGTCGTTGGTCATGACGCGCGACGGCGCATACATCCCCCATCCGGTGATCACGGCATTCGGCGCCATCGGTCCTCCTTCCTCCTTCGTTCGGTCAGCGCGGGTCGATCTCGACGAGTGGCTGCTGGCGCTTGACAAGCGTCCCGCGCTCGACGAGGACGCGAACCACCTTGCCGGCCGCGTCCGACTTGATCTCGTTGAAGAGCTTCATCGCCTCGATCAGGCCGACCACCGCGCCGGCGCCGATCTCGTCCCCCTCCTGCACGTATGGCCGCGCGCCCGGAGACGGCGAGGCGTACCAGACGCCGGTCAGCGGCGCGGTCACGAAGCGCATCCCCGGCGCCGGCTCGCCATACGGGGTGAGCGGGCTCGCTCCAGCGGCCGGTGCGGGTGCGGCAACAGCGGGCGCGGGCGCTGGGGCCGGAGCCTCGCGCGGGCGGACGAGCCGGACGACCAGCTCTCCGGCCTCCACCTCGAGCTCGTCGAGGCCGCTCGCCTCGAAGCCGGGCGCCAGCAGGTCGATGGCGGCCAGCACCTGCTTCGACTGGGCGTCATCGGCGCTCACGCCACGTACCGCTTGAAGATGAGCGTCGCGTTGTGCCCTCCGAACCCGAACGAGTTGCTCATGGCGGCCGAGATCGTCGATTGGCGGGCCACGTTCGGGACGTAGTCCAGGTCGCACTCGGGATCTGGGGTCTCGTAGTTGATGGTCGGCGGCAGCATCCCCTCCTCGATGGCGAGGATGCAGGCAATCGCCTCGATCCCGCCGCCGGCGCCGAGCAGGTGTCCGGTCATGCTCTTCGTGCTGCTGACCGGGACGCCGTACGCGGCCTCGCCGAAGACGGTCTTGATCGCGGCCGTCTCCGCCTTGTCGTTGGGCAGGGTGCTGGTGCCGTGCGCATTGATATAGCCGATCTCCGCTGGCGCCATGCCGGCGTCGGCGAGGGCCAGGCTCATCGAGGCGACCGCGCCGCGGCCGCCGGGAGCGGGCAGCGTGATATGCGACGCGTCGTCGGTCGCGGCGTAGCCGACCAGCTCGGCATGGATCCGGGCGTCACGCGCGAGGGCGTGCTCGAGCGCCTCGAGGATCAGGACGCCGGCGCCATCGGCCATCACGAAGCCGTCGCGACCCGCGTCGAATGGGCGCGAGGCTTTCTGCGGCTCGTCATTGCGGGTCGAGAGGGCGCGCATGGCGGCGAAGGCGGCGATCGGGATCTCGCCGATGCCCGACTCGGCGCCACCGGCGATCATCACGTCGGCATCGCCTCGGCGGATGATGTTGAGGGCATCGCCGATGGCGTGGTTGCTGCTGCTGCAGGCGCTCACCGTCGCGTAGTTCGGCCCGCGCGCATTGGCGTAGATGGCCACGAAGCCCGCCCCCATGTCCGGGATGAGCGACGTCACCAGGAACGGCCCGATGCGCTCGACACCGAGATCGTGCGCCTCGATCACGTCGCGGATCATGGTGTTGATCCCCCCGATCCCCGAGCCGATGATCACCCCGGTGCGCTCGGCCAGCGACTCGTCGAGGATGGGATTCGGGATCGCCGCGTCGGCCAGCGCCTCGACCGATGCGACCCAGGCGAGGTGCACGTAGCGATCGTGACGCCGGATCTCCTTCTTCGGCATGACCAGCTCGGGCTGGAAGTCCTTCACCTCGCCGGCGATCCTGGCGTCGAGGCGGGACGGGTCGAACGAGGTGATCGTGTCGATCCCGCTGCGGCCGGCCATCAGCGAGGCCCAGTACGCGGGCACGTCGTTGCCGATCGGGGTGACGGCGCCCATGCCGGTCACCACCACGCGACGCTCCCCGCGCTCGGCGGAGCCTGGTCGGGGCTGGGCCGCGGTCACGCTGGCGGGCCGCCGGCGATCGACTGATCGCGCGGGATGACGAAGCTGATGGTCGCCTCGACCGCGACTTCGCCGTCGACCGTGGCGACGCAGCGGCCGCGACCGAAGACGCCCCGCAGCTTCTCCATGGTGACCTCGAGGCGAAGCGTGTCGCCGGGGAGCACCGTGCGCCGGAAGCGGCACTCGTCGATGCCGGCGAAGAGGGCGAGCTTGCCGCGGTACTCGGGCAGCGAGAGGACCGCGACCGCGCCCGCCTGGGCCAGCGCCTCGACCATCAGCACGCCGGGCATGATCGGGCGCTCCGGGAAGTGACCGGTGAACTGCGGCTCGTTGGCGGTCACGCTCTTGATCGCGACCACGTGCTTGCCGGGCTCCAGCTCCACGACCCGGTCGATGAGGAGGAACGGGTAGCGGTGCGGGATGATCCGCATGATGTCGGCGGCCTCCAGCGGCAGGGCGAGGTCGACCGCGGCGGTGGTGGCGGTGTCGTCGGTCATCTGCGGATCGTGCTCCCTGCTGTCATGCGCTGCCCGCCACGAACGCGGCGGGGCCGACCCGGTCGAGCAGGTTGGTGCTGACCGCGCCTTCGAGGAAGGCGGCGTTGTCGATGATCCCACGATGGAAGGGCAGATTCGTCTTGATCCCCCCCACCTGGAACTCGGCCAGCGCCCGGCGCGAGCGGGCGAGCGCGATCTCACGGGTCTCGCCCCACACGATCAGCTTGGCGAGCAGCGAGTCGTAGTAGGGCGGGACCTCGTAGCCGGCGTAGAGGTGGGTGTCGACGCGAACGCCCGGGCCGGCGGGGAGCTGGAGCTCGTCGACCGTCCCCGTCTGCGGGGCGAAGTTGTCGCCGGGGTCCTCGGCATTGATCCGGAACTCGATCGCGTGGCCACGCAGGGCGACCTGGTCCTGGCGCAGGGCGAGCACCTCGCCCGAGGCCAGCTTGATCTGCTCGGTGATGAGGTCGATGCCGGTCAGCATCTCGGTTACCGGGTGCTCGACCTGGATGCGGCAGTTGATCTCGATGAAGTAGGCGTTGCCCTCCCCGTCGAGCAGGAACTCGAGCGTCCCGGCGCTCTCGTAGCCCGCGGCGAGAACGGATCGGATGGCCAGGTCACGCAGGCGCTCGCGGGCCTCATCACTCATTGCCGGCGACGGGGCCTCCTCGATGATCTTCTGGTGGCGACGCTGGATGCTGCAGTCACGCTCGCCCAGGTGGATCCCGTTGCCGTGCCGGTCGATGAGGACCTGGACCTCGACATGCCGGCTCTCCTCGATCCACCTCTCGAAGTACACGGAGTCGTCGCCGAATGCAGCCTGCGCCTCCGAGCGCGACAGCGGCAGCGAGGTCTCCATCTCCCGCGGCGAGCGGACGAGGCGCATGCCGCGGCCGCCGCCGCCGGCCGAGGGCTTCAGGAGCACCGGGTAGCCCGCGGTCGATGCCTGGTCGAGGGCGTCGCGCAGGTCGGTCAGGATTCCCGCGCTGCCGGGCACCGTGGGCAGTCCGTGCGCTGCCAGCATCCGTCGCACCGCGTACTTGCTGCCGAACTTCTCGAGCACCTCCGCGCGAGGACCGATGAAGTGGAGGTCGTGCGCCGCGCAGACCTCGGCGAATCCCGCGTCCTCGGAGAGGAACCCGTAGCCGGGGTGAATCGCGTCGCAGCCCGCGATGATCGCGGCAGAGACGACGGCGGGCTGGTTGAGGTAGCTCTTGCGCGCCTCGGCCGGGCCGATGCAGATCGCCTCATCGGCCATCCGGACCGCCAGCGTGTCGCGATCAGCCTCGCTGAAGGCCACCACGGCGGGCACACCCAGGTCACGACAGGCGCGCAGGATGCGCACCGCGATCTCGCCCCGGTTGGCAATCATGATCTTGTTGAACATCAGGCCGGCACCCGACTGACCGACCCGGCAAGGGCGTCGGCCGTGGCGGCCAGGGTGGCGGGGTCGGACACGTTCAGCGTCCGCGCATCCGGCACGATCCGGCGCACCATCCCGGTCAGGGCGGCCCCAGGCCCGCACTCGATGAAGGTGTCGACCCCGTCCGTGGCCATGCGCTGCACCGATCGGACCCATTCGACCGGGGAGTGGACCTGGCGCGCCAGCAGGAGCCGGATCTCATCGGCGTCGCGCACCGGCTCGGCGGTGACATTGCTGACCACCGGCGGATCGGCGTCGTGCCACTCGGCCGTCTCCAGGGCACGGGCCAGCTCGGCGCCGATGGCGGTCATGTGCGGCGAGTGGAATGGACCGGAGACCTTCAGCGGAATCGAGCGTCGCGCGCCGGCTGCACGAAGCGGCTCCCCGGCCGCCGCCAGCGCGTCAGGCGTACCGCTGATGACGACCTGGCCCGGCGCATTGTCGTTCGCAATGACCAGGTCCGCGCCCATCCCCAGGCCGGCGACCACCGCCGCGACCACTCCGCGGTCGAGGCCGATGACCGCCACCATTCCGCCAGCGACGTTGGCATCGGCCATCAGCTCGCCTCGCAGGGCGACGAGGCGCACCGCGTCGGCGGCCGAGATGACGCCGGCGGCAGCCAGGGCGGCGTACTCCCCGACGGAGTGGCCTGCGACGAATGCCGGGGAGAGCGCCTCGCCCATCCGGTCGAGCTCCTCCTCGAGGGCACGGAGACAGGCGATCGAGGTCGCCACCAGGCACGGCTGCGTCTGGCGCGTGTCGTTGAGCTCGTCCTCCGGGCCGGCCCAGGCGAGGGTGGAGACGCTCCAACCGAGTGCCTCGTCGGCCTCGTCGAAGACGGCAGCGGCGGCACGAGAGACGGCCGCCAGCTCCCGTCCCATGCCGACGGACTGCGATCCCTGCGGAGAGAAGAGGAGGGCGACGCTCACTCGGCGGCTTCCATCTCGATCAGAAGCTGTCCGTATTCGACCGCCTCGCCAGTCTCGGTGACGAGGTTGCGCACGAGCCCGCGCCGAGGAGCGCGGACGTCGTGGCGGACGCCAAGCATCTCGACGTGGCCGAGCTCATCGCCCTTGTCGACGGGGAGGCCCGGCCCCAGCCCGTCGGCGTAGACGAAGAAGCCAACCGCCGGCGAGGTCACGCCCTGGGACGAGGGGCCGCTCGGCACCACGCCGACCCGATCGCTGGGCACCGCAGCCTGGGCTGGGGCGGTGCGGCTCGGCGGCGCAGGCTGCGCGAGCGCGCGCGCGACCCGGACCCGCAGCTCCCCATGACGGACCTCGATCTCGCCGAGCCCGTGCTGGGCGAGCCGCTCGGTGAGCTGCGGGATCAGCTCGCTGGCGGCCCGCTCGATCTGCTCGAGCGGATCCTGTGCGTCGGTCATGCGCCCTCCTCGTTGTTGTCGGCGTCCTCGCCGCTCGGCCAGATCTCGCTCCAGCGCGGCCGTCGCGGGACGCCGGGCAATCGCAGCAGGCGCCCGATCCGGCGCCGGAGCGACGGCTCCTGTGGCAGCTCGGCCCCGGCGACCTCCGTCTCCCGGACGAGCCCGATCCCGCGCAGACGAGCATAGCGGGTCATCAGCAGCGCCTCGGTGTCGAGCCTTGTGACCCTGCCGAGGGAGGCGACGATCGCCTCCTTGACGGCGGCGGCGGTCCTGGCGTGGTCGTCGTGGGCACCCTCACCGGGCTCGTCGATCACGCCGTCGATGACCCCCAGCTCAAGCTGGTCGGCGGCGGTCATGCGCATCGCGGCGGCAGCTGTCGGCGCCGCCTCCGGCGCACGCCACAGGATCGCGGCACAGCCCTCGGGCGAGATGACCGAATAGGTTGCGTTCTCGAGCGCGAGCACCTCGTCGCCGACGCCGATCGCCAGCGCACCGCCCGACCCGCCCTCGCCGATGATCACCACCACGATCGGCACCTGGAGCCCGGTCATCAGCTTGATCGACGAGGCGATCGCCTCCGCCTGGCCACGCTCCTCGGCGACAGGACCGGGGAAGGCGCCCGCCGTGTCGAGGAAGGTGACCAGCGGCATCCCCAGCTTGTCGGCGAGCCGCATCAGTCGCTGCGCCTTGCGGAAGCCCTCAGGGTACGGCGAGCCGAAGTTGCGGAAGATGTTGGACTCGGTGTCCTTCCCCTTCTGGTGACCGATCACCATCAGCGCACGACCATTCAGCAGCGCCGGGCCACCGACGATCGCCGGGTCGTCGCGGAACGACCGGTCGCCGTGCAGCTCGGCGAAGTCGTCGAAGATGAGCGCGACCAGGTCGAGGGTCCGCGGCCGTTGCGGATGGCGAGCCAGCTGGACGCGGCGCCACGCCGATTCGATCGCCTCGGCCGACGGCGGTGAGGCGCTCAGCAGGATCTCGCTCATCGCTCGTCCTCGGCCGGCGGCGGCTTCACGACGTCGATCCCGATCGTCTCGCTGACGGCCGTCCCGAATCGCTCGGCCATCCCGGAGAGGACCCCGATCGGCCCCCAGCCACGCGCCTCGCCGGTCTGCAAGCCGTCCTCCGCAGCCGCGACGGGGAGGAGGCGGAGCAGCCGCGACAGGGCGGTGCGCAGCTCCGAGCGGGGCACGATGTCGTCGACGAAGCCGTGCTCGAGGAGCGACTCGGCGCTCTGGAAGCCCTCCGGCAGGTCCTCCCCCACCGTGCCGCTGGCTACGCGCGCTCCGGCAAAGCCGATGAGGGCCTTCGGCTCGGCCAGGATCACGTCGCCCAGCGACGCGAAGCTCGCCAGGACGCCACCGGTGGTCGGGTCGGTGAGGATGCTGATGAACGGGATCCCGGCCGCGTCGAGGCGGGTCAGGGGCGCGGTCGTCTTGGCCAGCTGGAGCAGCGAAAGCGTGCCTTCCTGCATGCGCGCTCCGCCTGATGCGCTGACGACGATGGCCGGGATGCGCTCGGCAAGGGCAGCCTCGAAGCAGCGCGCCAGCTTCTCGCCCACGACGCTGCCCATGCTGCCGCCCATGAAGTGGAAGTCGAACAGCCCGATCGCCACTCGCTGGCCGTCGATGGTGCCGATCCCCCACACCGCCGCCTCCCGCAGCCCGGTCTTGATGCGCGACGCCTCGAGCCGGTCGACGTACGGCTTCTGGTCGTGGAAGCCCAGCGGATCGCCCGACTCCAGGCCCGCATCGCGCTCCGTGAAGCTTCCCTCGTCGAGGAGGAGCTCGATGCGCTGCCCGATCCCCATCCGGAAGTGGTGGCCGCAGGTCGGACAGACGCGGAGGTTCCGCTCGAGCTGGCGGTTGAAGATCTGCGACTCGCAGTCCGGGCACACGGTCCACGTATCGGGCGTGACCTCGCGGCGGCGAGAGAAGGGGAGCTTGATCTGCATCGGATGCGCCTACCGGTGCGCCGGCTGCTGGCCGGCGGCGGCATGCCGTCGCGCGACGCGCCGCATGGCGAAGAGGGTGACGCCGACCCCGACCGCCGCCGACGAGACGGCACCGGTGAGCAGGATTCGTCCCGGATGACGGAGCTCGCGGCGCGTGGCCTCTCCGATTGCCGCCACCAGGTCGCCGACCGCCCCGTGGCTCGCCAGCCGCGAGGCGAGACGCGCCTCGAAGCGGGAGCCCGCGGGGAGCGGGCCTAACGCGGAGCGCACCACCGAGGCAGCGTCGACCAGCGGCGCCAGATCCGATCCGACGGCGGGCTGGCGTCCGGTCAGGAGCCGATCGACCGCCTCATCCAGGCGTTCGGCGGTCGTGCGAGTGGGCAGGCTGAGTCTCCTCGATCGGTGCGGGCAGTCCCCATCCTAGCCAACACCGCGGGAGGGCCTTCGTTACAGGCGAGCCGCCAGGTCGCGCAGGGCGCGGTGCAGCAGGACGCGGGCGGCGCCCTCGGATCGGTCCATCACCTGCCCGATTTCGCGCGAGCTGAGCCCGTCGACGAACCGAAGGAGCACGACCTGACGGCGATCATCGGGGAGCTCCGCCACGGCCCGCAGGACGCGGCGCGCCTCGTCTGCTTCGAGCACCAGCCCGGCCGGATCCGCGTTCGGCGCGACCCGCTCCAACCCCTCGGGGAGCGGCTCGGTGCGGCGACGGAACCGGCTGCGACGGGCGTTGACGATCGTGTTGTGCGCGATGCGGAAGAGCCAGGCGCGGAAGGTCGCACCCTCGTGGCGGAACTCGGGCAGTGCGTGCAGGGCGGCGAGGAAGGTCCGCTCGGTGGCGTCCTCGGCGTCGTGGTGGTCGCGCAGCTGGTAGAAGGCGTAGCCGTAGACGCGGTCGAGGTACCGGCGGTAGAGGACGTCGAAGGCCGCGCGGTCGCGCTGCGCCGCCTCGACATCGGCTCGATCGGGATCGCCGTCCCGAACGGGCCCGTGCTCGTCTCGCAGCACCGGTTCGTTCATTCCGGCACCGCCGCCGACATCGGCTCGTTCACCCGGACCACCTCGCCGACGCTCAGCGCGACGCGGCCAATCTCGGCGTCGACGAGGAGCGAGCCATCATCGGCGATGCCGGCAGCCTGCCCGGCGATGGTGGTGGCCCCGGTGTCGACCTCCACGGCGCGCCCATCGAGCCAGGAGGTGGCCCGCAGTCGCGGCACCGGGCTCTCGCCCCGCTCCAGAGAGCTCGCCTCGGCGTCCAGGGCGGCCAGCACTCGTCCGAGCAGCAGCACGCGGTCGACCGGCGCCCCGAGCAGGTCCCGCAGCGATGTCGCGATGCGGGAGATCTCGTCCGGCATCTCGGCCGACAGCCAGTTCACGTTGATGCCGATCCCGACCACCACCTCCGCCATCTCCCCGCGCTCGAGGGCGGTCTCGACCAGCAGCCCGGCGACCTTGCGGCCGGTTCCGTCGACCAGGTCATTCGGCCATCGGATGGCGAGCCGCGCGTCGGGGGCGAGCGACGCGCACGCATCCCTGACCGCGAGGGCGGCGGCAGCTCCCAGCAGGCCGGCCAGCCGAGGGGCGATCGTGGGGCGCCAGGCGACGCTGAAGAGGAGGTTCGCGCCGGCGGGCGAGATCCAGGTCCGTCCGCGCCGGCCACGCCCGGCGGTCTGCAGGTCTGCCACCACCGCCAGCCCCTCACCGGCGGGCTCGGCGTGGAACTCGACCGCGTGCCCGATCCTCCGTGCGGGATCGGCGGCGCGCGACCAGTCGGCTGGATCGGTCATGGGCAGCATTATGCCGTCCGAGGTCGAGGTAGGGCCTCGGAGCGGCCTGTCGCGACCCCCGCACGCT
>DASSIB010000024.1:0-24045 GCA_035692365.1 Candidatus Limnocylindria bacterium | reverse complement strand
AAGGGCGCGCTGATCATCAGCATCGCGATCACGACCGTCATCGCGATCGTCCTCGGCGTGCAGAAGGTTCCGACTGAGTTCACCGTCACGCCGGACTTCAGCACCCTGGGCCTGGGTCTCGAGGACCTCGGCGGCGTCTTCACCATCGAGGCCGGCCTGCTCGCGGCGTTGCTGGCCATCTTTACCATCATGCTGAGCGACTTCTTCGACACGATGGGCACGGTCACCGGCGTCGCTGCCGAGGCGGGCCTCACGAACGAGGACGGGTCGGTGCCGGGAGTGGGCCGGGTGCTGCTGGTCGACGGCCTGGCGGCCGCGGTCGGCGGAGCCGCGGGCGTCAGCTCCAACACCACCTACATCGAGAGCGCCGCTGGCGTTGCCGACGGTGGAAGGACCGGGATGACGGCTGTCGTCACCGGGCTGCTCTTCCTCGTCGCGATCTTCCTGGCACCGGTGGTCCAGATCATCCCACTGCAGGCGGCCGCTCCCGCACTCGTGCTGGTCGGCTACCTGATGTTCACGCAGATCGGGGAGATCGACGCGCGCGACGTGACCGTTGGCCTCCCGGCGCTGCTGACCATGATCCTCATGCCGCTCACCTTCACCATCACGATCGGCATCGGCGCCGGCGTCGTGGTTTGGGTCCTGCTGCAGGTCGTGACCCAGCGCGTGAGCGAGATCCACTGGCTGATGTGGATCGTCTTCATCGCCTTCCTGCTGTACTTCGCACAGGAGGCGATCAAGCCGCTGCTGCTCGGCTAGGCAACCAGACCGATGGCGCCCGGCCGGGCAATCCGGCCGGGCGCTACGCTTTCCGGACCGATGAGCCCGCCCGATCCCGAACCCCGGCTGCGCGTCGACGACTTCGGCTATGCCCTGCCGACCGAGGCGATCGCCCAGGCTCCGATCGAGCCGCGCGATGCCGCGCGACTGCTCGTCATCGACCGCGGGGCGTCGTCGCCCGGCCAGCCAGCCCTGGCACACCGGGCGTTCAGCCAGCTGGGGGAGTTGCTGCATCCGGGTGATCTGCTGGTAGTCAACGACTCACGCGTTCTCCCGGCGCGGCTGCCCGCGATGCGACCCGGCGGCGGGTCGGCAGAGATCCTGCTGCTTCGCCCGCGCGACGGCGACGATGCGAGCTGGGAGGCGCTCGTGCGCCCCTCGCGGCGGATCCCCGTCGGGTCGCGCCTGACGCTGCGCTCGGGTGACCAGGTACGGATTGGATCGGCGTTGCCTGGCGGCCTGAGAGCTGTGGGCTTCGATCGAGATCCCTTCGCCGTGATGGACGAAGCGGGGGATTCGCCGCTGCCGCCCTACATCCGCGACCACGCGTCGCCGGCCGAGCGCTACCAGACGGTCTACGCGAGGTCGCCAGGGTCCGCTGCCGCTCCCACCGCCGGCCTTCACTTCACCAGGGACCTCCTCCGCACGCTCGGCGAGTCCAGCATTCGGCTGACCAGCGTCACCCTGCACGTCGGGCTGGACACCTTCCGCCCACTGGAGGGTGAGTTCGTCGATGAGCACCGCATCCACCGGGAGTGGTACGAGATCCCGGCGCGGACCCGGCGGCTGCTGGACGAGACGCGTCGAGCGGGCGGACGGGTCGTCGCGGTCGGCACCACCAGCGTGCGAGTCCTCGAGGCCGCGGCGCGCGGCGACCCGGAGGCGGGCTGGACGGACCTCTACATCACTCCGCCATATCCGTTCCAGGCAGTGGATGCCCTGATCACCAACTTCCACCTGCCGCGCAGCTCGCTCCTCCTCCTGGTGACTGCCTTCGTCCAGGCCGGGATGCCGGCGACGGCACCGCTTGCAGCCCGCGACACGCTGCTGGCCGCGTACCAGGTTGCGCTGGCAGAGGGGTATCGGTTCTTCAGCTTCGGCGACGCGATGTTCATCGCGTAGGCTGGCGGCATGGGCTCGCCGATCGGCTTCGTCTCGCGCACTACTGCCGCCGGGCTGGCTCGACGTGGTTCGCTGACCACCCCGCATGGGGTGATCGAGACGCCGCAGTTCATGCCGGTCGGCACCCAGGCCACCGTCAAGGCCCTCACCCCGGGCGACCTGCGTGCTGCGGGCGTGCAGGTCATCCTCGCCAACACCTACCACCTCTCGTTGCGCCCCGGCCACGAGCGCATCGCGCGCCTCGGAGGACTTCATCGGTTCATGGGCTGGGACGGGCCGATCCTCACCGATTCCGGCGGCTTCCAGGTCTTCAGCCTCGCGCATCTCGGCCGCGTGGACGACGACGGCGTGACCTTCGCCAGCCACCTCGACGGCTCGCCGCAGCGTCTCACACCCGAGCGCGCCATCGAGATCCAGGAGGCGCTGGGGAGCGACATCGCCATGGCCTTTGACCAGCTGGTTGACGCCACCCTGCCGGCCGCCGAGGTGGCGACGGCGATGGCCCGCACCCATCGCTGGGCGGAGCGTTGCCTCGCCGCCCACACCCGCGCGGACCAGGCCCTCTTCGGGATCGTGCAGGGCGGAGTGGATCCGACGCTCCGGCAGGAGAGCGTTGGCGCGATCGCAGCGCTTCCGTTCGACGGGATCGCCATCGGCGGGCTGTCGGTGGGGGAGAGCAAGGCACAGATGGCCTCGACGCTCGATGTGGTGGCAGAGGCGCTCGGCGGCGACCCGCGTGTCCGCTACCTGATGGGCGTCGGCACGCCCCCGGACTTCTTCACGGCGGTCGAACGGGGGATCGATCTGTTCGACTGCGTCCTGCCGACGCGCGTGGCGCGCACCGGGCAGCTCTGGACCAGCCAGGGGAAGCTGAACATGCGCAACGCCCGCTTCCTCGACGACCCCGATCCGCCGGACGTCGACTGCGGTTGCGAGACCTGCCGCAATCACTCGCGGGCGTACCTCGCCCACCTCTTCCGGGCCGAGGAGCTGCTCGCCTACCGGCTCTCCTCGCTCCACAACGTCACCTATACTCAGGACCTCATGCGGCGCATCCGCGCGGCCCTCGACGACGGCTCGTACGGAACGCTGCGAGAAGCAGTGATGGCCCAGTACGGGGGCTCGGTGGAAGAGGTCGGATAAGGCCCGGGTAACCGGCCGATAAGGCCCATCCGCCACGCTCCGAGCACCTCGACCGGCCCATATCGGGAGGTCAGCCAGATGGCCAAAGGCCGCGATCGACCGCGTCATCAGGAGAAGCGCAAGCCGAAGGAGAAGGCGCCGAAGATCCAGCCCGCATCGGCCTATGAGCAGCCGATGACGGTCGAGGTGATCAAGAAGAAGCGCAAGCCGCGCAGCGAACCCGGCCCGGAGGCTTGACCCAGGAGCGCCGCCGGGACTGAGAAGAGAAGGAGCCCACGCGAACCATGGAATCCCCGGTGGCACAAGCCGAGACCCCGACCCCCACCCAGCGCAACGGCGAGCGCGGACGCGCCGTCGATGCCGCCATCACCCAGATCGAGAAGCAGTTCGGTCGGGGCGCGATCATGCGGCTCGGCGACAAGGGCGCCAAGATGTCGGTCGAGGTCGTCCCGACCGGATCGATTGCGCTCGACCTGGCCCTGGGTGTCGGCGGCGTCCCGCGCGGCAGGATCACCGAGATCTTCGGGCCTGAGTCGAGCGGCAAGACGACCCTCTGCTACCACATCGCCGCCAATGCCCAGCGCGCCGGCGGGATCGTGGCATTCATCGACGCCGAGCACGCGCTCGACCCGAGCTACGCCAAGAACGTCGGGCTCAACGTCGACGAGCTGCTCGTCTCGCAGCCCGACACCGGCGAGCAGGCCCTCGAGATCGCAGAGACGCTGATTCGCAGCAACGGAGTCGACGTGGTCATCATCGACTCGGTCGCGGCGCTCGTGCCGCGAGCGGAGATCGAGGGCGAGATGGGCGACAGCTTCGTCGGCCTCCAGGCCAGGCTCATGAGCCAGGCCCTCCGCAAGCTGACTGGCGCCATCAACCGCAGCAACACGGCCCTGATCTTTACCAACCAGCTGCGGGAGAAGATCGGCGTCATGTTCGGCAATCCCGAGACGACGCCGGGTGGCCGCGCCCTCAAGTTCTATTGCTCGGTGCGCCTCGACATCCGTCGCATCGAGACGCTCAAGAACGGGACCGATGCGATTGGCTCCCGGACCCGCGTGAAGGTGGTAAAGAACAAGGTCGCAAGCCCATTCCGGCTGGCCGAGTTCGACATCATGTACAACGAGGGGATCAGCCGCGAGGGCGGCCTCCTCGACGTCGGAATCGCCGCCGGGATCCTCTCCAAGACCGGAGCCTGGTTCAACTACGGCGAGACGAGGCTGGGCCAGGGACGCGAGAATTCGCGCGACTTCCTCAAGGCGCACCCTGATCTCACCGACCGCATCGAGTCGGAGATCCGCGGCAAGGTGGCCTCCATCGAGGTCGGCGTCGAGGGAATCCCCGAGGCGGAGTAGGGACCGCCAGCCTCCGAGATGAGCGGTCGTCGTCGTCGCCAGATTCCAGCGGGCGAGCGCCCGCCCCCCGATTCCGAGGCGGCGATGGAGATCGCCGTACGCTTCCTCGGCACCCGTCCCCGCACTCGCTGGGAGCTCGAGCGCCGGCTCCGCAGGGCATCAGCCGACGACGGGGTGATCACCGCCACCCTCGACCGCCTGGCAGTGATGGGATACGTGGACGACACCGCATTCACGCGATGGTGGGCCGAGCAGCGCGACCGCCACGCGCCCCGCGGTCGTCGTATGGTCGAGGCCGAGCTGCGCCAGCATGGGGTCCCGCGCGAGGTCCTCGAGGCGCTGCGCGGCACTGAGCTGGCCGAGCCCACGCTTGACGGCGAGGCACTGCCCGGGAGCGAGTCCGAACGCGCCCGCGCCGCCCTTGATCGCCACCTTCGCGGGCGGCCGCTGCCGACGGA
Source organism: Candidatus Limnocylindria bacterium (assembly GCA_035692365.1). GTDB lineage: Bacteria > Chloroflexota > Limnocylindria > QHBO01 > QHBO01 > CF-167. The sequence goes on along the minus strand of DASSIB010000024.1, from coordinate 19,184 downwards.
CGCGAAGGCGCTCCAGCGCGTTGGAACGTTCCTGGTCCGTCGCGGATTCGACCCAGAAACGGTCCGCGCGACCTTACGCACGGCAGCAGCAGAAAGTACCCCCGGGGGGAGTACTGCTGAGCCAGATGGCATCCCGGACCAAGGTCCCTAACGTCGCGGCAGGTGACGAAGCGCGTCATCACAGGCGACGGCCTGAAAAAGGCAAACCCATCGCGAGGTGGGGGCGCAAAGCCAGGGGTCTCGGTCCGATCGAGATGGCCCAGCTGCCAGTAGCCGCGCATCACCCCCAGGAAAGGGGACTTGATGCAGGCACTCAGCGACGTTGGCGTGGAATGGGCCGGTCGATCTGACCGAGCGGAAGACCGCGCCTTTGCCATGTCCCCCACGGCCGATCGCGGCCTCCTTCGGCGCTTGGGGATCCTGCTGGGCGTGTCGTGGGACTACCACAAGTCGCCGCCACCTCCGCGCCCCGGCCGTCCGTCACTCATGTCACGCCGCTTCGCCGTGGTGCTCGGCAGCTTTGCCATGCTCGTTTCGGCGATGAGCCCGGCGGCCAGCCTGGCCTCCGACTACGCCGCTGCCACTGACATGAACTCCATGTACAACACCACCCAGTACACCGGTGCGCAGACCTGGTGGAGTGCCGGATACACCGGCGCCGGGGTCGACGTGGCGGTCATCGATACGGGCGTCAGCCCGGTGGATGGCCTCTCGGCTCCTGGAAAGCTCATCTACGGTCCGGACCTGTCGTTCGAGTCCCAGAGCGATGCGCTCCGGAACCTCGACACCAACGGACACGGGACGTTCCTGGCGGGGATCATCGCCGGTCGCGGGAGTGGTGCGGTCGCGGGCAGCTACGCCGGTGATTCGACGAACTTCCTCGGCGTCGCCCCCGACGCGCGGATCCTGTCGGTGAAGGTCGCCGTGGCGGACGGCGGCGTTGATGTCTCGCAGGTGATCGCCGCCATCGATTGGGTCGTCCAGCATCGCAACGACAACGGGATGAACATCCGCGTCCTCAACCTGTCGTTCGGAACTGACAGCTCGCAGTCCTACCTCGTCGATCCGCTCGCGTTCGCAGTCGAGCAGGCGTGGAAGGCCGGCATCTTCGTTGTCACGCCGACCGGCAACGCCGGCTACGCGTTCAAGACCGGGACGCTCACCAACCCCGCCTACGATCCCAAGATCTTTGCCGTGGGCGCATCGGACTCGATGGGCACCGCAACGCAGTCCGATGACACGGTTGCCTCCTTCTCGTCGACCGGCAGCAATCAGCGGACGCCCGATGTCGTCGCTCCCGGCGCGCACCTGGTCAGCCTTCGCGTTCCGGGCTCATACATCGACCAGGTATTCGGATCCACCGGTTACGTCTCGCCGTCGCTATTCCGCGGCAGCGGGACGAGCGAGGCGGCAGCCTTCGTCTCGGGCGCGGCTGCGCTGGTGATCCAGCAACGGCCAACCATCAGCCCCGACGCGCTGAAGCGCCTCTTCCTGTTCAACACGAAGAGCCTGGGCGGGTTCTCGAGCCTCAAGCAGGGCTCTGGCGAGGTCGACCTGGGCAAGATGCTCGATGCGCCGACCTACAACCCACCGGCCCAGTGGAAGACCATCAGTTGGTCCACGGGGATCGGCTCGCTCGAGCTCTCGCGTGGGACGGAGCACCTGACCCGCGACGGCGTCGTCCTGAGCGGATCGATCGACATCTTTGGCCACTCCTTTGACTCGGCAGCGATGGCGCTCCTCGAAGCCGCCGGCAACAGCTGGAGCGGGGGCGTCTGGAACGGCAATGTCTGGTCCGGAAACTCGTGGTCCGGCAACAGCTGGTCCGGAAACTCGTGGTCCGGCAACTCGTGGTCCAGCAGCGGCTGGATGGGTGTCTCCTGGTCCTGAGACTGCTCGTGCTTCACGGCTGACGTGCGGTCGGGGACTCTCCCCGGCCGCACACCACCTTCGAGGTCATGCGGTGCGAACGCTCGCCAGCTTCAGACCCTCCAATCCCTCATTCGTCCCCACCCCCATGTGACGATCGGCGCGTCGGCAATTCGAGCGCACGAAGGTAGGCTCATCAGGTGACCGGCCAGGGCTCCCGAAGCACGCGACCGCCCACAAGGGTTTGGGTGCTGGTCGCTGCCATGATCGGCTCGGCTTGCCTCGTTTCCGGGCTCGTGCTGGCCCGCATGCCGTCCCTCGATCCCGCCTGGCAGCTGCCCTGGTGGATCATGGCGCCCGTCTTCTGGGCCGCCGAGGCCCAGGTGATCCACTTCCACTTTCGCCGGGGGGCACACACCTTCTCGCTCAACGAGCTTCCTTTGGTGGTCGGTTTCTTCCTGGCCAGCCCGCTCGAGCTGGTGATCGCCCAAGCGATCGGCTCTGCAGCCGCGCTGGCCATCAACCGCCGTCAGCCGCCCGTCAAGCTGGCCTTCAACATCGGATCGTTCGCGCTCTCGTCAGCGCTCGGGCTCATCGTCTTCCGGGCGATCGGATCAGGCGAGCTGACCGAGCCGATGCGCTGGCTGGCGGCCTTCGTCGCCATCGGTGTCTCGAACCTCGTCGGCGTCGTGACCGTCGGCCTGGCGATCTCCATCTCCGAGGGCAGTCTCGGCGTCCCGAAGCTCCGCCAGATGGTCGCCGTCTCGTCGGTGGTGGCGATCACGAACACCAGCATCGCGCTGCTGGCGGTGATCATCATCGTGGCCGACCCGCGCGCGGTCTGGTTGCTGACCCTCCCCATCGCGACGCTCTTCCTCGGCTATCGCGCATTCATCGGCGCCAAGCAGCAGCACGAATCGCTGGAGCTACTGTACGAATCGACTCGCATCCTGCAACGCACCCCCGAGCTCGACTCGGCGCTCGTCCAGCTGCTGTACCACAGCCGCACGATGTTCCGCGCGGAACAGGCCGAGATCGTGCTCTTCCCATCGCTTCCCGGTGACAGCTACCTGGTCACATCGGTCGCCGAGGGTCGGACATCGGTCATGGCCGAGGCATCGGCCGCGCATTGGCGGCCCGTCCATCAGCACGTGGTGCAGCACGGGAAGGCGTTCCTGCTGAACACGACGTCGATCGAGCTGGAGGAGGACCGCGACGTGCGCGACGCCATGATCGCGCCACTCGGCAACGACGGGGGAGTCATCGGCGCCATGGTCATCGCGAACCGCCTCGGAGACGTGAGCACCTTCACCGCCGAGGACCTCCGCCTCTTCGCGACCGTGGCCAACCACGCCGGGACCGCACTCGAGAACGGGCAGCTGGAGCGGTCGCTGGCGAAGCTCTCGGTCCTCCAGGACGAGCTCAAGCACCAGGCCTTCCACGACGGGCTCACCCAGCTGGCCAATCGCGGCCTCTTCGGAGAGAGCGTGAACGCTCGGCTCGCCGCGACCCCCCGCGGCAAGCGATCGGTCGTCATGTTCGTTGACCTCGACGACTTCAAGTTCGTCAACGACATGTACGGCCACCCCGCGGGGGACGCGATGCTGGTGCAGGTCGCCCAGCGGCTCCAGGCGTGCACCAGAGCAGCGGATCTCACCGCGCGGCTGGGTGGGGACGAGTTCGCCATCCTCGTCGACGACGAGCCGGATCTGGCGAATGCCGAGCGCGTTGCCGGTCGGATTGCCGAGATGTTGCAGCAGCCCTTCACGATCGGCGACGTGCAGACGCACGTCTCCGCCAGCATCGGGATCGCAGCCGGCAGCCAGGGCGACTCCGCCGAGGACCTCCTGCGCCAGGCGGACGTGGCGATGTATAGCGCAAAGGCCGCAGGCAAGGGACGGTGGGTGGTCTACAAGCCCGCCATGCTCAAGACGGTCCGCTCGCGCCATGACGTGGGCGCCGAGCTCCAGCTGGCCGTGGACCGCGGTGAGTTCCAGCTCCGCTACCAGCCGGTCGTCGCGCTCGAATCGGGACGGATCGTCGGCGCGGAGGCGCTCGTGCGCTGGAACCACCCCACGCGCGGCGAGGTTGGGCCGGATGAATTCATCAGCAACGCCGAGGAGAACGCCATGATCGTCCCGATCGGGCGATGGGTGCTCGCCGAGGCGTGCCGCGAGGCCGCCGGATGGAGTCAGCAGGGAGGCGGCCCAGCCCCCTGGGTGGCTGCCAACCTGTCGGCACGGCAGCTGCTGCACCCGACACTGCTCGACGACGTCAACACGGCGCTGGCCGCGTCCGGCCTCCCGCCCTCAAGCCTCATCCTGGAGGTCACCGAGACGGTCCTGCTGCACGACGCCGACGCCGCCATCGAGGTCCTCAGCAAGCTGCGTGCCCGGGGCATCCAGATCGCCCTGGACGACTTCGGGACGGGCTACTCGTCGCTCAGCTACCTGCATCGCTTCCCGATCGACATCCTCAAGATCGCCCAGGGCTTCGTCGATGTGGACGACGCCCAGGACGACCGCTGGATCCTCGCCCAGGCAATCATCTCGCTCGGCAAGGCACTCGGACTGCGGGTCATCGCCGAAGGGGTCGAGCGAAGGGCACAGGTCCAGCGACTCAAGAGCGCCGGCTGCGAATTCGGCCAGGGATTCTTCTTCGCGCGCCCGCTGCATGGCGATCGGCTCGGCGCCGAATTCGCCCGCGACAATGCCCAGCGCCTCGGTTCCGATCTGATGGCACGAACCTTCGCGGAGGGCCACGCGGCCTAGCGGCAAACCGCGCTCGGGTCCGGAGCGGCGCGCTACCCTGCGGGCATGCGCTACGCCCTGATGACCGAGCCCCAGCAGGGGCTGGCCTACGAGGAGATCCTCGCACTCGCCCGCACCGCCGAGGCGGCCGGCCTGGAAGCCTTCTTTCGCTCGGATCACTACGCCTCGTTCCCCGGTCCCGCCGGCCTGCCGACGACCGATGCCTGGACGACCCTGGCGGGGCTGGCGCGGGAGACGCGGACGATCCGGATCGGCTCGCTCGTCTCGCCGGTCACCTTCCGTATCCCCGGCACCTTCGCCAAGCAGGTGACCACCGTTGACGAGATGAGCGGCGGCCGGGTCGAGGTCGGGATGGGAGCCGGCTGGAACGAGCAGGACCACCAGCAGCTGGGGATCCCGTTCCCACCCCTGAAGGACCGCTACGACCGCCTGGAGGAGTCGCTCGCCATCGTGCACGGCCTCTGGACCGAGCCGGACGGCTGGAGCTACCCGGGAGCGATCTGGCAGGTCACCGATGCGCTCTTCCGGCCGCGTCCGGCGACACCGGGCCGTCGTCACCCGAACCTGATCCTGGGCGGCGAGGGCGGTCCACGGATGGCACGCCTGGTCGCGACCTATGCCGACGAGTTCAATCGCACCTCGGCTTCGCCCCAGAACGTGAGCGAGTCCTACGCCCGGGTGCGGGCCGCCTGCTCCGCCGCCGGTCGCGACCCCGATTCGGTGGTCCTGTCGGCGATGGTTGGGGTCCTGGTCGCCGAGTCCGACGCGGACCTCCGCGATCGGCTTCGCGAGCAGGTCGCAATCGTCGGGAGCGAGAGCACCGCGGAGGAATGGCTGGGCGAGCGGCGAGATCGATGGATCGTTGGCACACCGGACCAGGCACGACAGCGCATCGAGGAGTTCGAGGCAGCCGGCGTGCAGCGGATCATGCTCCAGGACTTCCTGCCCCGCGACCTCGAGATGGTGCAACTGCTCGGCCGCATCGCCGCCGGCTGACCTTGTGGGGCCGGACCCTCCGGAGGCCGTCCTTCGCCTCTTGCGCTACACTCCGCCAACGACAGCTCCCGAGCCATTCGATGGCAGGGACTGGCGATCGTGATGAGCATTGACACGCGCCGCCTGAGGTGGCGCGAGATCCCCCAGAGGGGCTCCACAAGCCGAGGAGCCGATGCCTGAAAACACCGTCGTCGTGGCGGCCGCCGCCGCACTGATCATCGGAATCGCAGTGGGATACCTCTCCCGTCGCTTCCTGGCGGCGAGCAGCGTCAAGCACGCCGAGAGCTACGCCGAGCGGCTCATGGCCGATGCGCGGGCCAAGCAGAAAGAGATCGTCCTCGAGGGGAAGGACGATGCGCTCCAGGTGCAGCGTGCCGCGGAAGAGGAGGCTCGCGAGAAGCGCGCCGACCTGCAACGGCAGGAGCGGCTCCTGCTCGATCGTGCCGAGGCCCTCGACCGGAAGGTCGAGTCGCTCGAGCGACGGGAGGTCTCCTTCGAGGAGCGCCAGCGCGAGGTCGACGCCGAGAAGGCACGCCTGACCGAGCTCCAGCAGCGACAGCTGGTCGAGCTTGAGCGGGTGAGCGGGCTGACCGCCGTCGAGGCGCGCCAGAGCCTCATCCAGCTGATCGTCGACGAGGCACAGGCGGAGGCCCACCAGCAGGTCCGCGACATCGAGCGCCGCGCCGTCGAAGAGGGCGAGGAGCACGCCCGACGAGTCCTCACCACCGTCATGCAGCGCATCGCAGCCGACCACACCTCCGAGGCGACGGTGACTGTCGTGCCGCTCCCGTCAGAGGAGATGAAGGGCCGCATCATCGGCCGAGAGGGACGCAACATCCGCGCGCTCGAGCAGGCCACCGGGGTCGACCTGATCATCGATGACACGCCGGAGGCGGTAGTCCTCTCCGGCTTCGACCCGGTGCGCCGCGAGGTGGCACGCATGGCCCTGACCAAGCTCATCAGCGACGGCCGCATCCACCCCGGCAGGATCGAGGAGACGGTCGCCAAGTGCCGCGCCGAGATCGAGGTGGTGATGCGCCAGGCGGGCGAGCAGGCGGCCTATGACGCCGGGGTGCCGGGCCTCCACCCGGAGCTGATCAAGCTGCTCGGTCGCCTGAAGTACCGCACCAGCTACGGCCAGAACGTGCTGAATCACTGCGTCGAGACGGCGCGCCTGAGCGGCCTGCTGGCGGCGGAGATCGGCGCCAACATCCCCGAGTCGAAGAAGGGCGGGTTGCTCCACGACATCGGCAAGGCCATCGACCACGAGGTTGACGGACCGCATGCCCTGATCGGGGGCGACATCGCCAAGCGCTACGGGGTCAACCCCGTGGTCTGCAACTGCATCGCCGCGCACCACCAGGAGGTGGAGCAGGAATCGACCGAGGCGACGGTGGTGCAGATCGCCGACGCCATCAGCGCCTCCCGGCCGGGCGCCCGCGGCGAGTCGCTCGACAACTACGTCAAGCGACTCGACGACCTGCAGCAGATCGCGCTCGCCTTCCCGGGCGTCGAGCGCTGCTATGCCATCCAGGCCGGGCGCGAGATCCGCATCCTGGTCCGTCCCGAGGAGATGGACGACACCGCCTCCACGCGGCTGGCGAGGGACGTGGTGAAGAAGATCGAGGAGCAGCTCCAATATCCCGGCCAGATCAAGGTGACCGTGATCCGCGAGACGCGCGCGGTTGATTACGCCCGATGACTGAGCGCACCGCGCTCCTGCGGTGCATGGTCATCGGCGACATCATCGGCAAGCCGGGCCGTCTCGCCGTGGTGGGCGGACTGCGCGACATGCGCGCCGAGCTCGACCTCGATCTGGTCATCGCCAACGGCGAGAACCTGGCCGCAGGGGCCGGCCTGACCCCGAGCCTGGCCGAGGAGCTCTTCGCCAACGGGGTCGACGTCATCACCAGCGGCAACCATATCTGGGACAAGCGCGAGATCTACGACTACCTCGACAGCGGGCGGCCGGTGCTGCGCCCGCTCAACTACCCCGACGACGCGCCGGGCCGTGGCTGGCTGCTGCACACTCTCGCCGATGGGGACCGGGTGGCGGTGATCAACGTGATGGGCCGCGTCTTCATGAACCAGCTCGACTCGCCGTTCGCGGCCATGGACAGCCTCCTGGATGGCGCCGCGGAGCCGCTCCCGGCGCTGCGCATCGTCGACTTCCACTGCGAGATCACCAGCGAGAAGAACGCGATGGGCTGGTACCTCGACGGCCGGGTGACGGCCGTGCTGGGCACGCACACCCACGTCCCGACCGCCGACGCCCGCCTCCTCCCCAAGGGGACCGCCTACATCAGCGACGTCGGCATGACCGGGCCTCGCGACTCGGTGATCGGGTTCTCGCTGGAGACGGTCCTGCCGCGGTTCCTGACCCACCTGCCGACCCGCTTTGCGGTGGCCGACGGACCTGTCTCCTTCAACGCCGTCGTGATCGAGGCGGAGCGGGGGAGCGGGCGCGCGACCTCCATCACGCAGCTGCAGCGACTGATCGAGGTCTGACCGACAGGCCGATGGCGCGCCCGTCGCCGATCGCGGCCATCGTCGGCCCCACCGGCTCCGGCAAGACCGAGCTGGCGCTGGCGCTGGCCGGACGCCTCGCGGTCGAGATCCTGGTCGCCGACTCGCGGCAGGTCTACCGCGGGATGGATATCGGGACCGCCAAGCCCGACGCCGCCGCGCGGGCGGCAGTTCCGCATCACCTGATCGACCTGGTCATGCCGGGTGAGCCGTTCAGCGTCGCGGCATGGGCGGCTGCCGCGCGCCGCCTGGTGCCCGAGATCGATGCGCGCGGCAGGCTGCCGCTCCTCGTCGGAGGGAGCGGCCTGTACCTTGCCGCGCTGCTGGACGGGTATGCCTTCGGGGCGCCGCCGCCGCCGGGGCTGCGGGGGCAGCTCCAGGACGAGATGGCCGCCGCCGGGGTCGGGGCGTTGGCGGATCGACTGCGCTCCATCGACCCATCCGGCGCCGCTCACACGGACCTGCGCAACCCGCGTCGCGTCGAGCGCGCCATCGAGCGCGCCATCGCCGGACGCGGCGGAGAAGGCCCTCCCTCCGTGGCATGGCCGGGCTCCGTCGCGGTGCTCGGCATCAGCCGGCCGAACGAGGTGCTGAACCGACGGATCGACGAGCGCGCCCGATGGCTCTTCGCCAACGGACTCCTCGACGAGGTGCGCGCCCTTCTCGGCGCCGGACACGATCCGCGGCACGCGCCGCTGACCAGCCACGGCTATGGCGAGGCTGCCCGTTACCTGGCGGGGGAGTGGTCGCTGGACGAGGCGGTCGAGGTGACGGCGCGCCGGACGCGGCAATACGCCAAGCGCCAGCGCACCTGGTTCCGTCGAGACCATCGCGTCGCGTGGCTCGAGGCCGGGGACGGAGCCGCGGATGACCCGTCACTGGTCGAAGCGGCGGAGAGGATCCTGCTGACGCTGCGCGGGAGCGCGACCTAGGCGGCGGGGGTCGCCAGCCCGATCTTGCGGCGCCAGGCGTCGAGGTCCGGATCGTCGGACGTGACGGCGGGTTGCCGCTGGACGTCCGCGGCGCGCTTGAGCCGCTTCTCGCCTGCCCAGTCGGGGAGCGGACCCGGCTTGCTGAAGAGGAACCCCTGCGCGGCGGTCACGCCCAGCTGGGTGAGCTGCACGACCTGCTCCTCGCGCTCGACGCCCTCGCCGATGACCAGCGCACCAGTCCGCACCGCGAAGGCCACGATCGACTCGACCACCGCGCTCGATGCAGCACTGTTCGAGCTCCGCTGGATGAGGCCGAGGTCGACCTTGACCACGTCGAAATGCAGATCGCTCAGCAGCTTCAGGCCGGAGTTGCCGGAGCCGAGATCATCGGCGGCGACGCGGATGCCGGCGCTGCGGCAGGTGTCGAGCTTGAGGCGGACCCGCTCAAGGTCGGCGATCGGCTGGTGCTCGGTGAGCTCGATGACCAGCCGTTCGGGCGGGAAGTCGTAGCGGGCCAGGATGCTGAGCATCGCCGGGGCGCTGAACTCCGGCGCCTCGATCGTGCGCGGCGACATGTTGACGCTCAGGAACAGCTCCCTGGGCATCTTGGCAGCCGCGGCCACGATCGCCTCCATGCAGGCGAGGTCGAGGGGCACCACGTGCCCGCTCTGTTCCGCCGCCCAGAACATGCTGGTCGGATCAGGGTACGGGGCCGGCGGGATGGGGCGGATCAGCCCCTCGTAGCCGAGGGTCCCGCCAGTTGCCAGGTCGACGATCGGCTGGAAGACGGGACGGAGCAGGTTCTGCTCGATCACATCGGCAACGGCAGCCGAGGTGCTGGCGGCGGTGGCCTCGACCTCCGTCGCCGGGTCGAAGACGATCACCTCCGTGCGCCCGCCGTGCTTGGCGGCATGCAGCGCCGCGTCGGCCTGGGTATAGAGCTGTGTGCGACTCTCCGCGGGCTTCGGCAGAGCCGAGATGCCGGCCGAGAACGAGATGGGCTTGACCTTGGGATCACGGACGTTCGGCTGGAGCGCCGAGACGAGGAGGCGGCGCGCGACCACCTCGGCGGCGTCGGCATCGGTATGCGGCAGGAGGAGAGCAAACTCGTCGCCACCGATCCGGAACGAGTGATCCACCTTGCGCATCACCGATCCGACGAGCTTCCCGAACGCTGCGAGGGTCTGGTCGCCGACCGCGTGGCCTGCCCCATCGTTGATCTGCTTGAACTCGTCGAGGTCGATCAGGACCAGCGCGAGCGGGACCTCGTAGCGGGTAGCACTCTCGATCTGGGTGTCGAGCTCCTCCTGGAAGGCACGATGGTTGCCGAGGCCGGTCAGCGGGTCGCGCAGCGCGTCGGCGACAGCTTCCTGGTAGCGAACCTGGAGCGTCTCGCGGGAGCGTGTCAGGGGCCGGATGAGGAGAGCCGCCAGCCCGGCCCCGGTCAGGCATGCGCCGATGGAGATGCTGACCACCGCACGCACGAAGCTGTCGCCGAGCGCGGGGGTCAGCAGCGACTCGACGACGATGCTCATGATCGCTCCGCCCGCGAGCGGAAGGACCATGCGAGCTGCCAGGCTCGCCGTGGTCGGGACGCCTATGGTCGTGCTGCCATCGGGCTGCACGCTCTCATCGGTCACCAAGCCCTCCTAGGACGGAGTAGTTAGGTGATGTATCGCAGATCATTCCGGCTGGCGCCGTAGGCAATAAGTACCGGCCCCCGCTTCGAGCTCCGGCGGCCGTGCCCGAAGGGCTCGGCTACCATGGGCCGCGAACCATGCCAGCACGCCCCACCTTCACTGATCTGACCGCGCCCGCGGAGCGCGCCTTCCTGATCGGCATCGATGACCCCGGCGATGGTCGCTGGCCGATCGAGCGCAGCCTCGCCGAGCTGGCGGCGCTGGCCGAGACGGCCGGTGCCGTGATCGTCGGAAGCGCATCGCAGCGTCGGCAGCACCCCGATCCGGCGTCGTACTTCGGCAAGGGCCGCGCCGCCGACCTCGTCGACGAGCGGGCCGCCACCGGCTTCAACGTGCTCATCGTCGACGACGAGCTGGCGCCGAACCAGCAGCGTGCGCTGGAGAAGCTGCTCGACTGCAAGGTGCTGGATCGCTCGGCGCTGATCATCGACATCTTCGCCCGCCACGCGAGCACGCGCGAAGGGAGGCTCCAGGTGGAGCTGGCCGCGCTCGAGTACCACCTGCCGCGGCTGACGCGGTTGTGGACGCACCTCTCGCGCACCGGCGGTGGCATCGGCACCCGTGGCCCCGGTGAGAGCCAGCTGGAGACCGACCGGCGGCTGATCCGCGACAAGATCCGCAAGGTTCGTGCCGAGCTCGAGGAGGTGAAGCGACAGCGCGCCACCGCAGCCCGCCAGCGGGAGCGCTCCGAGGTCGCCACGGTCGCCCTGGTCGGCTACACCAACGCCGGCAAGAGCACCCTCCTGAACCGATTGGCTGCCGCCAACCTGTACGTGGCGGACATGCTCTTCGCCACGCTCGACCCAACCAGCCGTCGCGTCACCCTGCCCACCGGTCAGCGGATCGTGGTCACCGACACCGTCGGCTTCATCAACAAGCTGCCGCACGACCTGGTCGAAGCCTTCCGGGCCACCCTCGAGGAGGTGCTGCGCGCCGACCTGCTGATCGAGGTGGTGGATGCGTCCGACCCCGACTTCGTCGGGCAGCAGGAAGCGGTGCAGTCGGTGCTCGACGAATTGGGGGCGGGAGAGAAGCCGCGCATCGTGGCCTTCAACAAGATCGACCTGCTCGCCCCCGGCCTCCGTGCGGCGTCGATGCCGGCTGGAGACCGCGCGGCCTTCGTGAGCGCGGCCACGGGGGAGGGGATCGAGCCGCTGCTGGAGCGGGTCGCCGGAGTCCTGCGCGACCAGATGGTGGCGGTCGACGCTGTCGTGCCATGGTCTCGCGGCGAGCTGGTCGCCCGCGCGAAGGTGGCCGGCGACGTGGCGGAGCGCTTCACCGATGACGGAGTCCGCCTCTCCGGGCATCTTCCCGATGCGATCGCTGCCGAGGTGCAACGCGCCGCCCCCGAGGCCCGGCGGGAAGCCGCCGGCCGACGCCGCCGCTGACGTCGCGGATGGCCAGCGTCACGGCCGAAGCGATTCGGTCCGCCCATGCGCGCATCCCCAGCGCCTTCCGCGACTCGCCGCAGTTCGTCTCGGAGCCGCTCAGCGAAGCGGCCGGCGCCCCGGTGGTCGTGAAGCTCGAGACCGCCAACCCGATCGGCTCGTTCAAGGGACGCGGAACCTGGCTCGCCGTGTCGGAGCTCCTGGCCGCGGGCTCGGTGGGGGAGCGTCGGGGGGTGGTGGTCGCCTCGGCTGGAAACTTCGGCCAGGGCATCGCGTACGCCGGCCGAGCGATGCGTGTCCCGGTCATCGTCTTCGCCGCCACCACCGCGAATCCGGCGAAGGTGGCCGCCATGCAGCGTCTCGGCGCTGACGTGCGGACGGTGGGGGAGGACTTCGACGAAGCTCGCGTCGGCGCTGCCGAGCACGCCGAGGCAAGCGGCTGGCATCTCGTGGTGGACGGTCAGGACCCGTGGATCTCGATCGGCGCCGGCACCATTGGACTGGAGCTGACCGACGCGATGGGGCGTGGCGACCTGCCTGAGCTCGAGCGCTGCTACGTGCCGGTCGGTAACGGCGCGCTGATCGCCGGAATCGGGACCTGGCTTCGCTCCGCGGCGCCGGCGACGTGGGTCATCGGGGTCCAGGCTGCCATGGCGCCGGCCATGACCCTGTCATGGCGCGAGCGCCGCCCCGTCGAGACGCCGCGCGCCGACACGATTGCTGACGGCATTGCGGCACGCGTGCCCGTGCCGGAGGCGCTCGAGCTGATGTTCGACGCGGTCGACGAGATGCAGCTGGTGGAGGAGGATCAGATCGTGGCGGCGACCGGTGAGATGTCGGTCGCCCTGCCGAGCGCGATCGAGCCAGCGGCGGGTGCGGCGTGGGCAGCCGTTCGCGAGGACGGAGCGCGGCATGGCGCGATCGGCGTCCTGGTCACCGGCGGAAACATCAGTCCCTGAAAGCTGGGCACGGCCCGGGAGACGTTAGACGCGGTGCCCCAGGATCCGGCTGGTGGAGGGTCCCGCTTCGACCCGAGGGCGAGCGACGGTCTTCAGCAGCAGCGCCTGCACAGCCAGGCCGAAGCCCAGGAACAGCGAGCTGCCGATGACGAGGAGGCCGTAACCGGCTGCCAACTGGCCGATGTCGCTGCCAGCGGCCGAGCCGCCGAACACCAACAGCACGCCAGCACCGAGGCTGCCGACCATCAGGACCCAGAGCGATGAGTGCTTCATGTCGGCAGGCTAGGCCCGCGGTGCGCTGCCCTCTATCCACCAACTGGCGGGACGATCGTATCCATTCGTCCTATCCCTAGACTTCCGCAAAGAGATGTTATGTGATGTTGACCACGCAGGCGTCCTCGGATTCCTGCAGGTCTAGCGCTCCGCCTGAACGCCCAGCGTGACTGCAGCGGCCAGCACGGCGACCGCCAGTGCGACGGCAGTTGGGGCCGTCAGCGAGGAATCTGCGGCGAAATACTGGGTGGCTGCAGATGGAATCGCCTTCAGCAGCGGCGGAACCACGATCCAGCCCATCACCAGCACCGTCGGTGCTACCGCGCCCGGCAGGCGCATCGCACGGACCACCACCGCCGTCAGCAGCCCGAGGAACGCGGCGAGCAGCAGGACCAGGATCACGGCAGGCTGATCCTTCGCGCCCGATGCCTCGACGAGGCCCACCAGGCCGCGCTGCAGGACGGCCACGCCGACCGCCAGCAGGGCCCCCAGGATCACGGAGCGCGCTCCGCTCATGGCTCGCTCAGGGTGCGGGACTGGTTCAGCACGCCGGCCTCGAGGGCTGCCTTGAGGCCCTGGGCGACCTGGTACGACTTCCCCGCCCCCATGACGAGCACCGCGTCGCCGGGGCGCAGGTGCTCGGCGACGTAGGTGGTCGCCGCCTCGACGTCGCCGCCGGCCATCGTGGACACGCCGGTCGCGCGCTCGATGGCGTCGGCCAGGGCCTCGGCCGAGGTGGCGCGCAGGGACGCATCGGTGTCGCGGGAGGCGAAGATGTCGACGATCACGACCTCGTCGGCATCGGTGAATGCGTGGGCGAACTCGTCGAGGAAGAGCGCCGTGCGGGAGTACATGTGGGGCTCGAAGATCGCCCACAGGCGCCGGTCGCCGACCTTCTGGCGCATGGCGGCCAGCGTGGCGCGCACCTCCGTCGGATGGTGCCCGTAGTCGTCGTAGACGATCACGCCGGCAGTATCCGCGATCAGCTCCATCCGTCGCCCGGCCCCTCGGAACGTGCGCAGCCCCTCCACGAGCGCGTCGACCGGCGCGCCGAGCTCGCGCGCCATGACGAGCGCGCCAGTCGCGTTCAGGACGTTGTGCTCCCCCGCCAGTGGTGATTCGAACGCCTGTTCGAATAGCGTGAAGGTCGCTCCCCCGCCCGCGTACGCCACGCCCTGCGCGGCGATGTCGCCATCAGGCCCATACCGCACTATTCGGCCTTCCCAGCCTCCCAGGCGCTCCAGGAGGGCCTGGGAGCCACCATCCGCCGCCGTCGTGAGGAGGAGTCGCCCGCCAAGGCGCGGATGCTCCCCCATGCCGCGTACGAAGCGCTCCATCGAGGCCAGCACCGCCTCGCGGTCGGCGAAGTAGTCGGGGTGGTCCATCTCGACGTTGGTGACGATCGCGCCGGCGGGATGGTAGTTCAGGAAGTTGTCGCCGAACTCGTCGCCCTCCACGAGGAAGGGCATACCGCCCCCGAGCCGGACGGTGGCTCCCCAGGCCGGGATGAAGGCGCCGACCTCGACGGTGGGGTCCATCCCGGCGGACTCGAGCAGGTGGCCGAGCAGGGCGGTGGTGGTCGATTTGCCGTGCGTCCCCGTGACGGCCAGGCCGATGCGCCCCTCCCCCGCCATCAGCTCTCCCAGCAGCGCCTGCCAGGTGACGATCGGGATGCCGGCGGTTTGCGCCGCGACGAGCTCCGGCAGGTCCGGATTGGCGCGCAGGGCAGGCGTGATGGCCACGCGATCCACGCCGGCCAGGTGGATCGGGTCGTGGCCGCTGATCACCCGGATGCCGGCGGCTTCGAGCGGAGGCGTATAGGGCGACGGAGTATCGGCGTCGCAGCCGTCGATCAGAGCCCCCGCATGATGCAGGAGCAGCGCCACCCCGGCCGCCCCGGAGCCCGCGATCCCGATGAGGTGGATCCGCTCTCCGGTGCGCATCAGGCTGCCGTCGAGACCTCGTCGAGCGCCAGCTCCAGCGCCGCCATGGCGGCGGCGGAGCGGTTGCCGTCGCGATCGTGGCTGAAGACCCGATGCTCGACGCGCGCCGGGTAGCCGCGCCGCGCCACGCCCAGGTAATGGGTTCCGATCGGCTTGCGCTCGCTTCCGCCCTCGGGTCCTGCGATCCCCGTGACGCTGATGCCGACCTCGGTCTCGAAGCGGTGCGCCGCGCCCACCGCCAGCGCCGCGGCGACTTCGTCAGACACCGCCCCGTGTGACTCGATCAGCTCGTGTGGCACCCCGAGCAGCATCTCCTTGGCGAGGTTCGAGTAGCAGATCACGCCACCGGCGTAGTAGTCGCTGGCACCTGCGGTCATGGTGATGGCATGGCCGATGAGGCCGCCGGTCGAGGACTCGGCGGTCGCCATCCTCCAGCCGCGGGCGCGGAGGGCTTTCCCCAGCCCTGCGGCGACGCGCGCCAGCTCCGCGTCGCTTGGCGGACTCATCGGTAATTGATGAACTGGAGCGCCACGGCGTAGTCGAGGCCGCGGAGGTGGTTGATGACGCCCTGCAGCTCGTCCTTGCTCTTGCCCGATACGCGCACCGCGTCCCCCTGGATGGCGGGCTTCAGCTTCGGAAACTGCTCGCGCACCAGCTTGGCGATCTCCTTGGCCTGCTCTGAGGTGAGGCCACGATGCAGCCCGATCCGCTGACGGACCGTGCCGCCCGCGGCTGGCTCGAGCTTGCCCCAGTCGAAGACCTTCAGCGAGAGGCCCCGGCGAACGGCCTTGGTCTCGATCAGGTCCTTGACCGAACCCGCGCGGAACTCGTCGTCCGCATGGAGCGTGATCTCGTCCTTGCCCAGCTCCAGCGATACCTTGGCCCCCTTGAAGTCGTAGCGCGTCGCGACCTCGCGGCGCACCTGGTCGAGCGCGTTGACCAGCTCCTGCTGGTCGAAGTCGCTGACCACGTCGAATGATGAATCGGCCATCTCGTCTCCTGCTCCTGCCGCTCCCCTATCTTCGTCCCTGTGGCGCGCCGGTGCCCGTCGGTCCCGCCGACGGCGCCAGGCTGGACGTCGGGCTCGGCGTCGGGATGACAGCCGGCACGACCGTGATGGTGCGGCGCACGGCAGCGCTGTCGCGTCCGGTCAGGGGGTCATTGGCCACCAGCGTGATGACATTCGCGCCGGGGACCAGGCCGACCCGCACGCTGAAGCGGCCATCGGCGTCGGCGGTGGTGCTCGGGTTCTGCCGCAGCCCATCGGTCGTGATGGTGGCGTTCGGCTCCGTGACGCCGCGGATGGTGTAGGTCTCGCCCTCCCAGGCCACGGCGTCGGCGGCGGGAGCCGTGATGCGCAGGTCCGGGGTGCGGGCGAAGGTCACGAACTCAGCGACGAGGTAGACGACGAACGCGACGACCAGGATGGTCAGGATCGCGGCGGCGATGGCGCCGGAGCTGACCACCAGGGAGCGGCCCTGCCGGGCCGCCATCGGCCGTCTCGCAGACGCCATCGAAGGTCGGTCGGCGCCCGTCCCGCTCTCCAGGCGGTACAGGTCGATCAGGTACTCCGGATCGAGGCCGAGGTAGAGGCCGTAGTTGCGCAGGAAGCCCCGTGTGTAGATCGGCTCCGGCAGGTCTCGGTAGTCGCCGCGCTCCAGCGCCGCGAGGTAGCGAACCCGGATCTTGGTGTCCCGTTCGACGCGGACCAGGTCGATGAACCTCGCCTCACGCGCGGTTCGCAGGACGGTGCCGAGCTTGGTGGGTTCCCGCTCCGTCACTCCCCGTCCTCGTCGGGACCGATCTCGCCTCCCCATCCATCGGGCGTGACGAGCACCTCGCGGAAGCGGCTCCCATCAGCCGGGCCGACGATCCCGCGGTCCTCCATCTGGTCCAGGATCCGCGCCGCACGCGCGTAGCCGATGCGCAGCCGGCGCTGGAGCAGCGACGCCGACGCCTTGTCGGAGCGCCGCACGATGTCGACCGCCGCCGACAGCAGCGCGTCTCCCTCGTCGTCCTCCTCGCCCGGCCGCCCGCCGGGCTTGCCGTCGCGCTTCGGTGCGGTGATCTCGGGGCGGTACTGCGGGCCGCCCTGCGCGCGCCAGTGGCGGGCGACGGTCTCGATCTCCTGGTCGGTCACGAGCACACCCTGCAGGCGGACGGCCCGTGGAGCGTCGATCGGCTGGTAGAGCATGTCGCCGCGGCCGAGCAGGTCCTCGGCGCCCACCGTGTCGAGGATCGTGCGCGAATCGACCCCGCTGGTCATTGCGAAGGCGATCCGCGACGGAATATTGGCCTTGATGAGGCCGGTGATGACCTGGACCGATGGGCGCTGGGTGGCGACCACCAGGTGGATGCCAGTGGCGCGCGCCAGCTGCGCGATGCGGGTGATGGTCGCCTCCACCTCGTAGGCGCTGACCATCATCAGGTCGGCCAGCTCGTCGATCACGATCACGATGTACGGCATCCGCGGCTCGCCCGGCCGGAGCGCCTCGTTGTAGCCCGCGATGTTGCGCACCCCGCGCTGGGCGAACTCGTGGTATCGGCTCTCCATCGTGCCGACCGTCCACTTCAGGGCGTTGACCGACTTGTCGTTGTCGACGATCACCTCGGTCAGCAGGTGCGGGATGCCCTTGTACTGCGCCATCTCGACCCGCTTGGGGTCGATCAGGATCAGCTTCACCTCGCTCGGCGAGGCGCGCATCAGCAGCGAGCAGATGATCGCGTTGACGCAGACGCTCTTTCCCGATCCGGTGGCGCCCGCGATCAGCAGGTGCGGCATGCGCGACAGGTCGGCGCTGAACGGCTGGCCGGCGACGTCCTGGCCCAGGGCGAAGGCGAGCTTGCTGCGCCCGGCCGCCTCCTCGAAGTTGGGCGAGCTCAGCACCTCCTTGAGCGTGACCAGGTCGAATGCGCTGTTCGGGATCTCGATCCCCACGTACGGCTCGCCGGGGATGGGAGCCTGGATCCGGATGCTGCGCGCCTTCAGGTCGAGCGCCAGGTTATCGGCCAGACCCTCGATCCGCGACAGCTTGATGCCGGGCTCGACGTCGAGCGCGTACTGCGTCACGACCGGCCCCTCCTGGATGCGCGCGACCTTCACCCCGATCCCGAAGTGGGCCAGGGTGTCGCGGATGCGCTGCCCCTTGGCGGTCAGGTCGAGCTGGGCGGCACTGCTGGCCGGGGCGTCGTCGAGGAGGCCGATCTCGGGCAGGTCCCAGCTGCGGATGGTTGCCTCCAGCGCGGCATCGGCCACCTCGTGGTGCTCGACCTCGGCGAGGTGCGCCGTCTCCTCGCTCTCGAGCTCGTCGACGGTGACGGGTATCGCCTGGGCGGCCTCGACCTCCCCGATCGGGAAGGGCACCTCCCGCGGTCGCGGCGGCGGGGCGACACTCTCCGGCGGACGCGCGCGACGCACGATCAGCGGCTCCTCCTCGGCATCCGCTCCTCCACCGAGGGCGGTGCGCATCCGATCCAGCAGTCCGCGGCCCGCAGGGACGGCCGCTGACGAGGCGGGCTCCTGCCGGATGCGGGAATCGGCAACGCCTCGCCTCGCCTCGAGCGCGGCCAGCTCGGCCCGCTCGTCACGGCGTTGCAGCCACGCCGCCACCAGGTCACCGACGGTCATGTTGAAGTACAGGAGCAGTCCGACCACCAGCATCAGGCCGAGCACGATCCAGGCCCCAGCCGCCCCGATCGCCCCGCTCAGCGCGGCGGATGCCGCGAAGCCGATCACTCCCCCACCCTCACCGCTGTCGACCCCGCTGGCACCGTTGCCACCGGTCAGGTGGAACATCCCGAGCAGGCCGATCGCCAGGACGGCTGCG
>DASSIB010000023.1:0-9760 GCA_035692365.1 Candidatus Limnocylindria bacterium | reverse complement strand
GCTCGAGATCCCGTTCATCGCGTCTGCGATGGATGCCGTCGCGGATGCCGATTTCGCCTCCCGCATGAGCCGTCACGGCGGCCTCGCGTTCATCAACCTCGAGGGCCTGTACACGCGCTACGAGGATGCCGGCCCGATCATCGAGCAGGTCGCGGGCGCCGCTACCAACCAGCAGGCGGCCGAGCTCCTGGCGGACGCCTACGCCGCGCCGGTACGCGATGAGCTCATCACCGCCCTCATCACGCGAGTCAGGGCGCAGGGCGGGATCGCCGCCGTCGCGACGACACCCGGCTCCGCCTGGCACCACGCCGAGGTCGCGGCCGAGGCAGGTGCGGAGCTCTTCCTGGTCCAGTCGCAGGTCTCCAGCGCCCAGCACATCTCGACAGGCGGCCGCGTCCTCTCGCTCGCCGACCTGACCGGGGCGTTGAGGATGCCGGTCCTGGTCGGCAACACGGTGAGCGGCGAGGCCGCGTACCAGCTGATGCACCAGGGCGCCGCCGCGATCCTGGTCGGCGTCGGCCCCGGTGCCGCTTGCACGACGCGCGAAGTGCTGGGCATCGGGGTGCCCCAGGTCAGCGCGACCCTCGAGGTCGCTGCGGCGCGAGATCGGTATGAGCAGGAGACGGGCCGATACGTCCCGGTCATCACCGACGGCGGCATGAAGACGGGTGGCGACATCGCCAAGGCGGTCGCCAGCGGAGCCGATGCGGTGATGCTGGGCTCCCCCTTCGCCGGCGCGCTCGAGGCACCGGGTCGTGGCTTCAACTGGGGGATGGCAGCGCCGTCACCGACCCTGCCGCGCGGGACGCGGATCAAGATCGGCGAGCGCTTGCCGCTCGAGCAGATCCTCTTCGGCCCCGCTCACACGACCCACGGGACGCAGAACCTGGTTGGGGCGCTGCGCCAGTCGATGGCCTCGCTGGGGGCGCGGACCATCCGCGACATGCACCACGTCGAGATGGTGATCGCGCCGTCGATCGCCACGGAGGGGAAGTCATGGCAGCTGGCCGGCAAGGAGTGAGCCTCCACATCCGATCCACGGCAGCGGTCGTGCTGCTGGGGATCGTGGCCGTCGCGTGCGGAGGAGGCGGGACGTCGGTGGCTCCCGGCGCCAGCGCGGGCGGCGGCGAGGCGACCGCGACCCCCGTCGGTGGAGGCGGTCAGACCGAGGGAAGCCTGTGCGACGCAGTGACCGAGCAGCTGGCGGTCGCCGCACTCGGCGGCCCGGTCGGCGAGCCGCAGAGCGGGGATGTGCTCCCGCGCCCGAACGGGATCTACTGCCACTATCCGCTGGCAGCCGACGCGAATCAGCACGTCGAGGCGCAGCTCAAGGAGATGGCCGAGGCCGAGTTCGAGGCGACGGCGACGCAGCTCGAGATGAGCGAGCCGCTCGAGGGAGTCGGCGATGCCGCCTACCAGAAGGCGAACGGAATCATGGGGCTGCCGGGCACCACCATCTTCGTCTTCGGTGGCGGGCGTGGCGTGAGCGTGGCCATCACCGCCGAAGGGGACGCGGCCGACCAGCTCGCCGCCGCGATCGATATCGCCGAGGCCGCTCTCGCCAGCTGACCCTCAGGTCAACGGCCAGACCAGTTCGGTCTGGAGGTCCGCCTCTGCCACCTCGCTCGGATCCTTGACGTAGGACTCCCAGGGGGCGACCCCCGGCGTGTGGCCCTGAGCGGGAATCCAGTCCTGCAGCCGCTGGTAGGCGTTGCCGAGCTCCGGGTAAGCGCCCACGTGCAAGGTGACCGCAGCCGGTCCGCCGGGCAGCTCGCCGGCGCCGACCTCGCCGGGCTCGCACTCGGCCAGCGGCCGCAGGTTCTGTACCGGAGCAGCGACCGGGATCCCGAATTCGACGTCGGCTCGCTCGGGGCCGAACTCGTAGTACCTGGCGTACGGAGGCCCCGCCGGCGTCCCGCCCAGGTCCGCAATGCGATCCGCGACATTCGACATGTGGAGCCCGAACAGTGCTCCGATGTCGAGCTCGTCGAAGGATTGCTGGACGCGAGCGGCGACTGTCGGCTGCGGCTGAAGGTCCACCACCCGCGGATCGGTCTGGGTCATCTCGTCATCCATCGGACCCATAGCCTACTGCCCCCGGTAGACTGGGCGCACGCAGTCGGGAGGGATCATTGCCGGAGGAGCCACCATCGCCGCCGAGCCGCGGTCGGACCGTTCACGGCGAGGCAGCGAACGCGGGACACCGGGTCCTCGCCCCTGACGACGCCGAGGTCGAGGCCTACCTCGAGCAGGCGCTCCACGCGCCGCCGCCACAGCGTGCCGGCGAGGTGCCATCCGAGCCCGACACGATCGTCATCCTCGACTTTGGGAGCCAGTTTGCCCAGCTGATCGCGCGTCGCGTCCGTGAGCTGCACGTCTACAGCGAGCTCCTTCCGCATGACACGCCGTGGGCCGAGATCGAGCGGCGACGGCCCAAGGCGATCATCCTCTCCGGCGGACCCTCATCGGTGTACGACGAGGGTGCTCCGCATCCAGATCCGGGTATCTGGACCGGCGGGATCCCGGTCCTCGGCATCTGCTACGGACTGCAGCTGATGGCCCACCAGCTCGGCGGCGAGGTCGCGTCGAGCACGAAGCGGGAGTACGGGCCTGCATCGGTCCAGATCACGACCGAGGACGGCCTCTTCCGCGGTCTGGACCGGCGGCAGCCGGTGTGGATGAGCCACGGCGACCGCATCGTCCGGCCGCCGGTCGGGTTCGTCACCACTGCCGAGACGGAGACGAGCGCCTTCGCCGGGCTCGCCGACCCGACCCGCTCCCTGTACGGCATCCAGTTCCACCCCGAGGTGGTCCACACCCCCGCGGGGCGTGAGATCCTGCGCAACTTCGTGATCGAGATCGCCGGAGCGCGTCCCACCTGGACCCCGGCCGGGTTCGTCGAGACGACCGTCGCCGACATCCGCGAACGGGTAGGTGACGGCAAGGTCATCTGCGCGCTCTCCGGAGGCGTCGACTCCGCGGTGGCGGCGACCCTGGTCCACCGCGCCATCGGCGACCAGCTGACCTGCATCTACGTCGACCATGGCCTGATGCGGAAGCGCGAGTCGGAGCTGCTCCGGGCGACATTCGCCGAGAACTTCGGCATGAAGCTGATCATGGTCGACGCGCGTGAGCGGTTCCTCAAGCGCCTGGCGGGCGTGGAGGATCCCGAGGAGAAGCGCCGCATCATCGGCGACGAGTTCATCCGGGTCTTCGAGGAGGAGGCGGCCAAGCTTGGGCAGATCGACTTCCTGACCCAGGGCACCCTCTACCCCGACGTCATCGAGTCCAAGACCGCCGAGACGAAGACCGCGGCCAAGATCAAGACCCATCACAACGTCGGCGGCCTCCCCGCCGACCTGCGCTTCAGCCTGATCGAGCCGCTGCGCTACCTGTTCAAGGACGAGGTGCGCAATGTCGGCGTCGAGCTTGGACTGCCGGAGGCGATGGTCCTGCGCCAGCCGTTCCCGGGCCCGGGCCTGGCGATCCGCATCATCGGCGAGGTGACGGCGGACCGGTTGGAGACGCTGCGTGAGGCCGACTGGATCGTGATCGACGAGGTCAAGGCCGCTGGGCTATATCGGTCCCTGTGGCAGTCATTCGCCATCCTGACTCCCGTCCGTTCGGTGGGGGTCATGGGCGACTTCCGGACCTACGCGAACGTGGTTGCGATCCGCGCCGTCACGAGCGACGACGGGATGACCGCCGATTGGGCGCGCCTCCCGTACGACCTGCTGGCCAGGATCAGCTCGAGGATCGTGAACGAGGTGGCCGGCGTCAACCGCGTCGTCTACGACATCAGCAGCAAGCCGCCGGCCACCATCGAGTGGGAGTGACCCAGACCTAAAGGAAAGGGTGGGGGAAGGGTCTCAAGGACACGCCGGCGTTGAACGGCCGCCGTCGCCGAGGGTCAGGGGTGCGTTTCCCACATCCCGCGGGATCAGGCCGAAGATCGGTCCACCGTTGGTGGACGAGGCCGGGGTCAGATTCGTCTGGTTCGCGCCCGCGTTGTCGGGAGCGACGCATCGCAGCGGCGTGATGCCGTGAACATGACCCAGGGCGCTGGCCACTGACAGCAGCGTCAGCGATGCCGCAAGCACCACGCCGGCCATCATGCGTCTCATCTGCCGTACCTCCTGTGTTGAGATGTCCGCCTCGGACCACCAGGTCCTGGCGCGTGATGTACGCACATACGCCGCCGGTAACGATGGTCGGCCGATCCGGGATAGGATTGCCGCTGATGTCCAGCTGGTTCGACAAGCTCCTGGAGGAGCTGCAACGCCGCCAGGCCGAGGAGGATGCCCGCCGGGAGGGCCGGCCGATCCCTCCACGCAGTCCACGGCGGAGCGGCGGCAACGGGCACGACCAGTCAGCCGATGCCGAGGAGCCCGGGCCGAGTCCGTTCCGACCGGGCCGGCCGCGAGTCCTTCGGCCGCGGAGCGATGGGCGCCCCCCGCGCTGGGGATTGATCATCGGCATCGCCGTCCTGGCGCTCTTCGTATTCGGCTTCCTGGGCAGCCTCGTCAACCTGATCACCGACGTGATGTGGTACGACGCGCTCGATCGGACCAGCGTGCTGACCACGCGCCTCTGGTCGCAGGTGGGCCTCTTCGTCGCCGGCTTCGTGGCGTTTGCGGTGCCGGCCGTCGCCAGCATCCTGCTTGCCCGTCGCATCGCCCCACAGGTGCCGATCCGCCGCATCGGCGAGTTCGAGATCCCCGACGTCTCCCGCGCCGTCACCTGGGCGCTGATCGGCGTCACGGTGCTGCTGGCCCTCATCTCGGCCGGCGCTTGGAGCGGCAGCTGGGAGACGGTCCTCCTCTTCGTCAATGGCGGAGACTTCGGTTCCGTCGATCCGAACTTCCAGCGCGACATCGGCTTCTACGTCTTCGATCTCCCGTTCCTGCGCTTCCTGCAGGGCTGGGGCATCGCCAGCCTGATCGGGATCCTCGTGCTCAGCCTGGGTGCCTACGCCGCGGGTGCGATGCGCTGGCAGTTTCGGCTCACGACGTCGGTGCGGGCGCACCTCTCGATCATCGGTGCCCTCCTCCTGGTGCTGATCGCCGCCGGCTACCAGCTGGACATCCCCGAGCTTTCGTACTCGACCAGCGGGTACGAGTCCATCCAGGCCGCGACCTACACCGATATGAACGCCCAGCTGCCGGCCTACGTGATCCTCACCTTCGTCGCGCTGGCGGCGGCGACGCTGCTGCTCCTCAACATCTGGTTCCGGACGCTGTGGGCATTGGTGCTGGCCGGAGGTGCCTGGTTCGTTCTCTCGATCGCGGTCGGCGCGCTCTTTCCCGCGTACGTCCAGAACATCCAGGTGAACCCCAACGAGCTGAACGTCGAGCGTCCCTACATCGCGAAGCACCTCGCCTCGACGCGGGCCGCGTTCGACCTCGACACGATCGAGCAGCGCAGCTTCACCGGTGAGCAGCGGCTGACCGAGGCGGTCTTCCAGCAGGATGCCGCCACCATCGACAACCTGCGCCTGTGGGACTACCGCCCACTCCTCATCACCTTCGGCCAGGACCAGATCCTGCGCCGCTACTACGACTTCCTTGACGTCGACATCGACCGCTACACGATTGGCGAGGATCAGCGCCAGATCATGCTCAGCGCGCGGGAGCTCGACGTCGAGAAGCTCGCGGACGACGCCAAGACATGGACCAACGAGCGCCTGGTGTACACGCACGGCTACGGGATCACCGCCGTTCCCGTTGACGCGGTGACCGACCAGGGACAGCCCGACTACCTGGTCAGCGGGATCAACCGCGAGGCGAGCCTTCCGGTCGAGCAGCCGCGCATCTACTTCGGCGAGCAGACGGACACCTACGTCATCACCGGGACCGACACGGAGGAGTTCGACTACCCGCTCGGGGAGTCGAACGAGGCGGGAGCCACCACGGTCTGGAGCGGGACGACGGGTGTGGCGGTCGACAACCTGATCAGCCGCGCCCTGTTCGCGATGCGCTTCGGCGACCTGAACATGCTGATCAGCAACCAGCTCACCTCCGAGTCGCAGATCCTCTTCCGGCGGGCCATCACCGAGCGCGTGCCGGAGCTGGCACCGTTCCTCGCCTACGACCACGATCCCTACATCGTCAACGCCGCCGATCGCCTGCTGTGGGTGTGGGACGCCTACACCGTGACGAACCGATACCCGAATGCACAGCCGCTCGGCGCCGACAGCCCATTCCCGGGCGCGAACTACATCCGCAACAGCGTCAAGGTCGTCATGGATGCGTATGACGGGACGGTCCGCTTCTTCGTGATGGAACCGGACGAGCCGATCCTCGCCGCCTGGGCAAAGATCTTCCCCGGCTTCTTCGAGCCACTCGCGGCGATGCCAGAGGAGCTCCAGGCCCACCTCCGCTACCCCGAGGACCTCTTCATCGCCCAGAACCAGTCCTACCGGCTCTACCACCTGCCGGCGACCGACAACGGAGCGACCGTCTTCTACAACCAGGACGACCGCTGGGCCATCCCCGAGGACGTGGTGGCCGGCAACGGGCAGCCGATGGAGCCCTACTACGTGATCATGCGCATCCCGGGCGAGGACCGGGCCGAGTTCGTCCTGATTCAGCCACTGGTGCCCGAGCAGCGGCCGAACATGATCGCCTGGACGGCCGCGCGCATGGATCCGGGCGTCTACGGCGAGCGCATCGCCTTCCACTTCCCCAACGACACCTCGACGGACGGCCCGGCACTGGTCGAAGCGCGGATCGACCAGGACGACGCGATCAGCACGCAGTTCAGCCTCTGGGATCGGTCGGGCTCGTCGGTCATCCGGGGCAACCTGCTGGTCCTGCCGATCGGCGAGAACGGTCTCCTGTACGTGGAGCCGGTCTTCCTGCAGGCATCGGGCGCCCCGTTCCCCGAGTTCGTGCGGCTGATCATGGTCAGCAACGACCGGGTCGCCTTCGCCGAGGACCTCCAGGGAGCGATCGAGCAGGTCCTGGGCGAGGCCGTGCCACCTCCGCCCGACGGTAACGGGGGCCTGCCCGGGGACGTCGCCGGGCTGGTGGCGGAGGCGAATCGGCTGTATGCCGAGGCCCAGGCGGCTCTGGCGAAGGGTGACCTGGGCACCTACCAGGAGCGACTGGACGAGCTCGCGCCGGTCCTCGAGCGGCTGGCCGAGCTGACCGGTGCCTCCGTGGAGCCTCTGCCCAGCCCGTCTCCGTAGCGGCGTGGACGTCCTGATCCTCGGCTCGGGGGCGCGCGAGCACGCCCTGGCCTGGCGCCTGGCGCGCGACGAAGGAGTGGGCAGGCTGCGCATCGCGCCCGGCAATGGCGGGACGCCTGCGGTGGCGGAGACCGTGCCCGACCTCGACATCCTCGACGCCGCGTCCGTCGCCCGCCATGCCGCGCGCGAGCGGTACGACCTGGTGGTGATCGGCCCGGAGGCCCCGCTGGCGGCGGGGGTGGCCGACGCGCTGCGAGGAGCATCGGTCCCGACCTTCGGACCTGACCGCGCCGCCGCCCGGCTCGAGTCGAGCAAGGCGTTCGCCAAGGAGCAGCTGCGGCGCGCGGGCGTGCCGACCGGGGCGAGCGCCGTATTCGACGACCTCGAGGCGGCCCTGGCGCACCTCCGCGCGGGCGCCGAACTCCCCGTGGTCAAGGCCGATTGGCTGGCGGCCGGCAAGGGCGTGGTCGTGCCGGACAGCCACGCGGCGGCGGAGGACGCCATCCGAGAGCTGCTGCGGGATGCGCCGCCGGGCGCGCGCCTCCTGCTCGAGGAGCGGCTGACCGGGCGCGAGGTATCGGTCTTTGCGCTCGTGAGCGACGAGTCGGTGATCCCCCTGGGGGCGGCCTGCGACTACAAGCGGCTGCTCGACGACGACGAGGGACCGAACACCGGCGGGATGGGGGCCTACTCCCCGGTTCCGTGGTTCGGCGCCGCCGAGGTCGAGGATGCGGTCGCGGCAACCTTCGAGCCGATCGCGTGGCGCATGGCTCGCGACGGAACGCCCTACCGCGGGGTCCTCTACGCCGGGCTGATGCTGACCGAGGCCGGGCCGATGGTGCTGGAGTTCAACGCCCGCTTCGGCGATCCCGAGGCGCAGGTCCTCCTCCCGCTGCTCGACGGTGAGCTGTCCGCGGTGTTGCTGGGCGTTGCGACCGGCGACCGCAGTGCGATGGAGGGGGCGGTATCCCTCGGCGACGGGGCGGCGGTCGGGGTGGTGATCGCGGCCGAGGGGTATCCGGGAGACCCCGTCACCGGCCGCCCGCTGCTCGGCGCGGATCCCTCCTCCGCCGACGACGGTGGGCCGCTCCTCTGCTTCCATGCCGCTACCCGGCGCGCCAGGGACGGCTCCTGGGAGGCAACCGGGGGGCGCGTTGCAACCGTGGTGGGGATCGGCGACGACCTGGCCTCCGCCCGCGAGACGGCATATGGCGGGGTCGCCGAGGTTCGGCTCCAAGGCGGACAGCACCGAACCGACGTCGGGCTTCGCGAGCTCTAGTCGGCCGGGCGATCGGGCTGCGGGATATCCTAGGACCGATGACCTCCAGTCCCCTCGTCGCCGTGATCTGCGGCTCACGCTCCGACCTGCCCGCCCTCAAGGGCTGCTTCGACGTCCTGGACGAGTACGGGATCGGCTGGGAGGCGAGCGTGATCAGCGCCCATCGTCAGCCGGCGGCGCTGGGCGGCTACGTTCGCGAGGCGGAGGCGAGAGGCGTGCGCATCTTCGTGGGGGCCGCCGGAATGGCCGCGCACCTGCCCGGCGTCCTCGCCTCGCTGACGGCGCGACCGGTGATCGGAGTGCCACTCGACGCGGGCGCCCTCGGGGGCGCGGACGCGCTCTACAGCGTGGTGCAGATGCCGCCCGGGGTCCCGGTGGCGGCGGTCGCCATCGGCTCGGCGGGGGCGAAGAACGCAGCGCACCTGGCGGCCCGCATCCTCGCGCTGGCCGATCCAGCGCTGGCCGCGGCGGTGGATGCCACCCGCGCCAGGCTGGCGGATGCGGCGGAGCTGGACATCGACCCCAGATGATCGACCGCTACGCGCTGCCGGAGCTGCGCGAGCTCTTCTCGGAGCAGCACAAGCTCGACCTGTGGCTGCGGATCGAGCTGCTGGCGGTCGAGGCGAGGCACGCGGCGGGGCTCGTTCCCGATGGCGACTGGGAGCGGATCCGCGCGGCGACGGGGAGCGTCGACGGCGCACGCGCACGCGAGATCGAGGAGGAGTCGCAGCACGACGTCATCGCCTTCCTGCGATCCGTCACGGAGCAGATGGGCCCCGAGGGACGCTGGCTGCACTTCGGGCTGACCAGCTCGGACGTGCTCGACACGGCGACCGCGGTCGTGCTGCGCGACGCCACCCGGTTCGTGGAGGAAGAGCTGGCCCGGCTGGCGGAGGTGGTGCGCGAGATGGCGATCGAGCATCGGTCAACGCCGATGGTCGGCCGGAGCCATGGGATTCATGCCGAGCCGATCACCTTCGGGTTCAAGGCTGCCGGCTGGCTGGCGGAGGTGCAGCGCGACCAGGCGCGGCTTGCACGCGCGCGCGAGGGGATCGCGGTCGGGAAGGTCTCCGGCGCGGTCGGCACGCATGCCCATGTCAGTGCCGAGGTGGAGGATTTCGTGTGCCGCTCGCTCGGCCTGGCCGCCGACCCGGCCGCGACGCAGGTGGTCAGCCGCGACCGCCACGCCGAGCTGCTGACGGCGCTCGCGATCCTCGGCGGGACGCTGGAGCGGATGGCGGTCGAGATCCGCCACCTGCAGCGCACGGAAGTGGCCGAGGCATTCGAGCCAT
>DASSIB010000022.1:0-19437 GCA_035692365.1 Candidatus Limnocylindria bacterium | reverse complement strand
CGAGTACCGCGACTTCGGGACCTTCTCGGCCGACTCCGTCGACTATCCCGACTTCGTCGGGCCGGTCGCCCGGGGCGTGTCCCGCGGCGACTACGAGCGCGGGATCGTGCTCGGCGGGAGCGGGACCGGTGAGGCGATCGTGGCCAACAAGGTCCGCGGCATCCGTTGCGTTCAGTGCACGAACCCGGTGGTGGCTCGTCTCGCGCGCGAGCACAACGACGCCAATGTGATCGCCTTCGGTGCCCGGATCATCGGCACCGAGGTCGCGAAGGCGTGCCTCCGGGAGTTCCTGGCGAGCGAGTTCAGCGGAGGGCGCCACGTCGCCCGGCTGGAGAAGCTGGCGCGCATCGAGGCCGAGGAGGCCGGGCACTGAGCCTCGTCCTCGAGGACCAAGAGCGGCTCATCCTGTCGGGCGACTTCGGAGACGGCGCAGCCCTGGCGATGCGGCTGGTGGTCCGGGCGGCGGAGGTCCTCGGGGCGGAGCGCCTGATCCCGATCACGCAGGCCCACGTCGACTCCTGCCTCTATCACGGGGAGGCGACGATCGACTTCGTCGAGCGGCTGATCGAGGGGGGCGCACAGGTGGGTGTGCCGACAACGCTGAACGTGGGCGCGCTCGACCTGCTCCACCCCGAGTTGTGGCGCGGCGATCCCGCAGTCGCTGAACGCGGGCGACTGCTGATGGGCCACTACCGCTCGCTCGGCTGTCAGCCGACCTACACCTGCGCGCCGTACCAGCTCCCGTCGTCACGGCCGTCGCTTGGCGAGCAGGTGGCCTGGGCGGAGTCGAATGCGATCGTCTTCTGCAACAGCGTCATCGGGGCGCGCACCGAGCGCTACGGCGACTTCGCCGACATCGCCTGCGCGATCGCGGGACGGGTCCCAGACGCGGGGCTCCACCGGACGGCAGCGCGACGGGCGGTGCTCGTCCTGCGACTGGCGCCAGACATCCCGGCGGCGCTCATGGATGACGGCTCGCTGTACCCGGTGCTCGGGATCGTCCTGGGCAGACGGGCCGGAAGCCGGGTCGCCGTGATCGAGGGCCTGCCGCCCGGCGTCGCCGAGGAGCGGCTGAAGGCGATCGGCGCGTCGGCGGCATCATCGGGCGCGGTCGCCATGTTCCACGCCGTCGGCTCGACGCCGGAGGCGCCAACCCTCGCGGCCGCGCTGCAGGGCGGAGAGCCGGAGGAGGTCGCCGAGATCGGGCTCACCGAGCTGCGTGGCGCTCGCGACGAGCTCACCACCCGAGCCGGCGGCGCCCCCACGGGAACGCCGATCGGCGCCGTCTCGCTGGGCACCCCGCACGCGTCGCTCGTCGAGCTGCGGGCCATCGAGCGCGAGCTGGGAGGCGCCCGCCCCGCGCGCGGGGTCGAGCTGCTGGTATCGACCGCCCGCAGCCTGCTGGCCGAGGCGGAGGAGGAGGGGCTGGCGCGAAGGCTGCGTGGGCTGGGCGTCGAGCTGCTGGTGGACACCTGCACCTATATCGCCCCCGTCCTGAGGTCGAGCCCGCTGCCGGTGATGACCGACTCGGGCAAGTGGGCCTTCTACGCCCCGGGCAACATCGGCGTCGAGGTGGTCTTCGGCTCGCTGCGCGAGTGCGTCCGCTCCGCGGTCGAGGGCCGCGTCTGGCGGGATGCGTCGGTCTGGGGGTCGGCGTGAGGGGCACGGTCCTCGCCGGTGGCGTCGCGGACGGGCCGGCGCTGCGGCTGGACGAGCCGCTCTCCCTGTGGGGCGGCGTCGACCCGGGCAGCGGCGAGATCATCGACGCGCGGCATCCGCAACGGGGGACCTCGGTGAGCGGCCGGGTGCTGGTGATGGCGTCCGTCCGGGGATCGTCATCTTCCTCGTCGATCCTGGCCGAGATGGTCCGGGCCGGCTGCGCCCCGGCCGCGATCCTCCTCGGCGAGGCGGACCTGATTCTGTCGGTCGGCGCCGCGGTCGCCGACGAGCTCTATGGGATCCGCGTGCCGATCGTGCAGCTCCCCTCCGCGGAGCTGGCGACGATCCCTGACGGTGCGGCCGTCATGGTCGGGGAGCGCGGTGAGGTCAACGTTCGCTGACGCGCTATCCTCGGAAGCCATGAGGCAGGAGCGAATCTGCGGAGCCGATGGCCGAGCCGGCTGAGGCCGCCCGGCGCCTCGCCCACCTGGGATTCCTGCTCGAGACACCTCCGCATGGGCATCCAGGCGAGGCGCGGCTCATGGTCGCCTTCCGTCCGCATCCGACGCTGGACCACTTCGATCCGGAGCTCGTCCGCTTCTGGCGCACCGGGGACGACCGGCGGGGGCACCTTGCGGAGCTGACGATCGACAGCCGCGCGCCGATGCGGGCCGAGTTCTCCTGGGGGCGGCTCGAGGTGATCGACCGGCTGGGGATCGAGAATGCCTTTGCGACCCTGGGCGGCGAGGTGAGGCTGGATGCGGTCGCGCCCGACCTGGTGGTGGCTGTCCTCGCCTCTCCCGGCCCGATCCTGCGTCTCGGCGGCCATTCACAGGACATCGACCAGGCTGGCCTGGAGCTCGGTGCGTTCTTCGGCCGGATGATGGTGCCGATCGACTTCGAGCCAGGGGTCGAGGAGGCGATCTCGGCGGCCACCCCGCTGCAGCGCTACGCCGCCTTCGTCGCCTTCGAGAGCGCGCGGTACGCCGGCCACGGCGCGCTGCGTGACGAGCAGCCGGCGATCGCGTCGGCGATAGCCGGGGAGGCCCGTCGGCTGTCGGCCGAGGACCCCGACAACTGGCAGGCCGGCACCGCGCTCCTGGCGAGGATGGGCCTCACAGCCTAGGTCTACACTCGTGCCCCACCCCGCTACAGGACGAGCCAGCCGATGGATCCCTGGGCACCACTCGAGCTCGAAGATCCCGAGATCTACCGCGTCATCCGCGACGAGGAGGAGCGAACGCGCTCCAACCTCGAGCTGATCGCGTCGGAGAGCTACCCGTCGCTGGCGGTGCTCCAGGCGACCGGCTCGATCCTGACCGGCAAGTACGCGGAGGGCTATCCGGGGCGTCGCTACTACGGCGGCTGCGAGGTCGTCGACGTCGGCGAGGATCTGGCACGGGAGCGCGCGAAGCAGCTGTTCGGCGCCGAGCACGCGAACGTCCAGCCGCACGCCGGGGCGCAGGCCAACATGGCCGTGTACCACGCACTCCTCGAGCGGGGCGATACGGTCCTCGGGCTGGCGCTCGACCAGGGCGGCCATCTGACCCACGGGTCGCCGGTGAACTTCAGCGGGCAGTACTACAACTTCATCGCCTACCACGTCGACCGCGAGACGCATCTGATCGACATGGACGAGGTGCGGACGCTGGCGCGCGAGCATCGGCCCAAGCTGATCGTCACCGGCGCCACCGCCTACCCGCGCTTCTGGGACTTCGCCGCGTTCCGGGCGATCGCCGACGAGGTCGGCGCCTACCTGATGACCGATATGGCCCACTTCGCGGGACTGGTGGCAGCCGACGTGCACCCCAGCCCGGTGCCCCACGCCCATGTCGTCACGACCACGACCCACAAGACCCTTCGCGGGCCGCGCGGCGGGATGATCCTCTGCCACGAGGACCTGGCCAAGGCGATCGACAAGGCCGTCTTCCCGGCGCTGCAGGGCGGTCCGCTCGAGCACGTCATCGCGGCCAAGGCAGTGGCCTTCCGCCAGGCGATGAGCCCCGAGTTCCGGCGTGACGCCGAGCAGACGGTGGCGAACGCGAAGGCTCTCGCGGCCGGCCTGGTCGAGGCGGGAGCCGCCGTCGTTACCGGCGGGACCGATAACCACCTGATGCTGGTGGACGTCCGACCGCTGGGGGTCACCGGCAAGGAAGCGGACCTGGCGCTGGGCGAGGTCCGTATCACCGTCAACCGCAACACCATCCCGTACGATCCCAACCCGCCGATGGTGGCGAGCGGGATCCGCGTCGGCACGCCGGCCGTCACCGGCCGCGGGATGAAGGAGCCGGAGATGGGCCAGGTGGCCCGGCTGATCGTTGACGGGATCGCGGCGCGTGGCGACGCGGCTGCCCAGTCGGCCATCCGCGACCGCGTCGCCGAGATCGTTGATCGCTTCCCGGTCCCGGGGCTGCCCGGGACCCTGATCGCGGGCCAGGCCACCGCCTGACCGCCGCTTCGCCGGCTCGATCGTGCTCCGCTATACTCGCGCCGTCCGACCGCTCTGAGTCGAACTGAAGATGGCACAGCTGACCCCGACCGGGCTCGTCAAGATCCTGGGCCTGGTGACCCTGATCATGGTGATCCCGATGGTGGGAGGCTCGGTCGCCGGCCTCGTCCTGGATGGGGTCTTCGGCACCTCGCCGTTGCTGGTTCTCATCGGTCTGGCGGTCGGAAGCCTGATCGCGGCCATCGGTATCTGGCTCCTCATCCGCGCCGGTGCGCGTCGGGGCCTCGGTGGCGGAACCAGCAGTGGGACCTGACAAGGGCGACGACAACCGGCCGAGCGCCAACTGGGGCGTGGCCTTCGACCTTGGACTGCGATTGGGGATCTCGGTGATCCTGGGCGTCGGGGGTGGCCTGCTGGTGGACGGCTGGCTGCACACCAGTCCGATCTTCACCCTGGTGGGGATGGTGCTCGGGATCGGGGCCGCCATGTACACGATCTGGGATGTCGCGCGGCAGAGCATGAGGAGATAGGCGCGGAGTGGTACACGTCGAGATCGCGGCCGAGGAGCTCTTCGCGCTCGGCCCGCTGATTGTCACCAACTCGATGGTCGGGGCGCTGCTCGCCTCGATCGTGCTGCTGCTGGCTGCCCGCTGGTTCACGCGCCGCGCCGCCGTGGTTCCGAGCAGGGGCCAGAGCATCCTCGAGCTGCCGATCGAGTTCCTGGCGGGCATCGTGCGCAGCACCGGCGGCAAGCGCTGGCGCCAGTTCGCGCCGCTCATCTTCGCCATCTTTCTCTTCGTCCTGATCGCCAACTGGCTGAGCCTGCTGCCGGGGGTCGGGACCATCGGCCTCTGGCATGGCGAGGGCGAGCACCGGATTCTCGTCCCGTTCGTGCGGGCCGGAGCGGCCGACCTGAACTTCACCCTGGGCCTGGCACTGATCTCGTTCGTCGCGTTCATCGCCTTCGGGCTGCGCGCCAACGGCCTGCGGGGCTACCTCAAGGAGCTCCTCGTCTCCGAGCCGGCCTACATGACCCCGCTCCTCACGCCGATCCACATGATCAGCGAGCTGTCGCGCGTGATCAGCCTCTCGATGCGGCTCTTCGGCAACGTCTTCGCCGGCGAGGTGCTGCTGGCCACGATGCTGGCGCTGACCACCGCCACGCTGCTGACGCTGCCGCTGGCGTTCGTGGTGCCGGGCGTCTTCATCATGCTGGAGCTGCTCTTCGGGCTGGTGCAGGCGCTCGTCTTCGCGCTCCTCTCGATGACCTACATCACGCTGGCGATCGCTGAGCATCGCCAGCACGGATCCGACGACCACCATTCGGGCGAGGCGCCCGAGCAAGGCACGGCCGCGGCGAACGGCGCGGCGTAAGCAACCACAAGGAGGAAGACCACTCGTGGACCTAACACCTCTCGCAGCCGGACTGGCAATGGGGCTCGGCGGCATCGGGCCGGGCATCGGCCTGGGCATCGGCTTCAGCAAGGCGATGGAGGCGATCGGGCGCAACCCGGAGGCCTCGGGGACGATCTTCGTGCCCTACATCCTTGGGCTGGCCCTGACCGAGGCGATCGGGATCTACGCCCTGGTCGTGTCCCTCATCATCCTCTTCACCTAGGACCGCAGCCGCCATGGCATTCTTCGACGCCTTCGGGGTCGACGTCCTCAAGCTCACCTTCCAGATCATCAACTTCCTGCTGATCCTGTACCTGCTGAACCGGTTCGTCTTCCGGCGGGTGCTGGCGCTCCTCGACGAGCGGCAGGAGCGGATCGCAAAGGGGCTCGAGGACGCGGAGTCGGCTGCGCGCGACCGCGAGCTGGCGCGTGCGGAGCGCGAGGCCGCCCTCGACGAGGCGCGCAAGGAGGCCGCGGCGATGATCGCCCGCGCCACCAAGATCGCCGAGGACTCGCGGGCCGAGATCGTGGCCGCCGCACGCGCCGAGGCCGAGAAGGTCGCCGCCCGGGCGACCGAGGAGATCACCGCCGAGAAGCAGCGCGCGATCGCCGAGCTGCGTGCTCAGGTCGCCGACCTGGCGCTCGACGCCGCGGGCCGCCTGGTGAAGGCGGAGATGAACGCCCCGACCCAGCGGCGCCTGGTCGAGGAGTTCCTGGCCGAGGTCTCGGCCAGCGACAAGGAGCGCAGCTGACCGATGGCTCGACGCGTGACGGCCGCCCGGCGCTACGCGGAGGCGGCCTTCGAGACCGGCCGTGCCGACGGGACGCTGGACGCCTGGGAGCGCGACATGGCCAGTATCGCGGTCACGATGCGGCACCCGGAGCTGCGGCGGCTGCTGCAGCACCCGGCGATCCCGTTCGCGGAGAAGGAGCGCGTGCTGCGCGCCGTCCTCGGCCGCGGCGTGGCCCAGGGCGTGGTGAACCTGCTGCTGCTCATGGTTCGGCGCGGGCGGCCGGGGGCGATCGAGCCGATGATCGTCCGCTTCGCCGAGCTGCTCCGTCGCGAGCGCGGGGTCGAGCTGGCGCTCGTGCGCACTGCCCTCCCGCTCGACGAGCTCCAGCGCGCCGAGATCGCCTCACGGCTTCGGGCACTCACCGGCTCGGAGATCGAGATGGAAGAGACGGTCGATCCGGATCTCATCGGCGGCGTCGCCGTGCGGATCGGTGATCGGCTCTATGACGCAAGCGTGCGGAGCCGCCTCGAGCGGCTTCGCGCACGACTGACCGCGGTTTAGGCAAGGACGAGGAAGTTCATGACGATCCGATCCGACGAGATCACGTCGATCATTCGCAACGAGATCAGCGGCTTCGACGAGGGAGCCGATGTCTCCGGCGTCGGCACCATCGTGGAGGTCGGGGACGGGATCGCGCAGATCTACGGCCTCTCCGGGGCACTCGCCTCCGAGCTGCTGGAGTTTCCCGGCGGCGTGATGGGGATGGCCTTCAACCTCGAAGAGGAGACGGTCGGCGCCCTGATCCTGGGTGACTACACCAAGCTCAAGGAGGGCGACCAGGTCAAGACCACCGGACGCGTGGTCGAGGTCCCGGTCGGCGACGCGCTGATCGGACGCGTGGTGAGCCCCCTGGGCGTGCCGCTGGACGGCAAGGGGCCGATCGCCGCCACCGGGACGCGGCCCGTGGAGCGCATCGCTCCCGGCGTCATCGTCCGCCAGCCCGTCGACACCCCGGTGCAGACCGGCATCAAGGTCATCGACAGCATGATCCCGATCGGCCGCGGCCAGCGGGAGCTGATCATCGGCGACCGGCAGACCGGCAAGACGGCGATCGCGGTCGACACGATCATCAACCAGAAGGGCCAGGACCTGGTCTGCATCTACGTGGCCATCGGCCAGAAGATGTCGACCGTGGCGCAGGTGGTGGCGGTGCTCGAGGAGAACGGCGCCATGGAGCACACCATCGTGGTGGTGGCCAGCGCCTCAGACCCGGCGCCGATCCAGTTCCTGGCGCCCTACGCCGGTGTCGCCATGGGCGAGGAGTTCCTGGACACCGGCCGCGACGCGCTATGCATCTACGACGACCTCTCGAAGCACGCCTGGGCCTACCGCCAGGTGTCCCTCCTGATGCGCCGCCCGCCCGGGCGCGAGGCGTACCCCGGCGACATCTTCTACGCGCACTCGCGGCTGCTCGAGCGCGCCGCCCGTCTCAACAAGGCGAACGGCGGCGGGTCACTGACAGCGCTCCCGATCGTCGAGACCCAGGCCGGGGACATCTCGGGCTACATCACGACCAACGTGATCAGCATCACCGACGGCCAGATCTTCATGCTGAGCGACCTCTTCAACCAGGGCCAGCGGCCTGCCGTCAGCGCCGGCCTCTCGGTCAGCCGGGTGGGCGGCAACGCGCAGATCAAGGCGATGCGCCAGGTCGCCGGCAAGCTGCGCCTCGACCTGGCCCAGTACCGGGAGCTTGCCGCGTTCGCCCAGTTCGCCTCCGACCTGGACAAGGCGACCCGCGACCAGCTGACCCGCGGCGAGAAGCTCTCCGAGATCCTGAAGCAGCCGCAGTTCGCGCCCCTCGCGGTCGAGAAGCAGGTGGCCATCATCTGGGCCGCCACCAACGGCTACCTCGACGACGTCGAGACCCCGAAGATCCGCGACTTCGAGACCGGCCTCTACCGGTACCTCGAATCGACCGATGCCGACCTCCTGCCGTCCATCGCCAAGGAGAAGGCGATCTCCGATCCGCTGGCCGCGCGGCTGAAGAAGGCGGTGCTGGAGTTTCGACGGCAGAGCGGGTTTGGTGAGGGCGACGAGCCGGTTACTCCGACGCCCGAGGCAAGCGCGGAGGCGGCGTCGCCCGCTGTGGACGACGAGCCTCCCGCCGGGAAGCCCAAGGTGGCTCGGAAACGGGCTGCCACCGGCGCCGCGGCGGGTGCCGCCGCCAAGCCGCGGGCCAGCCGCAAGAAGAAGACCGGCGCCTAGATGGCAACCCTGCGCGAGGTCCGCCGCCGGATCAGCTCGGTCACCAACATCGCCCAGATCACCCGGGCGATGCAGATGGTGGCCGCCTCGCGCATGAAGCGCGCCCAGGACGCGATCCTGGCCGCGCGACCCTACTCCGACGAGCTGCGCCAGGCGCTTGCGCGTGTCGCGGGAGCGGTTGGCGCCGATGTCGACCCGCTGCTCGACCGCCGCCCGGTGAGGCGGGTGGGGCTGATCGTGATCACGACGGATCGCGGGCTGGTCGGGTCGCTCAACGCCAACGCCGTACGTGCCGTGCTGCGCCATGTCGCCGAGGAGGCGTCGCTCGCCGGCGAGGAGGCGGAGGTGAGCGCCATCACCGTCGGCCGCAAGGGTCGTGACGCGCTGCGGCGTGCCGGGGTGCCGATCGCGGCGCACTTCGCGCAGCTCGGCGACCGTCCCGGCTTCGCCGACATCACGCCCATCGCCCGCCTGGTGACCGAGGACTTCCTGGCCGGAACGTATGACCGCATCGAGGTCGCCTACTCGACCTTCATCAACACCCTCTCCCAGCGGCCGGTGGTCGTGACCGTGCTGCCGGTGGAGCAGCCCGGGATGGGCGAGGCGGAGACCGAGACGAACGACGAGTACCTCTTCGAGCCGTCGCCGGAGGCGGTCCTGAGCCGCCTGCTGCCGCACTTCGTGGCGATCGACATCTACCGCGCGGTGCTCGAGAACCGTGCCTCGGAGCAGTCCGCCCAGATGGTCGCCATGCGCAGCGCGACCGATAACGCGAACGAGCTGATCGGCGACCTGACCCTCGTCTACAACAAGACTCGCCAGGCGAACATCACTCGCGAGATGACCGAGATCGCTTCAGGGGCGGAAGCCCTGGGCTAGGACCCGCAAGGGACACAAGGAGAGACAAGAAGACCGATGGCGACCGGAAAGGTGATCCAGATCACGGGCCCCGTGGTCGATGTCGAGTTCCCGCCGGGCGAGCTGCCCGGCATCTACAACGCGCTTACGATCAAGCGGCCGACCGCCGCGGCCGGGGCGGACGACACCCTCGTGGTCGAAGTGCAGCAGCACCTCGGCAACAACTGGGTGCGGGCCGTCGCCATGTCCACCACCGATGGCCTCTCACGCGGCGTCGATGCCGTCGACACCGGTGCGGCGATCACCGTGCCGGTCGGCTCGGTGACGCTCGGCCGCGTCTTCGACGTGCTGGGCAAGGCGATCGACGGCAAGGGTGCCGTGGCCAAGTCGGACACCCTGCCCATCCACCGCGCTGCCCCCGGATTCGACCAGATGGAGACCGAGGCGCAGGTCTTCGAGACCGGCATCAAGGTCATCGACCTGATCGCGCCCTTCAAGCGCGGCGGCAAGGCCAGCGTCTTCGGTGGCGCGGGCGTCGGCAAGACCGTCATCATCCAGGAACTGATCCGCAACATCGCGGCCGAGCACGGCGGTTACTCCGTCTTCGCAGGCGTGGGGGAGCGCTCGCGCGAGGGGAACGACCTGATCGGCGAGATGACCGAGTCGGGCGTGCTCGACAAGACGGTCCTCGTCTTCGGCCAGATGAACGAGCCGCCCGGCGCCCGGCAGCGGGTGGGCCTGACCGCCCTCACCATGGCCGAGTACTTCCGCGACGTGGAGCACCGCGACGTGCTCCTCTTCATCGACAACATCTTCCGGTTCACGCAGGCCGGAGCCGAGGTATCGGCCCTCCTCGGCCGGATGCCCTCGGCGGTGGGCTACCAGCCAACGCTGGCGACCGAGATGGGCGACCTGCAGGAGCGGATCACATCCACCAAGGACGGCTCGATCACCAGCCTGCAGGCGGTCTTCGTGCCGGCCGACGACTACACCGATCCGGCCCCCGCGACGACCTTCGGTCACCTCGACAGCAGCGTGCGTCTCGATCGCTCGATCGTGG
This sequence comes from Candidatus Limnocylindria bacterium, assembly GCA_035692365.1. GTDB lineage: Bacteria > Chloroflexota > Limnocylindria > QHBO01 > QHBO01 > CF-167. The sequence continues at coordinate 9,014 of DASSIB010000022.1, read as the reverse complement.
AGCTGGGCATCTATCCAGCGGTCGACCCGCTCAACTCGACCTCCACGGTGCTCGACCCTCGAGTCGTGGGCGAGGATCACTTCAACGTTGCGCGCGAGGTGCAGCGCACGCTCCAGCGCTACAAGGATCTCCAGGACATCATCGCCATCCTGGGGATGGACGAGCTCTCAGAGGACGACAAGGTGACCGTCTCGCGGGCGCGTCGCCTGCAGCGGTTCATGAGCCAGCCCATGTTCGTGGCGGCGCAGTTCACCGGCCGCGACGGCAAGTACGTCGAGCGCGCGGAGACCGTCCGTGGCTTCCAGGAGATCCTCGAGGGGAAGCACGACGCGCTTCCCGAGCAGGCGTTCTTCATGGCAGGGCCGATCGAGGACGTGATCGCGAATGCAGAGGGGATGAAGTAATGCTGGCATGGGCCGGTCCCGACACCGCCCTGCGCGGCAGCGCAACGCGCTTCGGCGCCGCCGGGCCCACCCCCTCCCCGGATCCACTCGCTCCCGCGGCGGCATCCCCAGAGGTGGACTGAATGCCACTTCACCTGGAGATCGTGAGTCCGGAGCGGCGTGCGTACTCCGATGAGGTCGACATGGTCACCGTGCCGGGGATCGACGGCGAGCTGGGGATCCTGCCGCACCACACCCGGCTGATCAGCGCGCTGGGCACCGGCGAGCTGCGCATCAAGAAGGCGGGCACCGAGCAGATCCTCCTCATCTCCGGCGGCTTCGTGGAGGTGCGAGCCGACAAGGTGATCGTGATGGCCGACCTTGCGGAGCACTCCGACGAGATCGACGAGACGAAGGCGATCGAGGCGCGCAAGCGTGCGGAGGCCGAGCTCGGCGAGGTCCACGACGCGGTCGACGTGGCGCGGGTGCGCGCCGCCCTGCAGACGGCCCTGATGCGCGAGCGCATCGCGACCCGCCACCGCTCGCGAGGCTGAGGGCCCACCCGGGACTCATCGGAGGCCGCTGGGGTAGGATCGGCTCATGAGCAACGAGGCCGGCAGGACGGCGGCGACGCCCGCTCGCCCGTTCCGCCGCATGCAGGAGCTGCGCAAGGTCAGCCGCGACTACCCGTTCATCTGCCCGGTCGATCTCATGCCGCACCGCGGGTCGCCACCGGGCGAGGATCCGAACGTGGACCCGACCTTCGTCGAGCGGCACTCGCTCGACGACGGGGCGCACTACACCAGCTGATGCAGGCCTGCGACCACTGCGCCTCCCGCTTCGAGCAGCTGCCGGTGCGGATCGAGATCGTCCGGGAATCAGGGCCCATCGGCCTTGCGGGCGGGCTGGCCGCGACCTCGTCGAACTTCAGCAAGGGGTACGCCTTCTGCTCCAGCGACCACGCCTACGCCTGGGCACGCGAGCGGCGGTACATGCTGTGCAACGCCGCGCCGACGCCGTTCGAGGCGGGGATGCAGCCGTTCCTGCCGTCCCGGCACATGGGCGGCCGGGTGGGGCTGTGCGACGGCCATCATCTCGGCAGCCACGAGTGGAAGGAGGCATATCCCGCCTAGCGGGCAACTCGAAGATGCAGAAGTTCATCGTCACCGGCGGCGTCCCACTCCGCGGCGAGGTGCGGATCGCCGGTGCCAAGAACGCGGTCCTCAAGATGATGGCCGCTGCTGCCCTGACCGACGACCCCTGCGTGCTTCGCAACGTCCCGCGCATCAGCGACGTGCAGATCCTGCGGGGGGTGATGTCCGACATCGGCTTCTCCGTCAGCCCGCTGGACGGGGACGGCCTGCAGATCAAGGCCTCCGGGGCCGATTGGCTCTTCGTCCCGCTCGAGGCGGCGATGAAGATGCGCTCCTCGTTCATCCTGCTTGGGCCGCTGTTGACGCGGTTCGGGCGCGTGATCATCAGCAACCCCGGCGGCGATCGGATCGGCCGGCGCCCGGTGGACCTGCACGTGGACGCGATGCGCGCCCTCGGCGCCGAGATCGAGTACAAGAACGGCTACTACTTCGCGCGGGCGCCCGGCGGCCTGAAGGGCGCGCGCGTGGCCTTCCCGTACGTCACGGTGATGGGGACCGAGAACGCGATGCTGGCGGCGACGCTGGCACACGGCAGCACCGTGATCGAGAACGCCGCGCAGGAACCCGAGGTCGACGACCTGGTGACGATGCTCCGCGGGATGGGGGCACAGATCGAACGGACGGCGCCGAACCGGCTTGAGATCGAGGGGGTCGACCGGCTGCACGGCGTCGAGCACCGCGTCCTCGGCGACCGGCTCGAGGCGGGAACCTTCGCCATGGCCGCGGCGCTGACCGGCGGCGAGATCACGGTCCGGGGCGTCGACCCGGAGCACCTCGCCACCTTCACCGACCTGCTCACCGGGATGGGGATCTCCACCGAGACATTCGCGGAGGATGGCGGTGGGCTCCGGGTCCGGGGTGGCGACGGCATCCTCCCTGCCGATGTCGAGACGCAGCCCTACCCCGGCTTTCCTACGGACCTCCAGGCACCGGTGGCGGTGCTCATGACGCAGGCCGACGGCGTATCCACCATCCACGAGACGATCTACGAGGACCGCCTCGACTACACGATGGAGCTGGTGAAGATGGGCGCCGTTATCGAGATCCTCGACGAGCGCCACGCGAGCATCGCCGGTCCGACCCCGCTCCACGGCCGCGAGGTGGAGATCGCCGACCTGCGCGCCGGCGCGACCCTCATCCTGGCCGCCCTTGCGGCCGCCGAGACGAGCGTCATCTCCGGGGTCGAGCACGTCGACCGCGGGTACGAGGCGATCGAGTCGAAGCTCGTCTCGCTTGGCGCCCAGATCACCCGGATCGACGCGTAGACTCGGGCCGATGAAGATCGGGATCGACCTCGGCACGGCCAACATCCTGGTCTACGTCCAGGGCAAGGGGGTCGTCCTGAACGAGCCGAGCGTGGTGGCGATCAACGACGACGACAACCGTCTCGTGGCCGTCGGCGAAGAGGCGCGCGAGATGATCGGGCGAACGCCGGGCAACGTGCGCGCCATCCGGCCGATGCGCGACGGGGTGATCGCCGACTACCTGATCACCGAGGCGATGCTGCGCTATGTCATCAACAAGGTCTCGCGGGTCCGCCTCTTCAAGCCCGACGTGATGATCAGCGTCCCGTCCGGCGTGACGAGCGTCGAGAAACGGGCCGTCCGGGACGCGGCGATGAAGGCGGGGGCGCGCGACGCCTACCTGATCGACGAGCCGCTGGCGGCGGCGATCGGCGCCGGCGTGCCGATCTCCGGGCCCTCGGGGAACATGATCGTGGACATCGGCGGCGGGACGACCGAGATCGCGGTGATCGCGCTGGGCGGGATCGTGGTGGCGGACTCGGTCCGCGTCGGCGGCACCAAGATCGATGAGGCGATCGCCAACTACATCAGGCGCAAATACAACCTGATGGTCGGCGAGCGAACGGCCGAGGAGGTCAAGATCGGGATCGGCTCGGCGCTGGCGCTGGATGAGCCGATGCAGATGGAGGTCAAGGGCCGCGACATGATCGCCGGCCTGCCACGCACCATCCCGATCACGTCGGGCGAGGTCACCGAGGCGATCGAGGCGCCGCTGGCGCAGATCATCACCGCTGTCCGCAACGTGCTCGAGCAGACGCCGCCGGAGCTATCGAGCGACATCATCGACAAGGGGATGGTGATGACCGGCGGGGGGTCGCTGCTGCGCAACATCGACGCGCTGCTGACCCAGGTGACGGGGATCCCGTGCCACGTCGCGGACAACGCGCTCAACTCGGTGGCGGTCGGGACGGGCCTCGCCCTCGAGCACTTCGACGAGTTCCGCAAGAGCCTGGTGCGCGGCTCGTGACGGTGGCCACGCCGGTCTCGGCGGCCGCACGAGCCGATGTCAGGACGGTGCCCAACGGGGGCGCCAAACGACGGGCCCTCGCCTTCGCCGACTTCCACATCCACAACCGCTTCAGCCGCGACTCGATCCTCTCGGAGGACAAGTTCATCCGGGTCGCGATGGAGCGGGGCCTCACCCACGTTGCGGTCACCAACCACAACAACGTGGAGGGGGCGATCGCCGTCCGCGACCGGGCCGCCGCGCTGGGCGTTCAGGAGCAGCTCACCGTGATCCTCGGCGAGGAGGTCTCGACCTCCGATGGCGAGGTGGTGGGGCTCTTCCTCGAGCGCACGATCCCTCGCGGCCTCACCGCGGATCAGACCGCCGACGAGATCCATGCCCAGGGGGGGCTCGTCTCCATTCCGCACCCATTCGATCCGTTCCGTGCATCGCACATTCGGCGGGCGCCACTCGAGGCCCTCGCGGCGGCGGGCAAGATCGACATGATCGAGGTCTTCAACAGCCGGGTGACGTTCGCCCGCCACAACCAGGAGGCGGCCGAGTTCGCCGCCCTGCACGCCATCCCGGGGATTGCGTGCAGTGACAGTCACTCCGCCTTCGAGGTGGCGATGAGCTTCAACGCGTTGCCGGCCTTCACCACCGCCGACGAGCTGCGCGAGGGGCTTTCCGAGAACGAGTGGCACGGCAGCCGCTCGACCGTCCTCATCCACCTCACCACCCGGTGGGCGGTGTGGAGCAACATCGTGCGGGGCTGGCTCGGCCGCGACACCGCCACCGCACCGGTCCTGGGTCCCGCGGCGCCAGAGCAGGTCGAAGAGGAGCCGGTCGAGGCGCCCACGCCGTCGGAGCTGCCGAGCGTGGACGACCCGGAGGCATCCGATGACCGCGGATAGCGAGCAGCCGGGCCACCATCCGAGCGGCCCGCACGAGCACGGCCACTCCGTCTACGAGCCGGGCGAGTTCCTCGGCGCACCGCCGGAGGAGGCGATCCCCGAGCGCGAGGTGAGCCTCGCGCGGCGCTTCCTGAACGTCCGCACCATCGGCTCGATCGTGTTCGGGGTGCTGATCCTCGTCCTCCTCTTCCGGGTGGTGCTCGACATCGACCTCGGCAAGACCTGGGCACACATCACGAGCGCAAACCTGCTGTTCCTGCTCCTCGCGACGCTGGCCTACTACGCGACCTTCCCGCTGCGCGGCCTCCGGTGGCGGTTCGTGCTCGGCCGGGTCGGGACGCAGATCGGCCGGCGTGACGCGACCGAGATCCTGTTCCTCAGCTGGTTCGTGAACTGCCTCGTCCCGGCCAAGCTCGGCGACCTCTACCGCGCCTACCTGCTGAAGGGGAACTACGGCGGCTCGATCTCGCGGACGGTCGGCACGATCTTCATCGAGCGGATCGCCGACATCGTGGTGATCTTCGCCCTCGCGCTGGCGGCCGGCTTCTGGAGCTTCCGCGGGCGATCGCGCCCGGAGATCGACGCGCTCTTCCTGGCGGGGTTCGTGATGGCAGCGATCCTGGTGCTGCTGGTCATCGGCCTGAACTACTTCGGCGGACGCCTGACCCGGTTCCTCCCCGAGCGAGTGGCCGAGTTCTATGCCCGGTTTCACGAGGGAAGCACCGGCGCGCTGACGACGCGCAGCCTCCCCGTGATCGGTGGGCTGACGACCGTCATCTGGCTCTTCGAGGGGCTGCGCCTCTTCTTCGTGATCCGTGCGCTCGAGCTGCCGGACGCGAACCTGGGGATCAGCGCCTCGCTGTTCGTTGCGCTGGGCGGCTCGCTGCTGACCGCGATCCCGCTGACCCCCGCCGGCGTCGGGTTCGTGGAGGCCGGGATCGTAGGGCTCCTCACGCTCTATGGCGTCGTCGGCGAGCCGGCCGTCGCAGTCGCCCTCACGGACCGGGCGATCAGCATCCTGACGGTCATCGTGTTCGGCGGCATCCTCTATGCCTTCTCGGCGAAGGTCCGTCGGGCGCACGCCGGGGGCTCCGGCGCGGAGGTCGCAGCCGCGAAGGGCTGACCCTTGCCACCGCATGGCGGATGCGGTCGGTACCTTTCTCCCATTGAGAGGACCCTCCTGCGCTGCGATTCTGCGGTTGCTCGCACGCACCACCGGGCGATCAGCCCTGCGTGGGCGACGGCACAGGACGAAGGCGCATGACGCTCCAGACTCCGCGGTCGTTCAACAGCTGGCTGCGAGGCCAGCTGAAGGAAAAGAAGATGAGCCAGCGCCAGCTGGCCCTGCAGTCGGGAGTCGATCACTCGACCATCTCCCGGCTGATCAAGGGCGACCGGATGCCCTCGCTGGGCACTGCCACGAAGCTGGCGCGCGGCCTGCGCGAGATCCGGGAGGAGTCCGACGGTCCCGCCTATTTCGCCACCCAGGGCGCCAGGCAGCTCCAGCCAACCGCGCGCGTCGAATACGCACTGCGCGGCGACGACCTCCTCTCCGAGGCCGATGTTCGCGGCCTGATGCAGACCTACATCGCGCTGCGAGGACGCCGTCTTCGCGACGAGACCAACGGCGCCGAGCACGACCTCGCCCATGCCAACGGCAACGGGAACGGCTACCGCCCCTAGCTCGCCCTTCGGGTCGATGCCCGTGAGGTCCGGAAGGCACGCGGCGGCAGGATGGGGAGCGTCTCCGCTCCAGCGTGCAGCAGCCAGCTCCGCCGCATGTTGGTAGCGTCGAATCCCTCGTCCACCCCCGGGGTCTCCATCACCAGTGCGGTGCGTCCCGGCAGCCGCGGATCCCGCAGGAAGGCCGCCAGCCCCTCCGCGCCGATCCTCCCCGCGCCGACGTGCTCGTGGCGGTCGCCGCGCGACCCGAGCAGGGAGCGCGAGTCGTTCAGGTGGATGAGCGCCAGCCGGTCGAGTCCGATGAGCTCGTCGAAGCGGTCGAGCACCGACGTCGCCCCAGTCGCGGTCGAGATGTCGTAGCCGGCCCCCCACAGGTGCGCCGTGTCGAGGCAGAAGGCGAGTTGCGCGGCATCGCTGGGCGCAACCGCGTCCAGGATCTCCGCCAGCTCCTCGATCGTGCCGCCCAGGGTATCTCCGCCGCCGGCCGAGTTCTCCAGGACGAGCCGCACGCCATTCGGTGAGTCGGCGAGGACGGCCCTCACTGCGATCGCCAGGCGAGCGATCCCCGGCCCGGCACCGCCGCCCCGATGCGAGCCGATGTGGGTGTTCACCAGCGTCGCTCCGTACGCCGGCGCGCGTTGCATCTCGTAGGCCAGCCCCTCCACCGACTGCCGCGCGAACGGCTCGGCCGATCCGGCCAGGTTGATCAGGTAGCTCGCATGGATGGCGATGGGCGCGATCCCCTCATCCGCGCAGAAAGCGACGAAGGCCGGTGCCTCGGCCGGTGGCTCGGGGCGTCGCCGCCAGGCGGTGGGGTTGTCGCTGAAGATCTGGAGGGCGGTTGCGCCGATCTGCCGAGCCCGTCGCGCAGCCTTGAGCAGCCCCGTGCGCACCCCCAGGTGGATCCCGACCCGTGGCGCGCCCTCCGGCCAGGTCAGGCGTCGCCGTGGCTGCGGGCGTGCTACGGTGCCGGCCATGGAGCCTGAGCCGGACGCGCCGCGACGGATCGACCTGCTGGCGATCGCGCTGCTCGTCTTCTTCGTCTCGCTGATGGTGATCGTTGCCGCGCTGCTGATCCTGCCGACCCTGACGCGCTGACGCGCGACAAGCTTCTCAGGTCGACCTCCTGGAGCGCGCCACCACCGGATCGATCATCCCGTACGCGCCGTCGCCCCGGCGATAGACCACCCCGATCCGATCGGTCTCCGCGTTGAGGAAGACGAAGAACGCGTGGCCAAGCTCCTCCATGCGCACGATGGCGTCCTCCTCGAACATCGGCGTCATGTCGTAGCGCTTGATCTCGACCACCTCGGGACCGCGTGCTGCTCCCGGCTCGGATTCAGCGGTCTCCTGCGGCTCCTGGGGCAGCGAGCGGCCCTGGAGGCCCTCCTCTGCGCGGTCGCGGACGCTGCGCGGGCGCTCCCTGGAGCGCACCACCTGGCGCTCCAGCCGATCGACCAGGTTGTCGATCGCGGCGCTCATGGTCGAGCCGGCGCCCACCGATCGGATGACGGTGCCGTTGTTGACCAGGCTGACCTCGGCCACATGCGACGCCTCCGCCGCGCGCGACGCATGGACCATCAGCTCAACGGTCGCATCGGCGTCGGCGTGGGTGATCCGCTCGAGGCGATGGAGCTTGCGGTCGATGTGACGTCGCAACTCGTCGCTAAGCTCGAGGTTTCGCGAATTGACGGTGGTCCTCATCTCGGTCCTCCGTTTCCCTTGGCCCCTACGGTAGCACCAGCGCCGCCGGGGCTCCGGGTCACACCTCGCGGGCGATGGAGAACCCGTAGACCGCTGCCGCTCCGGCCTCGCGGAGGACCCGCGCGCAGGACTCGAGGGTGGCCGAGGTGGTGAGGATGTCGTCGACCAGGATGACCATCGGGGGCGTGCGCACCCCATCACGGAGGGCGAACGCTCCCCGCAGGTTGTGGAGTCGGGCGGCCTTGCCGAGGCCGTGCTGGCGCGCCGTCGACCTGCGCCGCTCGAGGATGTCGAGCACCGGCAACCCGGCCCTCGAGGCGAGCGCCACCGCCAGCAGGGCGGCCTGGTTGTAGCCCCGCTGGCGCAGCCGGGCCGCGTGCACGGGGACAGGGACGAGTGGAAGCGGTCCGCATACCCTCGTCAGAGCCTCCAGGGCGGGCGCAGCGGCTCCGGCGAGGGGTTCGGCTATCGAGCCACTGCCGCCGTATTTGAGGCGCTGCAGGGCTCGGCGCAGGTTTCCCGCGTGCACGAAGGCCGCCGCTGCCAGCTCGAGCGCGTCGCCGACGAGGATCCCGGGGTCGGCGGCGGCGAAGCGATCACCTGGTGAGCCTGCGTGCTGGAACCCCGCCAGGCAACTGTCGCAGACGAGGTGCCCGAAGCGTCCGCAGCCCGCGCAGGCGGGTGGAAGGAGCAGCTCCAGCAGGCCCATCCGCACAGCCTGGCCGATCGGGCCGTACCAGCGCGTTACCGGCGGCTTACGGCAAACCGCGGCCCGGCGACTGCCGGACCGCGGTCGAGCCGCGATGAGGAGAACCCCGCTCTACTCGATCAGGCCGTACTCGAGCAGATGGGCGAACTGGGCGGCGTTGTAGCGGAAGTGGAAGGTCGAGTTGCCGTACAGCTCCATGTCCCAGCTGATGAACTGC
>DASSIB010000021.1:0-30827 GCA_035692365.1 Candidatus Limnocylindria bacterium | reverse complement strand
GGCGCCGGTCGCCAGGAAGGAAGTTGCCGCCAAGGCCGCTCCCGCCGCGCCGAAGGCTGCCGCCAAGGCCGCTCCGGTCGCGCCGAAGTCAACGCGGCGCAAGAGCGGCACGACCACCGCCTCCACCGAGCAGGGCAAGGCGATGGGGGCTGCTCTCGAAGGCCTGCTTGCCAAGGGGCGCGACGAGGGCTTCATCACCCACGACCAGATCCTGCAGGCGATGCCCCAGCCCGAGATGCACCCCGGCGAGATCGAGGAGCTGTATGCCGCGGCCGAGGAGGCCGGGGTCGAGGTCCTCGACGCCGACAATAACCCGACCCTCATTGCCGAGGCAGGCCTCGACGCCGAGGAGGCGGCAGCGGTCATCAAGCGCGAGGGGATCGACGAGGACCTGGACGCGCTCGCGGCCGACCTGATCGGCATCGACGACCCGGTCCGGATGTACCTCAAGGAGATCGGCAAGGTGGCCCTCCTCACCGCCGAGGAGGAGGTCGTGCTGGCCAAGGCGATCGAGCTCGGCGAGCTCGCCGTCGAGGATCCCGCACGCGCGCTGGTCAACCTCTACACCTGGGTCAGCAGCAACTCGGAGCCGAAGGCCCGCAGCATGGCCGCCATGCGCGCCTTCGACCTCCCCAAGGACTCCGCCCGCGTGACACGCGATGCGATCGACTGGTGGGTCGCCAAGCGCAAGGAGACGATCAGCCCGCCGACGGTGAAGTTCAGCAAGGCGCGGCGCGCGCCCGACCTCGACGACGAGGCGCGGGAGCGGATCATGCACGCGGAGTCGATCATGAAGCTGATCGGCGAGGATCCCGGAGAGGCGCTGAAGCAGGCGATCCTGTTCGGCCATACCTATCGGCAGCGTGCCCTCGACCACGTCGGGGCCGCCGAGCTGGTCGAGCTCGAGCGCTGGGCGCGCGAGACGGCGCAGGAGATCGTGCGTGCCTACATCGAGGACGGCAACGACGCGGCCTACCTCCACGAGCTCGGCTACGACCCGACCATCCCGCCCGAGGTGCCGCTCGAGAAGCGTGCCGGCCGACTGGTCGAGCAGAGCGTCGACGCGCGCAAGCGGCTGACCGAGGCCAACCTGCGCCTGGTGGTCAGCATCGCCAAGAAGTACATCGGGCGTGGGATGAGCTTCCTGGACCTCATCCAGGAGGGAAATATCGGCCTGATCCGGGCAGTCGAGAAGTTCGACTACGAGAAGGGCTTCAAGTTCAGCACCTACGCCACCTGGTGGATCCGGCAGGCGATCACCCGTGCGATCGCCGACCAGGCGCGCACCATCCGCATCCCGGTCCACATGGTCGAGACGATCAACCGCCTGATCCGGGTCAGCCGGACGCTGCTCCAGGAGTTGGGCCGCGAGCCGACGGTGGAGGAGATTGCACGGCGCATGAGCCGCGACGAGATCATCCGCGAGCTGCGCGACAAGCTCCAGCGGGAGCCGACCGAGTCGGAGACCGATGAGCGCGAGGCGGCCGGGCCGCAGACCGTCTCACCGGAGAAGGTTCGCGAGATCATGAAGGTCAGCCAGGAGCCGGTGAGCCTCGAGACGCCGATCGGCGAGGAGGAGGACAGCCACCTCGGCGACTTCATCCCTGACCTTGCGAGCGTGGCGCCGGCCGACGCGGCGAGCCACCAGCTGCTCAAGGAGCAGGTCGAGGGAGTCCTCGACAGTCTCACCCCGCGAGAGCGGCGCGTCCTGCAGCTCCGCTTCGGCCTCGAGGATGGCCGCAGCCGGACGCTGGAGGAGGTGGGTCGCGACTTCAACGTGACCCGCGAGCGGATCCGCCAGATCGAGGCGAAGGCGCTGCGCAAGCTGCGCCACCCGAGCCGGTCACGGAAGCTCAAGGACTACCTCGAGTAGACCCCTCCCGCGGGAGGCGGGTATCATCCGCGGCGCGTTCCGGCGTAGCTCAGTGGTAGAGCGGGCGGCTGTTAACCGCTTGGTCGTAGGTTCGAGTCCTACCGCCGGAGCCACTCACTTACTGCGTCCGACCGGTTAACACCCTGATCGGGTCGAGACGTTTGCGCAACTGGACGAGCTTCTCCTCACCCTGGGCCTGGCGGCCAAGACGTTACCGGAGGGAGGTTCGACCACGCCTTCCTGATGGAACTCCGTCGCCTACCCACGCGTCCCGGCGACATGAGAAGCCCGGTTGCGCGCGCCGCCCTGATGGCGATGACCCTCGTGCTTGGGCTGTCGGCATGCGGCGGCGCCCCTGCCGCCTCCGGCCCGACAGATGCGGCGGCCGCCGCTCGACTGGCACTGGCCCAGCAGGCCCGTTTTGCGGGAATCGGCCCCCTCGACCCTGACCTCATCGGCCAGGCGGCGTGGTACGAGGTCACCGAGATTGATGACGGTTGGCAGGTGGTGATCCGCATCGGGTGGGGAGACTGTCCCGCCGGCTGCATCAACGAGCATCGCTGGACGTACGCCGTCGGCCGCGACGCGAGTGTCGAGCTGATCCAGGACGCGGGGGATGTCCTTCCCGACACGACCGGGGTGCACGGCACCGTGACCGCCGGGCCAACCTGCCCGGTCGAACGGGATCCACCGGATCCGGACTGCGCTGCACGACTCGTGGTCGGGGCCGTCCTCGTCTTCACCGACGCGGATGGCACGGAGGTGGCGCGCACGACATCGGCCGCGGATGGGACATTCACCCTCGAGCTGGCGCCGGGGGCCTACCGCGTGACCGCAGGACCGGTCGATGGCCTGATGGGAACTCCAGCCCCGATGGATGTCGAGGTCGAGGCCGGCCAGCCGATGACGGAGCTGCAGGTCTCCTACGACACCGGGATCCGCTAGCGGCGCTTGACCTCGAAGTCAGGGTCGACGGGGGCGGTAGGCCCGACGTTGTCGCTGGTCGGGAGGAGCACCCAGAGGAAGACGGCCATCGCACCGGCGAAGATGAGGAGCAACGCCGAGCCCGCCGGCTCGCCGCCGGTCGTCAACCAATAGACCGCGCCGACCACGGCGATGACGATCGGGAGCGCCAGAATTTTGATCAGCATGGCCGCGATGATAGCCGAGGAGTCCGCTTCAGCGCGGTTCCGCACCGAAGCAGCAATCTAGGCATTTCTAGGCCTTAGACGAGCCATCCGCAATCGGTTCGCGCCACGGCACCCTCGCCCGCTCGAACTCCGGTGAGCGGCTCGCTGGCCCGCACCAGGGGGCCAGCGCCGAGCAGCTCGTGGCTGTCGGCCAGCGTCGCGCGTCGGACCGCCGGATCGGTGACGGGCGCCTCTCCCTCGGCGATGTCGGGGAGGGCAGCTCGCGGGCCGGGGACGGTTGGACGGCCCATTGCTGGGCGCGCGGTGATCAGCGACCCATCCGGGTAGGCGAGCCAGAGGCCGCGCATGCGGGCCACGAAGTGCTCGGGCATGCCGGGCACGAGGAGATCGACCTGGCCACGCCGGCTGCGCCGGTAGCCGCGCGGCCGCTCGTCGGCCTGCACGCGGTCTACGAAGGGGCGCTCGAGGAGCTCGCGGACGGCGACCGAAATCGACTCCGGGGCGTCGAGCGTCGACCGCCCGTCACGGAAGGTGGCGGTGCCGACGACGGTGGCATCGTCGCTTCCCTGGCTGCCCTGGACCAGTTCGTAGACGATCGTGTCCTCGGTTCGCAGCCGAGCGATGGGATCGATCACGGCCGCAGGATAGCCGATGCCGGTCGGCCACCGTGGGTGCATCGGCACACCTGCTGGTCGGGGGCTTCGGTAGAATCCGATGACCAACGATGAGCGGAGGAGCCGGGTTGAGCGCCATCGACGAGGGCGGATACCGAACCATGGTGGAGTCGCAGGGCGACCAGCAGATCGACACCTGGGCAGCCGATCTCTTCATCGACTTCGCCAAGCGGATGGGTGTCGGAACCGCGATCGCGGCGTTCTGCGCGGTCGCCGACCTGGACGCCAGGGGCTTCCAGCGCGCCTTCCTGGTCGGCGGGGGACCGGACCACGTGGTCGGGATCGACACAGCCGGCGCCCTTGCAGCGCCGATCTTCGAGCTGCCGCGGGCGATCGCCGGCCTGCGCCGTACCGATCCCGAGGCTCGGCGGAAGCTGGTGGCCTTCCTCGTCGGTCAGCGCGAGGTCATGAGCTACACGCCCTAGGGTGCCGCCTCGCGCGTGGCCCGGATGATGGCGATCGCGTTCTCGAGCTTGAGCTTCGTGACGGTCAGGTAGCGGGCCAGGTTGTCCCGGTTGGTCTCCGGGATCTCGTCGATCAGCTCGCGCTGGCTCACGATATCAACCAGCTCGTCAACCGCGCCAGCCAGCCGGGTCCGGTTGTTCACCAGCGCATCGTCCGCGTCCTTCGCGGCGGCCACCTGCCCCGCCACGGTCCGGGCTCGGCGCTTCGGCTTCGCGGTCGGCTCAACCTCGGGCTTCGCGCCACCGGTGATCGCCCGCAGCCGCGAAAGGGTCAGCTCGCCCGCAGCCACCTTCTTCGCGAGGCGCCTGCGTGTCCGCTCGTCCTTCACCTTCATCAGCTCGTAGGCATGACTGAGCGTGTCTTTGCGCAGGGACACGAGCTCGCGGATCTCGGCCGGCGCCTCGGCGAGCCGGATCCGATTCTCGACGTACCCCTTGTCCTTCCCGATCTTCTGGGCGAGCTGACGCAGCGAGTAGCCCAGGTCCGTCATCTTGCGGAACATGGCCGCCTCCTCGAGCGGGGATACATCCTCGCGCTGGAGGTTCTCGATGATCGACACTTCGAGGGCGGTCTCGTCGTCGAACTCGACGACGATGGCCGGGATCGACTCGCGCTGCGCCATGCGCGACGCACGCCAGCGCCGCTCACCAGCGATCAACTCGAACTGTCCGCCCACCGGACGCACCAGGATGGGCTGCAGGACACCATGCTCGCGGATGGAGTCGGCCAGTTCGACCAGCGACTCCTCCTCGTACGAGAGGCGAGGCTGCGCGGGGTTCGGCAGGATCCGGCCGGTCGGCACCTCCCGGATCTGCGCCTGCGTGGCGCGCGACTCGATGAGTGAGACGATGCCGGGAGCGAGGTCCGTCGCCTGCGCCTCGTCGAAGAGGCGGTGGATGTTCTCGCTGAATGCTGGTCGCTTGCTAGCCAAGTTCGATCACCTCTTGTGCCAGGTCGCGGAAGGCTCGAGCGGCGGCGGAATGCGTGGCATATTCGGTCACCGGCTTGCCGGTCAGCGGCGCCTCTCCAAGCTTCACCGTCTGCTTGATCATGGTCGAGAAGACCCGATGGTCGCCCAGCTCCCGCAGGTTCTGGAGCATCTCGCGCGCGAGCACCGTGCGTCCGTCGTAGAAGGTCGCCAGCAGGCCGAGGATTTCGAGGTCGTGGTTCAGCTTGATCTTGATCGTGTTGATCACCTTGATCAGCGCAGTCAGGCCCTTGATGGCGTAGTACTGGGTCTGGACCGGGATGATCACGCGGGAGCTCGCCACCAGTGCATTGATGGTGAGCAGCCCAAGCGTCGGCGGGGAGTCGATGATGATGACGTCGTACTGCCGCTCGGCCCATCCGTCGAGTGCGTCGCGGAGCACCATCTCGCGACCGATCGCCGTGAACAGCTCGACCTCGGTCGAGGCCAGCTCCAGCGTCGACGGCGCTACCGACAGCCCGGGCATCTCCGTCTGTCGCACGATCTCGTCCAGGGGCACGCGGTTCTCGGAGAGGACGTCAGCCATGGAGTGGCGTACGTCGGAGAGGCTGATGCCGAGGCCAACCGTCAGGTTCGCCTGGGGATCCATATCGATGCACAGGACCCGATATCCCAGCTCGGCAAGCGCACCGCCGAGATTGATCGAGGCGGTCGTCTTCCCGACTCCGCCTTTCTGGTTCGCGATCGAGATTACCTTGGTCACAAGATCACCTTGCAGCGGCTCGGGCGGAAACGGAAACGTCGCGGACGCGACCCGTCGATCATACCCGGCACCACTCGCCCGCGACCATCCGAGTTATCCACAAGCTGCCGGAATGTAGACGTCTTTGTGCAAAGACGAGCATCTATACTCGGAGTTGTCCACCATTCGTCGGGCCCATAGCTCAGTGGTCAGAGCATCCGGCTCATAACCGGCGGGTCGCAGGTTCGATCCCTGCTGGGCCCACCACCAGCGAGGACGACGCCACGTGTCGACGGCCGACAAGCTTGCGAACCTCCGGAGGCTGCGAGAAGAGGCGCGGCTCGGCGGTGGCGAGCAACGCATCGCAGCTCAGCACGACCGCAACAAGCTGACGGCGCGCGAGCGCGTAGAGCTGCTCCTCGACGAGGGATCGTTCGTCGAGCTCGATGCGTTCGTGACCCATCGGGCCACCGACTTCGGTCTGGACGACCAGCGCTACCTCGGCGATGGCGTCGTCACCGGACACGGGCGCGTCGACGGTCGACTCGTCTTCATCTACGCCCAGGACTTCACCGTCTTCGGGGGATCGCTGTCGGAAGCGCACGCTGAGAAGATCTGCAAGGTGATGGACCTGGCGATGAGCACCGGCGCGCCGATCATTGGCCTCTCGGACTCCGGCGGGGCGCGGATACAGGAGGGAGTCGCATCCCTGGGCGGCTACGCCGAGATCTTCCTGCGCAACACACTGGCTTCGGGCGTCGTGCCACAGATCTCCGTGGTGATGGGTCCCTGCGCCGGCGGCGCGGTCTATTCACCCGCGATCACCGACTTCACGGTGATGGTCGACGGCAGCAGCTACATGTTCGTCACCGGACCCAACGTGGTGAAGACGGTGACGCACGAGGAGATCGACCTGGAGGGGCTCGGCGGGGCGCGAGTCCACAACGAGACAAGCGGGGTGGCACATTTTCTGGCGGAGGGGGAGCCGCAGGCTATGGAGCTGACGCGCCGCATCCTCGGCTACATGCCGCAGAACAACGTAGACCCGCCGCCGACCGCCGTCGAGTGGCAAGCGCCGGAGGTCGCCGCCGCGGACCTCGACACCCTCGTGCCGGATTCGGCGCAGCGCTCGTACGACATGCGACGCGTGATCGCGGGTGTCGCCGACGCCGACTCGTTCACCGAGGTCCACGCGCACTTCGCGCGCAACATCATCTGCGGATTCGCACGAGTCGAGGGACGGAGCGTCGGCATCGTCGCGCAGCAGCCAGAGGTCCTCGCCGGCGTCCTCGATATCGACGCGTCCGACAAGGCGGCACGCTTCGTCCGGTTCTGCGACTGCTTCAACATTCCGCTCATCACCCTCGTCGACGTCCCTGGCTTTCTGCCGGGGGTCGACCAGGAGCATCGCGGCATCATTCGGCACGGCGCGAAGCTGTTGTATGCGTACTGCGAAGCGACGGTGCCCAAGGTTACGGTGATTACACGCAAGGCGTACGGCGGCGCCTACGACGTCATGAGCAGCAAGCACGTGCGCGGCGACCTGAACTTCGCCTGGCCAACGGCAGAGATTGCGGTGATGGGCGTCGAGGGCGCCGTGAACATCATCTTCCGGGAGCGCATCGCGGAGGCTGCCGACGCGGAGACGGAGCGATCGAGCCTCGTTTCCGAATACGAGGAGCGCTTTGCCAATCCGTACATCGCCGCGGCAAGGGGATACGTCGACGAGGTGATCCTCCCGTCGGAGACGAGGGCACGGGTGGTCGATGCACTGGCGATGCTGCAGGGGAAGCGCCAAGCGGTACCCGCCAGGAAGCATGGCAACATCCCACTCTGATCCAGGCTCGTCTTTGCGCAAAGACGGACCACCGTTTCGGCGACTGCTGGTCGCCAACCGAGGCGAGATCGCGGTCCGCATCATTCGCGCATGCCGCGAGATGGGGATCGAGTCGGTCGCGGCCTACAGCGACGCCGATGCCGATGCGCTCCATACGCGCATGGCGGATCGCTCGGAGCGGATCGGGCCGGCCCCGGCCGCCGACTCTTACCTGTCGATCGATGCCGTGCTGGCCGCCGCGGCCCGTTGCGGCGCGGAGGCGGTGCACCCCGGCTACGGCTTCCTGTCGGAGAACGCCGCCTTCGCGCGGGCGGTCGAGGCGGCGGGGCTCGTCTTCGTCGGCCCACCAGCCGAGACCCTCGCTTCGCTCGGAGACAAGCTGGCGGCCCGTCGGTCCGTAGCGGCCGCCGGGGTCCCCATCGTACCCGGGCTGCTGGTGCCACTGGTCGCCGACGGGGACGGATCGGTCTCGAAGGCCGACCTCTCCGGGGTTGGCTTCCCTGCCCTCCTCAAGGCAGCAGCTGGCGGTGGCGGGCGCGGAATGCGCGGGGTCGCGGACCTCGCCGAGCTCGAGGCAGCACTCCCCGGCGCGGGTCGCGAGGCGATGGCGGCGTTCGGGGACGGCACCCTCTACCTGGAACGGCTGATCGCGCCCGCCCGGCACGTCGAGGTCCAGCTGCTGGGCGACCGGCATGGCAACCTGGCCGTCCTCGGCGAGCGTGAGTGCAGCGTCCAACGGCGCCATCAGAAGCTGGTGGAGGAATCGCCCTCGCCGGCGGTCGACCCCGGCCTGCGAGAGGCCCTGTCCGACAGTGCCCGGCGGGTCGCCGGCACGGTGGCCTTCCACAACGCCGCCACGGTGGAGTTCCTCGTCGACGCGGATGGCGGTCACTACTTCCTCGAGATGAACACGCGCCTCCAGGTCGAGCACGGGGTCACGGAGCTGGTGACCGGCATCGACCTGGTCGCCTGGCAGATCCGCGTTGCGGCGGGGGAGCGGCTGCCGGCATCGGTGCTGGCCAACGTCCCGATGGGGCATGCGATCGAGGTGCGCCTCTATGCAGAGGATCCCCACCGCGGCTTCGCCCCGGTCTCAGGGGCCATCGGCACCTGGCGGATGCCGGACGGGCCGGGGATCCGGGTCGACGCCGGCGTCGCCGGCGGCACGGTGCTGCCGGTCGAGTACGACCCGCTGCTCGCCAAAGTGATGGTGCATGCCGAGGATCGGCCGGCGGCCGTCGCGCGCCTCCGTCGCGCCCTCGACGAGACCGCGATCGGCGGCCTCCAGACCGACCTCTCCTTCCTGCGCTGGCTGGTCGATGCGCCCGCCTTCGTCAGCGGTGCATACGACACCAGCCTGATCGAGACGGAGTGGGGGGACGGCCCCGCCCTCACCGATGACGAGCGCTCGCTGGCGGCCGAGGTCGCGCGCCAGGCGCGCGAACGCCCGGCCCGCGAGCTGCCCGCCGCCCCCGGCGGCCGGGATGGCACCGACAGCGCCTGGCAGCAGCTTGCCCGGCGCGAGGCCGTTGGGCGTCGGCCGCCGGCGTGAGCGAGCTCGAGCTGAGCGTGGATGGGGCTCCGGTCGAGCCTGCATCCGGCTGGACCCTCACCTGGCTGGACGCCGATGCCGGCGTCGTGCGCCTGGACAACGGATCGCAGTCGATCGTCTGCCTCGTCGAGGGCGCCGGGACGGACTGGACGGTGACCCTGCGCGGCCGTCGCATCCCCGTCGTGGTGCGCAGCTGGCGGGAGCGGGTGCTGGCTGATGCCGAGTCTGCCTCGCGGCGCCACGACGGCCCGATCGAGGTCCGGGCGACACTCCCCGGGCTGGTGGTTGCGCTCGCGGTCCGGGATGGGGACGAAGTGGCAGCCGGGGCGACGCTGCTCACCATCGAGGCGATGAAGATGCAGAACGAGGTTCGCGCGCCGCGGGCCGGGCGCGTTGCGGCCCTCGGCGTCGTCGCGGGACAAGCGGTCGCCGCCGGCGCTCCGCTGCTGCGCATTGAGTAGTGGGCCGCGGCGCCTGCCTCGTACAATCGCCCCGATGAGCGACCCCGAGCGCGCCGCCCGGCCTCCGCATCGGTCCACCTCGGGGATCAAGATCCGACCGGTCTACCGAGCTGCTGACCGAGGGCCGGGTCACGCCGACGACAAGCCCGGCGCATACCCCTTCACGCGCGGCATCCATCCCGACGGGTACGCGGGTCGTCCCTGGACGATGCGGCAGTACGCGGGCTTCGGCTCGGCCGCCGAGACGAACCGTCGCTTCCGCTACCTCCTGGCGAGCGGCCAGACGGGCCTCTCTGTTGCCTTCGACCTGCCGACGCAGATGGGCTACGACAGCGACGACCCGATGGCGGCGGGGGAGGTGGGCCGGGTCGGAGTGCCGATCGACACCATCGCCGACATGGAGGCGCTCTTCGAAGGGATCCGGCTCGATGCGGTGAGCACCAGCATGACCATCAACGCCACCGCCGCCATCCTGCTGGTCCTGTACGAGACGGTTGCCCGCCGTCAGGGGATCGATCCCGCCATCCTCCGCGGCACCATCCAGAACGACATCCTCAAGGAGTACATCGCGCGCGGTACCTATATCTATCCCCCCGTCCCCTCGATGCGGCTGGTCACCGACACCTTCGCCTACTGCCGTGCCGAGCTGCCGGCCTGGAACACGATCAGCATCAGCGGGTATCACATGCGGGAGGCGGGAGCGACTGCCGTGCAGGAGGTCGCCTTCACGATCGCCGACGCGATCGCCTACTGCGAGGCGGCGATCGCGGCCGGGATGGCCTTCGACGACTTCGCGCCGCGGCTCTCCTTCTTCTTCGCCGCCCATAACGACCTCTTCGAGGAAGCCGCCAAGTTCCGGGCTGCGCGGTCGGCGTGGGCCAGCGTGGCACGCGATCGCTTCGGCGCCCGCGATCCGCGCAGCATGGCGATGCGCTTCCACGTCCAGACCGGGGGCAGCACCCTCACCGCGCAGCAGCCGGAGACGAACGTGGTCCGCACCACCGTGCAGGCCCTGGCCGCCATCCTGGGAGGGGCGCAGAGCCTCCACACCAACGCCTCGGACGAGGCGCTCGGGCTGCCCACCCCGGCGACGGCGCGCCTCGCCCTCCGTACGCAACAGGTGTTGTATTACGAGTCGGGCGTGAGCGGCCCGGTGGATCCACTGGGTGGGTCGTACTACGTCGAGTCGCTGACTGACGAGATCGAGGAGCGGGTCCGGGCCGAGCTGGCGGAGATCGATCGTCGCGGCGGGACGCTGGCCGCCATCGGGGACGGGTACCAGCAGGCGGCGATCGCCGACGCGGCGTACGCGGCGCAGCGTGCCATCGAGTCGGAGGAGCAGATCGTCGTCGGGGTCAACGCCTTTGCCGAGGATGGCGACGAGCAGCGTCCGCAGGCGCAGGTGATCGACCCGCGGGCAGAGGCCGAGCAGGTGGCCCGGACGCGTGCCGTGCGAGCCGGCCGCGATGCCGACCGCGTGGCGGAGACGACCGCGGCGCTGGAGGCGGCGGCCACCGGGACGGAGAACGTCGTGCCGCGGATTCGCGCCTGCGTCGAGGCGGGGGTCACCCTCGGCGAGATCAGCGCCGCCCTGCGCGGCGTCTGGGGGGAGTACCGCCCGTGACGGTTGGGCCGATCGACCACGTCGCGATCGTGGTGCGCTCGATCGACGAGGCGCTGCCGCGCTATCGGGCCCTCTTCGGCTGGGAGCCGATCGACGAGCCGCGTGTCTTCGCATCCCAGCATGTCCGCCTCTGCTTCATCGAGCCGCCATCCGGGGCGGGGGCCAGGGTGGAGCTGGTGGAGCCCACCGACGAGGAGAGCGGAGTGGCGCGCTTCCTCGCAACCCGCGGCGAGGGGCTGCACCACGTCTGCCTGTCCAGCGACGACCTGGCCGGCGACCTCGACGCCCTGCTGGCGGCGGAGGTCGAGTTGATCGATCGCGAGCCGCGTCCCGGCGCCCACGGCGAGGTGGCGTTCATCCATCCCCGCGCGCTGAACGGTGTCCTGTGGGAGCTGTTGGGAACGGCACCGGAGGACGACTAGCGGACCCCGGCCTCGCGCAGCAGGGCGGGGATCTGCGACGGGGAGTCGGCGACCCGCACCCCGGCCGCCTGCAGCGCCTGCCGCTTCGACTCGGCGGTGCCGGCGCCACCCGAGATGATCGCGCCGGCATGGCCCATCCGCCGCCCGGGCGGCGCGGTCCGCCCGGCGATGAAGGCGGCCACCGGCTTCCGGACCTCGCGGGCGCAGTAGTCCGCGGCCCGCTCCTCCTCGTCGCCACCGATCTCGCCGATCAGGACGATCGCCTCCGTCTCGGGATCGGCGTTGAGCATCTCGAGCACGTCGATGAAGTTGGTCCCGACGATCGGATCGCCTCCGATTCCGACGCACGTCGTCTGGCCGACGCCCGCATCGGTCATGGCCTGCACCACCTCGTAGGTGAGGGTCCCCGAGCGGCTGACCAGGCCGACCGGTCCGGGCCGATGGATGTCGCCGGGGATGATCCCCACCTTGGCGCCGCCGACCGTCGTCGCGCCGGGGCAGTTCGGGCCGATGAGCCGCACCCCTTCCGAGCGAAGCACGTGCTGCACGCGCAGCATGTCGAGGGCGGGAATCCCCTCGGTGATGCAGATCACCAGCGGGATGCCCGCGTCGGCCGCCTCGAGCATGGCGTCGGGCGCGAAGGGGGCGGGGACGAAGATGCATGCCGCATCGGCTCCGGTCTGGGCCACCGCATCGGCGACGGTGTCGAAGACGGGCACCTGCCCATCGACCGCCGACTGGCCGCCCTTGCCGGGCGTGACCCCTGCCACGATGTTCGTCCCGTACTCGAGCATGGCGCGCGAGTGGAACTCGCCCTCGCGACCGGTGATGCCCTGCACAAGGAGGCGCGTCGCGGCGCCGACGAGGATGCTCATCCCGGCGCGCCCGCCGCGGCGACGGCCTTGCGGGCGGCGTCGTCGAGGCTGTCGGCGGTGATCAGGTTCGCGGCGCGCAGGATCTCGGCCGCCTCCGATGCGTTCGTGCCGACGATGCGAACCACCATCGGCACCTGGCGTCCCAGGCTGGCCCGTGCCTCGACGATGCCGTGGGCGACCTCGTCGCCACGGGTGATGCCACCGAAGATGTTGATGAGGATGGCCCGCACGTTCTGGTCCTCCAGGATGATGCGGAAGGCGGCGGCCACGCGGTCGGCCTTGGCGCCGCCGCCAATGTCGAGGAAGTTCGCCGGCTCGCCGCCCGCGAGCTTCACGAGGTCCATCGTCGTCATCGCCAGCCCCGCGCCGTTGACCATGCAGCCGATGGTGCCGTCAAGCTTGATGAAGTTGATGCCGGCGTCGCGCGCCGCGGTCTCGGACGGCTCCTCCTCACCGAGGTCGCGCAGCGCCTCGAGCTCGGGATGACGAAAGAGCGCGGAGTCGTCGAGGACGATCTTGGCGTCGAGGGCCTCCAGCCTGCCCGCGCCCGTCACCACCAATGGGTTGATCTCGGCGAGGTCCGCGTCCGATTCGATGAAGGCGGCGTACAGCCCGCGCAGAATGGCGCCGAAGTCCTTGCGCAGCTCCGCGGGCAGCCCGAGGAAGAATGCGACGCGGCGCACCTCGTGCTCCTGGAGGCCGATGAGCGGATGGAGTGGCAGGCGCAGGATCGCGCCGGGATTCGTTCGCGCAGTCTCCTCGATCTCCACCCCGCCGTCCGCGCTGGCGATGATCGTGACCGCCTGCCTGCCGCGGTCGAGGATCAGGCCGAGGTAGTACTCCTTCGCGATCTCGGCGGCCGGCGTCACCAGCACGGTCCGCACCGTGACCCCCTTGATGTCGAGCCCGAGGATCTCTGTCGCGCGGGCGGCGGCCTCGTCCGGTGAGGCTGCCAGCTTGACGCCCCCGGCCTTGCCGCGGCCCCCCACCAGCACCTGGGCCTTCACGACCACGGGCCCCCCGATGCGAGCGGCTGCCTCCCGCGCTCCGTCGGGGGTGGTCGCCGTCTCGCCGGCGGCCACCGGCACTCCGTGGCGGGCGAGGATCTCCTTCGATCGGTATTCCTGGAGCTTCACAAGCCCTCCTGGGGGGACAACGGGTGGTCACCCATCAGCCTACACTTGCGATCCCTACCGCCGGCGCTGTGACCGGCGCGCACCGGAGAGTAAGAGTCCGTGACCTACACCGTCACTCTGATCCCCGGCGATGGGATCGGCCCCGAGCTGAGTGAGGCGACCGTCGGCGTCCTCGAGGCGACCGGGATCGGCTTCGCCTGGGAGGTGCAACAGGCCGGCGAGGCCACCATCGCCGCGGAGGGGACGCCGCTGCCCGAACGGGTGATCGAGAGCATTCGCCGCAACGGCGTGGCCATCAAGGGCCCCATCACGACGCCGGTCGGAACCGGCTTCCGCAGCGTGAACGTGGGACTTCGAATAGCACTCGAGCTGTATGCCAACGTCCGGCCCGCCCGCAGCATGGCCGGGGTCGAGTCGCGCTACGCCGACGTCGACCTGATCATCGTCCGCGAGAACACCGAGGACCTCTACGCCGGGGTCGAGCACCGCGTCGGCCCCGACGCGGCCGAGAGCATCAAGATCATCACCCGCGCCGCGTCGCAGCGCATCGCGCGCTACGCGTTCGAGTACGCGCTGCGCAACGGGCGGCGCAAGGTCACCGCCGTGCACAAGGCCAACATCATGAAGCTCTCCGACGGCCTCTTCCTCGAGAGCTGCGGCCAGGTGGCGGCCGAGTACGCGGGCCGCATCGAGTTCGAGGACCGGATCGTCGACAACATGTGCATGCAGCTGGTCCAGAAGCCGGAGCTCTACGACGTGCTGGTCCTGCCGAACCTCTACGGCGACATCGTCAGCGACCTGGCGGCTGGGCTCGTCGGTGGGCTGGGCGTCGCGCCGGGCTCGAACATCGGCGAGACGGCGGCCGTCTTCGAGGCGGTCCACGGCTCGGCGCCCAAGTACGCGGGCCAGAACCGCGCCAACCCGACGGCGCTGATCCTCTCCTCGGCGCTCATGCTTCGGCACCTGGGCGAGACCGCCGCCGCCGATCGGGTCGAGTCGGCGGTGCGGGCCGTCATCGCGGAGGGTCGCACCACGACCCACGACCTGGGGGGAAGCGCCGGTACCCGCGAGTTCGCGGCGGCGGTCGCCGAGCGCGTGCGGGGCGCCTGACCGGTCCATGTTCCGCTATCGGATCAGCTGGTCACAGCTGGCCTGGCTGGGGCACCGGCTTTCGGGGGTCGGCGTGCTCGTCTACCTCTTCATGCACATCGTCGAGAACACGACGCTGGCATTCGGTCCGGACGTCTACGACCTCACCCAGACCTTCTTCCGCAACCTGCCGGTGCGCCTCGGTGAGATCGTCCTGATGGCCGCGCTGGTCTACCACTCGCTCAACGGGCTGCGCGTCATCGCCATGGACTTCTGGCCGGCGACGACGCGCTGGTATCGGCCCATGACCTACGCGGTCATCGTCGGCACGCTCGCGGCGATGATCCCGCTCGGCCTGATCATGATCACCCCGTACGCGCCCTGGAACGGCCGCTGATGGCGATCGGACGACGGATCTGGCCAGTCCAGGGCGACCCGCTGCGGCGCAACCCGTCGCGCGCCGCGACGCCGCGGCCGGCCGAGCCCGGCTTCGAGCGCTGGATGTGGTACTTCACCCGCATCAGCGGCCTCCTGCTGGTGGTGCTGGCGATGGGGCACATGCTGATCATGCACGTGCTGGTGCAGCTGACCGGGGAGGAGATCAACTTCGCCTTCGTCACCAGCCGATGGGGGACGCCCTTCTGGCGGATCTACGACCTGCTGCTGCTCGTTCTCGCGCTGGTCCACGGTGTCAACGGAGCTCGCATCATCATCAGCGACTACGTTGAGCGCGGCGGCCTTCGCAGCCTGCTCATCGGCATCCTGCTGGCGCTCACCTTCATCTGGCTCCTGCTCGGAATCTTCGTGATCGCGACCTTCGATCCCAACGGCGCCTCCGCCGTAGGACCCTTCTCGTGAGCCTCGTTCGGCGTGCCGAGCGCAGCCGCCCGCGACCCCGGACCCACGACCTGGATGCGGTGGTCGTCGGCGCCGGAGGCGCCGGCCTGTACGCCGCCCTCGAGCTGAAGCGCAACCTCGGGCCGGAGGCCCGCATCGGCGTCATCAGCAAGCTGTACCCCTCTCGATCGCACACCGGTGCGGCGCAGGGCGGTGTCTGCGCGGCGCTCGGCAACACCGAGGAGGACAGCTGGGAGTGGCACTGGTTCGACACCGTCAAGGGCGGTGACTACCTGGTCGACCAGGACGCGGCCGAGGTGATGTGCCGCGACGCGGTGGACACCGTCATCAACCTCGAGCATCTCGGGCTGCCCTTCAACCGCACGCCGGAAGGTCTCATCGACCAGAGGCGCTTCGGCGGCCATACGCGCAATTACGGCGAGGGGCCGGTGCGGCGGGCCTGCTACGCCGCCGACCGGACGGGGCATGCCATCCTGCAGACGCTCTTCCAGCAGTGCATCAAGCACGACGTCGCCTTCTACGACGAGTACCAGGTGCTCGACCTGGCGATGCCCGCCGGGGCGGGCGGACCGGTCAACGGGGTCATCGCGCTCCAGCTGTCGACCGGCGAGATCCACTCCTTCCGGGCGAAGGCGGTCCTCTTCGCGACCGGTGGCTTCGGCAAGATGTTCAAGGTGACGAGCAACGCGCACACCCTCACCGGCGACGGGGTGGCGATCACCTACCGTCGCGGCCTCCCGCTGGAGGACATGGAGTTCTTCCAGTTCCACCCGACCGGGATGTACAAGCTCGGCTTCCTCCTCTCCGAGGCGATGCGCGGCGAGGGCGGGTTCCTGGTCAACGGCAAGGGGGAGCGCTTCATGGAGCGCTACGCGCCGACCATGCAGGACCTCGCCAGTCGCGACGTGGTGAGCCGCAGCATCTACCAGGAGATCGCCGCCGGGCGCGGAGTCGATGGCAAGGACTTCGTCCACCTCGACGTGAGGCACCTCGGCGCCAAGGTGCTCAACGAGAAGCTCCCGGACATGAGCGGCTTCATCCGCACCTACTTCGGCATCGAGCCGCTCACCGACCTGGTGCCGATCCAGCCGACCGCCCACTACGCGATGGGCGGGATCCCGACCGACGTCGATGGCCGCGTCCTGGCCGACGAGGCCGGCGCGAAGGTGCCCGGCTTCTACGCGGCGGGGGAGTGTGCCTGCGTCAGCGTTCACGGCGCCAATCGGCTGGGGACCAACTCGCTGCTCGACATCCTCGTCTTCGGCCGCCGCGCCGGGATCGCCATGGCAGAGGAGGTGCGCCGGGCGCCGGTCCCGGAGCCGGACCCGGGTGCCGAGGCCTCGGTCGCCGACGCGATCGATGAGCTGCTTGCCCGCGCCGAGGGCGAGCGCCCGGCCGGCATCCGCGCCGAGCTGCAGGAGACGATGTTCGCCAAGTGCAGCGTCTATCGCTCGGCGCCGCTCCTCGCCCAGGCCTGGGACGAGGTCGACGCCCTCCGCGTCCGGGCTCAGCGGCTGGTCGTGGACGACAAGGGGAGGCGCTACAACACCGACCTCGGCGAGGCGCTGGAGCTCGGCTTCCTGCTCGATTGCGCCGAGGCCACGGTGGCGTCAGCCATCGCTCGCACCGAGAGCCGGGGAGCGCACGCACGCGAGGACTACCCCGACCGCGACGACGTCAACTGGCTGAAGCACACCTTCGCCTTCCGTTGGTCCGACGGCGCTCCGCCGCGGCTGTCCTATCGTCCCGCCACGATCACCCGCTTCGAACCGAAGCCGCGGGTCTACTGACCGATGGACGTCCAGCTGCGCATCCTTCGCTTCGACCCCGAGCGTGACACCGAGCCGCACTGGGAGGAGTACGTCGTGCCGGCCGAGCCGTCCGACCGGGTGCTCGACCTGCTGCACCAGGTGAAGTGGTACCAGGACGGCTCGCTCACCTTCCGGCGATCCTGCGGTCACGGGGTCTGCGGCTCCGACGCGATGCTCATCAACGGCCGCAACCGGCTCGCCTGCGAGTACCTCGTCAAGGACGCGGGCGACAAGATCAGCGTCGAGCCGGTGGCTGGCTCGCGGGTCATCAGAGACCTGCTGATCGACCTCGACGGGTTCTGGGAGAAGTACCGCTCCGTGATGCCGTACCTCGTCAACGACGAGGTGCCAGCCGATGGCAAGGAGCGGCGCCAGTCGCCCGAGGAGCGCGAGCGGTTCGACGACACGAGCAAGTGCATCCTTTGTGGCGCCTGCACCACCGCCTGCCCGTCCTTCTGGGCGAATCCCGACTACGTCGGGCCGGCCGCGATCGTGAACGCCCATCGCTTCATCTTCGACAGCCGTGATCACGCCACCGAGGAGCGGCTGGAGATCATGGCCGATGCCGATGGCGTCTGGCGCTGCCGCACGATCTTCAACTGCGTGGAGGCCTGTCCGCGCGGGATCAACATCACGCGCGCCATCATGGAGGTCACGCGCCAGATCGAATCCCGCGGCCCGTGAGCTCAGCGACAGCCCAACGGCGCATCCTCATCTACACCGATGGCGCCGCCCGCGGAAATCCCGGCCCCGCAGGGCTCGGCGCACTTCTGCGCGACGCCGAGACCGGCGAGGTGCTCGCCGAGCTCGCCCGCTTCCTGGGCGTCCGCACCAACAACTACGCGGAGTGGACCGCCGTCGAGGACGCGCTGCGCGAGGCGCTGCGCCTGGACGCCACGCACGTGGACCTGCGGATGGACTCGGAGCTGGTGGCGCGCCAGATCAGCGGGCGCTACCGGGTCAAGCACCCCGACCTCAAGCCGATCCACGCCAGCGTGATGACGATGCTCGGCCAGCTGGACGGCTACACCGTCGGCCACGTCCCGCGAGAGCTCAACAAGGACGCCGACCGTCTCAGCAACGTGGCCATCGACGAGCTACGGTGACTCGGTGCGAATCGGAATCGTCGTCGTCTCGCTGAGCGTGATCGCGTTGTCCGCGGGCTGCGCCGGCCCCGCCGAATCCGCGGGGAATGGCCTTGACGAGCCCCCGCCGTTTCCCGGCAGCGTGGCCGCGACCTCGTGGCGGACCACTGAGGACCCGCCCGAGGGCTTCGGCGTTGGCGGCGCCAGGTACGACTCGCCGATGGCAACGCTCGAGGCGCTGATGACGTTCGGCGTGCAGAGCGAGGGCGGCCTTCCGCCCGGGGAGCGGCTCATCGGTGACGTCCTCGACGCAGGCGCCGCCACCGCTCGAGCGTGGATCCAGCTCACTGGCACGGAAGACGATTCGGTCGCCGGGCAGGAGATCCTCCTGTACCTGGTGAAGGATGGGCGAGGCTGGTTCATCGATCGGCTGGCATACCGCGATCACTGCCGCCGCGGAGTGGACCCTGCCGGCGACCAGTGCGTTTGAGCTCCTCCTTCGAACGCCCGTTCGGTCCGACGAACCCGTCGGGTACAATGTGCGTCCCTGGAGGCGGCCGGACGGCCGCGGACGCGATCGTCGAAAGGCGGCGTCCGAGGAAAGTCCGAGCTCCATAGAGCAGGTTCGCGGGTAACGCCCGTCCGCCGTGAGGCGAGGACCAGCGCCACAGTGACGATGCCCGCGCAAGCGGGAGTGAAACGCGGCAAGCTCGAGCCGGAGCAAGACCGAATAGGAGGGCGCAAGGCGGCGTTCGCGCCGCAGCAGGCTGCTCGCTCAGCCCTCGGGTAGGTCGCTCAGATGGATGGCCGTCGCGGCGCCGAAGGGCGCCGGCACAGAACTCGGCTTACAGGCCGCTCTCCAGGGACTCTCCCAGGCACGGATTGAGAGTGAGCTGCTGCCCGCGGGAGCCGGTGAAGCCGCGCATGGCCGCGCCCGAGGATGTTGCGAAGCCAGCCGAGGGGGCGGTCAGGGGCGGCCTGACCGAGCGTCAGTCTTCGTCGGCCCGCCAGATCGTGGTCGCCGTGCACGCGTTGCAGATGGCCCGGGCCTCGTCCATCGTCCCGAGCGGGAGCGGGTGGTCGAGACCGCCGAGGAGGCAATCGACCTGGACCCGTGGCCCGGAGCCGGCAGGCAGGATCGAGACGTGGCGCACGCGACAGCGACGGATGCGTCCCTGGCGGGGGATCGGGATCCGCGCGCTGGATTCGAGCTTCTCGACCGCCATGCGTCGACCTTCCCCTCGGTGACCGGGGTTGAGCTGAACCGGCCGTCTGCAAGCCTAGGTTTGGTGGAGGCGGGACCTCAATGACGCGTTCGTACCATCACGGCCCCTGTAACGCGCCCGCACCGCCCGTCGCGCTACACTCGATTGCGGTTGGACGGTCATACGCTGCATGAGACGAGGTCGCCAGGCATTGTTCGGGCGTCGAAGCCGGGAGAGCCGCGAGGCGGCCGATCGAGAGCTGAGCCGTCGCGCCCTGTTCGAGGAGCTGGCCAAGCGGCCGCCGAACATCTGCCCCTTCCTGGGCCTCGCCAGCTCGCAGACCGAGTACCACGAGGGGTTCACGCGCGAGCATCGGTGCTACGCGTTCGGTGATCCTGTCGAGCTGTCGGCCGAGCAGCAGGAGCGGGTGTGCCTGGGACGGGGCTACGGCAACTGCCCTCGCTACCTCCGCGGCGTCCTGGTCATCCCCACCGACGAGCTCGAGGCGCTGCGCCGGCCACTCCCGCCGGTCCAGCCGCCGGCCCCACCGGTCCGCCCACCACCGCCAGCTCAGGCCGCGTCTGGCGGAGGCGGCCGTCGTCGCGGCGCGGCGGTCCTGGTCGGGGCGGTGATGCTGCTGGCGGTGGCGGGGACGGTGGGCGCGCTGCTCGTCTTCAAGTGGCCGGGCATCGGCGTGGTCGCAACCCCCAGCCCGTCGCCATCGGTCAGTGCCGCCCCGAGCGTCAGCGCCTTGCCGTCGGCCAGCGAGGTGCCCACGCCGACCCCCGAGCCGAGCAACCAGACACCGTTCCCCGAGACCCCCAAGCCGGACCCGACACCGCAGCCGGGCGACGAGTTCCAGGGGTACGAGGTGACCGTGCTGGAGGGCGAGAACACGCTCTTCGAGGTCGACGACGCCGGCAACATCCTGCGCTCCGAGGTCGCCCACTTCAGCCGCTTCTCGAAGGCGCCAGTCGACCGGATCGTGGCGGCCAACGGCCTCCTGCACTGGCGCACCAGCGACGGCTTCTTCACCGGCCTCTCGTACGTTCACGGTGACTCCGGGGCGTTCCTGATTCGCGCAGTGTACGAAGGGTCAGACGGGGAGAAGCGCTACATCATCCTCAACGACGAGGACGTCTAGGCCGCCACGCTCGACCCGGAGCACCGGGTCCCAGGACCAAGGTCCGGTCCATTTCGATGCAGAAATCCCTTGACGGCGTCTCGCTGCCCTGTACAATGGCGCCCGGTGGCCCAAAGTGGGGACAAATGGGGAGCAGTGGTAGTAGGCGCGCATGCAGTCCTCGTTTCTTACAGGCGAATTCCGGCACACGCTCGACGACCGCAGTCGCGTCGCCGTCCCCGTGCGCTTCCGGCAGCGCCTGGCGCAGGGGGCCACGCTGGCACGCTGGCTCGACCACTGTCTCGGCCTCTTTCCCCACGACGCGTGGGATGAGCTCGCCGGCAAGATCTCGGCGCTGCCGCTGACCAACCCGCGCGCCCGCGAGTTCGCGCGCTTCATGTCATCGGGTGCGGTGGAGGTCGAGCTCGACAAGCAGGGACGGATCCTGGTCCCCGGCTACCTGCGCGAGTACGCCGGCCTCACCGATGGGGAAGTGGTGGTGGTGGGGGCGCTGAATCGGCTCGAGATCTGGGCGCCGGCGGCCTGGCTGCCGTACCGCTCGAAGATCGAGGACGAGCCAGAGGCGCTCGCCGAACACCTGGCCGATCTCGGGATCTGAGGACGCGACGAATGACGCACGCCGCTGTTCCTCCATTCATGCGTCTCCGGGCCGATCGGCCCGTCGTCCGACACGAAAGGTGCGACCGCGAATGGGAGAAGGGCACCTGCCGGTCCTCGTCGACGAGGTTCTTGCCTCGTTGGCGGTGGGTCCCGGCAGCTCCATCGCAGACTGCACGGTCGGCGGCGGTGGGCACGCCGAGCGGCTCTTGGAGGCCTCGTCCCCGGATGGCCGCCTGCTCGGCCTCGACGCCGATCGGGCGGCCATCCTGGAGACGCAACGCGTGCTGGCGCAGTACGGCGACCGCGTCGTGCTGCGCCAGGCCAACTTCGAGGAGATCTACGACGTCGCGAACGAGGCCGGACTCGTCCCGCTCGATGCCGTCCTCTTCGACCTCGGCCTCTCGAGCTACCAGCTGGCCGATCCACGACGCGGATTCAGCTTTGCGGCCGATGCGCCGCCGGACATGAGATTCGATGAAGATCGTGGTCTATCGGCCCTCGACCTCATCGACCGATCGTCGCAGCGAGAGCTCGCCGGAATCCTCGCGACGTTTGGTGAAGAACGCCGTGCAGGCCGCATCGCGACGGCGATCCTGGCGGCGCGTGCGGAGGGGCGGCTGATGACAGCCGCCGACCTGGCGCAGGTGGTCGCCGCTGCCGTCCCGTTCAGCCGCGCCGATGCCGGACGCATCCATCCGGCCACGCGAACCTTCCAGGCGCTCCGCATCGCGGTCAACCGCGAGCTCGAGGTGCTGCCCGCCGCGCTGGCCGGCGCGCTCGCCGCGCTGCGCCCCGGCGGTCGGCTGGCCGTCGTCAGCTACCACTCCGGCGAGGATCGGATCGTCAAGCGCTTCATGGCCCGCGAGAGCCGTGACTGCGTCGAGGAGCCGCTCCCGCCCGTCTGCCTGTGCGGCCATCGCGCACAGCTCCGTCCCATCGTCAGGAGGGGCATCACCCCGACCGCCGCCGAGGTGCGTCGGAACCGCCGAGCTCGCAGCGCACGACTGCGGGCCGCCATCAAGCTCGCGCCGGCCGGCGCGTGAAGGCACTTGGAGGAGGGTCAACCGTGAGCCGTGGACGCCCCCGTCATCAGTCGAGTC
This sequence comes from Candidatus Limnocylindria bacterium, assembly GCA_035692365.1. GTDB lineage: Bacteria > Chloroflexota > Limnocylindria > QHBO01 > QHBO01 > CF-167. Next base: position 8,195 of record DASSIB010000021.1, on the reverse strand, counting down.
GCAGACGCATGTACAGCGGCCGGCAGCGCGACCTGCGCGAGCGCCGAGCGCACCAGCCATGGGACGCGCCCGGCGTCCTCGACCAGGACGGCCTGAACGACGCCGATGATGCGCCCGAGCTCGAGACGCCCGGCTGGAGCATTCAGCTCAACGCACGCGCCAGCGCCGCCTAGATGGCCATCGTCGGGGCGCGCCCAGCGACCGGGATCGGCATCGTCCGACGCCGACCTCGCCCTCGCACGCGTCCCGCCGCACCATCGCGCCCCCGGGCCCGTCGCGTGGCTCGCAGCCGCGGAGCGGTCACCAGCATCTCGACGGTGCTGATCTCGATCGCCGCCGCGGCCGGCCTCTGCCTGGTCTATCTCAGCCAATCCACGCACGTCGCCGCGCTCGGCTACCAGATCGATTCCCTGGAGGCCCGCGTGGCGGAGCTTCGCGCCGAGCAGCAGCAGCTCACCTTCCAGATCGGCGAGGCGCGCTCGCCGAGCACCGTCGCAGACAGGGCGCAGAGCGAGCTGCGGTTGGTCCCCGTCGATCCAGCCGCCGTCCGCTTCGCCACGAGATCGATTGACCCAGCCCATCTGAAGTAGCTCGGCCGGCAGTTGCCCGGTCGACGGAGTAGCCGTGCTCGCCAGGACTGACAGCCGTGCCCGCGCCCTGTTCCTGCTGATCATCACGGCCATGCTCGCCACGCTCGTCGGCGGGCGGCTTGTCTTCTGGCAGGTGATCGACCGGGACCGGGTCGCGGCGATCGCGCTCAACCAGCTCGCCCAGAACGAGGAGATCCCCGCCGAGCGCGGCGAGATCCGCGACATCAACGGCGTGCTGCTGGCGACCTCGGTCGAGGTCCAGTCGGTGTACGCCATCCCGCCGACGGTCAAGAAGGGCGATCCCGAGAGCGCGGCCACGCTGCTCGGCGCGGTGCTGGGGATGGACTCCAACGAGATGCACGCCCGACTCACGAGCAAGGACCCCTGGGTCTGGCTGCGGCGCCGCATCGACGCGAAGACGGCCGAGCGGATCGATGCCCTCAACATCCCGGGGGTGGGGATGCTGCCGGAGACGCAGCGGGTCTATCCGATCAGCGGCGTCGCGCCTGAGACGACCCTGGGAGCGCAGCTGCTCGGCTTCGTGAACGTCGACGGCGCCGGACAGTACGGCGTCGAAGGCGCCGGGGACGCGCTGCTGGCGGGCCTCCCAGGATCCGTGAGCGCCCAGGAGGACGTCATCGGCCGGAGGATCGCCGACTCCGTCTACGAGCTGCGCCCGCCGGTCGACGGCGCCGACCTGCGCCTGACGCTCGACGCCGGACTGCAGCACATCCTCGAGACGGCGATGTGGAGCACCTACGAGAAGAACCTGGCCCAGGGCGTCACCGGCCTGGTGATGGACGTGCACAGCGGCGCGATCATGGCCATGGCCTCCTTCCCATCGTTCGACGCGAACACCTACGGCAGCTCGGATCCCGCCCTCTTCACCGATCCCGCCGTGAGCCGGCAGTACGAGCCAGGCTCGGTGATGAAGGCATTCACCGTGGCGGCGGCGCTCGATGCCGGGGTGATCGATCTTCGGACGACGGTCGAGGACGACAACAACCTGCGCATCGGCAAGATCCGCATCCAGAATGCGGACCGGTACACCGTTCCGTACGGCCACGGCGAGATCACGGCCGGCGAGGTGCTGAACCTCTCGAACAACGTCGGCGCCGCGAAGATCGGCCTCCTGCTGGGCAGGCAGCGCCTCTACGAGGCCTTCAAGCGCTTCGGGTTCGGGACGCCGACCGGGATCGACATCGCCGCCGAGGCGTCCGGCGTCGTCTGGAATCCCGATGGCCCGAATGCCAGCGGCGACCTCACGGCCGCCCAGAACTCCTTTGGACAGGGCCTCAGCGTGACCGCCGTGCAGCTGGTCGCCGCCTACTCGGCGATCGCCAATGGGGGAACGCTGGTGACGCCACACGTGATCGCCGGCTGGACCGGGCCCGACGGCGTGTATCACGCCACGGACGTCCAGCAGGGGGAGCGGATCATGCGCGAGGAGACCGCGACGACGATGGTGCGGCTGCTCACCGAGGCGGTCGACATTGGCCGCGCCCAGCCGGCCAGGATCCCGGGCTACTCGATCGCTGGCAAGACCGGCACCGCCGAGGTGGCTGGCCCGGAGACCGAGCAGGTGCAGGTCGGGACCGATGCGGACGGAAAGCCGATCTACGAGCTGCGGACCCGCCTCGTCTACCAGCACGGCTGGATCGACTCCTCGTTCATCTCGATCATGCCCGCCACCGATCCGCAGTTCGTGACGCTGATCCTCATCCATCGCCCGGTGACCTGGGGCCTGTACAAGATGGCCCAGACCCCGGTGAGCGTCTTCCGCAACCTGGCGCCGCAGATCTTCGACTACCTGGCCATCGCTCCGGACCGAATCGTCGCGCCGGTTGCCGCCCAATGAGGCTGGTAGACTCGGCCGACCCCTCTGCAGGGAGCAGCGTGCCACCGTCAATCCGGCTCGAAGACCTCCTGGCCGCCACCGGGGCCCGCCTCATCGGGCCGACGAGCGTCACCTCCTTCGCTACCGCCGCGGTTGACTCGCGCCATGTCGTTCCGGGCTGCTGCTTCGTCGCGCTCCGCGGGGAGCGGACTGACGGCCACCGCTTCGCTGCCGATGCGGTCCGTGCCGGCGCCTCGGTCGTCCTCGTCGAGCGGCCGATCGAGCTTCCGGCCGACGCGGACGTCGCCGTCCTGCAGGTCGCCGACCCACTCGTCGCCCTCCAGGAGATGGCCGCATGGTGGCGAGCTCGATCCGGCGTCCGGGTCGTCGGCATCACGGGCTCGACCGGGAAGACGATCGCCAAGGAGATCGTGGCCGACGTCCTTGCCGGCACCCTGCGCGTGCTCCGTAACGAGGGGAACCTGAACAGCGAGACCGGCCTGCCGATGACGCTCCTCCGGCTCGAGCCCTCGCACCAGGTCGCGGTCCTCGAGATGAGCATGTACGCGGAGGGCGAGATCGCGCGCCTGGCCCAGATCGCTCGCCCGGAGGTCGGCGTGGTGCTCGCGGTGCATCCGACGCACCTCGAGCGCGCGGGCAGCCTGGAGGCGATCGCCCGAGGCAAGGCCGAGCTGCCCGCCGCGCTCCCGGCCGACGGGCTGGCGGTGCTCAACGCCGATGACGCGAAGGTCCTCGCGATGCGAGGCGTGACATCCGCCACGGTGCGCACCTTTGGCCTGGGAGCCGATGCCGATGTGCGCGCCACCGAGATCGAATCCCACGGCGTCGACGGCACCAGCTTCACCCTCGAGGCGCCCTGGGGACGGCGGAGGGTGCGCTCGGCGACCCCGGGTCGCCACCTTGTCCCGCATGCCCTGGCCGCAGCGACCGTCGGAGAGCACTTCGGGGTGCCCCTCGACGAGGTCGAGGCGGCCCTGGCGGCAGGGAGTCGGGCCGGCCACCGCATGGCCGTCGTGGAGGCCATCGCCGGCGCGACGATCATCGACGACACCTACAACGCGTCGCCGGTCTCGGTCTCCGCGGCGCTCGATTTCCTGGGCGAAAGTCCGCTGCCGCCCGGCCGCGCCCGGTACGCCGTCCTCGGCGACATGCTGGAGCTCGGACCCGACGAGGAGCGGCTGCACCGGGAGATCGGAGCGACCGCCGCGGGCGTTGCCGACGCGCTGGTAACCGTGGGTGAGCGCGGCCGGTGGATCGCGGAGGGGGCACGCGCGGCGGGCCTGAGCCGGGTCACCACCGTGCTCGACGCCGACGAGGCGGTGATGGCGGTCGAGCGCGACCTGGCCCCCGGTGTCGGCGACCTGCTGCTGGTGAAGGGGTCGCGAGGGATCGAGCTCGACCGGGTGGTGGCGGCTCTCGCCGGCGAGTTGGGGGAGGATCACTAACGATGCTGCCCATCGTCGTCGCCTTGCTGGCTGCCTTCGTCGGGGTCGTGCTCCTGGGCCCGGTCTACATCGGCCTCCTCCAGCGGCTGGGCTTCGGCAAGCAGATCCGCTCCGACGGCCCGGAGGGCCATTTCGGGAAGGCGGGGACGCCGACGATGGGCGGCATGCTCCTGGTCGTGGTGGTGATGTTCCTGGCCATGGCGATGCGGATCGAGGACGTCTACACCCTGACCCCGATGCTGGCCCTCGTCGGCGTCGCGATCCTCGGGGCGATCGACGACTTCGTGAACGTGCATACCGGCATCGGGGTGCGCGGCCGCTTCAAGCTGGTCTGGCAGACGGCGGTGGCGCTGCTGGCCGCCTTCTACATCGAGCGCCACTTCGCGATCCCCGGCGTGAACATCTCCTTCATCTCGGTGCCGGTTCCCTTCGTCGGCGAGGTCATCATCGGGGGCGTCCTCTTCGTCCTCTTCGTGGCCTTCGTGATCGTCGGCGTCAGCAACGCGGTGAACCTGACCGATGGCCTGGACGGGCTGGCCGGCGGGGTCCTCATCTTCACCTTCGTGGCCTACCTGCTCATCGCCCTGGTGGCGGTGCCCGACGGGAAGCCGTCGCAGCCGAACCTCGCCATCTTCTGCGCGCTGATCATCGGCGCATTGATGGGCTTCCTCTGGTTCAACGTGCACCCGGCGCAGCTGATGATGGGTGACGCCGGCGCCCTCTCGATGGGCGCCACGCTGGCGGTCGTCGCGACCATCACCGCCCAGCTGCCGCTGCTGGCCGTCATCGGCGCGGTCTTCTTCGCGGTGATCATGAGCGTGGTGCTCCAGGTGCTCTCGTTCCGGCTGCGGGGCAGGCGGATCTTCCGGATGGCGCCGCTCCATCACCACTTCGAGCTGATCGGCTGGGCGGAGGAGAAGATCACGGTCCGCTTCTGGATCGTCGGCGCGCTCGCCGGCCTCCTCGGCTTCAGCCTCTACCTCGCCACCGTGCGCGGGCTATAGCGGTACCGATGACCACCATGACCGTGCCGATCGCGACCATCGATGACCTGCGGGGCCGTCGGGCCGTGGTCCTCGGCCTGGCCCGCTCCGGCACGGCGGTCGCCCGGCTGCTGGCCGATGCCGGCGCCGAGGTCGCCGCCTACGACCGCCGGGCACCGGCCGAGCTGGCCGAGGCGGTGCAGACGCTGGGCGGGCGCCCCGTGCAGCTGGCGCTCGGCGTGAGCGCGGACGAGGCCCGCGCCCTGATCAGCAGCGCCGACCTGCTGGTCACGAGCCCGAGCATCTCCCCCAGCATGCCCACGACCGATGCCTGGCTGCGGGCAGCCATCAACGAAGCGATAGGGCGCGGGGTCGAGGTCGTCAGCGAGGTGGAGCTCTTCCTGCGCCTGACGAAGGCGAGGGTCCTGGCCGTGACCGGCACGAAGGGCAAGACCACGACCACCTCGCTGATCGGCGCGATCATGGACGCCGCGGGGATCCCGCACCTGCTGGGGGGCAACATCGGCCGGCCGCTGATCGAGGAGGTCGAGCGCCTCGGCCCGCAGGACTGGGCGGTGCTCGAGCTCTCCGAGCTGCAGCTGCCGACGATCTCGCGCGGCGCCGAGATCGCCGTCTACACCAACATCGGCGCCGATCACCTCGACCGGCACGGCACCGAGGAGGCCTACCGCGCGGTGAAGGCCCGGCTCGCCGAGCTCAGCGTGCGGCACGGCCACGTCGTGCTCAACGCCGACGACCCCGGCTCCCGCGAGCTCGGCGCGCGGCTCCCCGCCGCCTCGATCGCCTGGTACGCGCTGGTCGCCGACGACGCGTGGCTGGCGGCGCGCCTCGACGACGGCTGGCTCACGATCCGCGGGGAGCGGGTGCTGGCGGCCGCAGAAGTGCCGATCCCGGGGCGCCACACCCTGGCCGATGCCCTCGCGGCGGCGCTCGCCGCGTCGCTGGCGGGAGCCTCCATCGATGCGATCGCGTCCGGAATCCGCGACTTCGGCGGCGTTCCGCACCGGCTCGAGCGGGTGGGGACGCGGCAGAGCGTGGTGTGGGTCAACGACTCGCAGGCCACCATCCCGATGGCCGCCATCGGCGCGCTGGAGGCCTTTGCCCCGGCGAAGGTGGTCCTCATCGCCGGAGGCAAGGACAAGGGGCTCGACTACGTCGCCTTCGCCGATGCGATCGCCGCACGCTGCCGCGCGGTGGTCCTGATCGGCGAGACCGCCGATCGCCTGGAGGAGCTGATCGCCCGCCGCGTCCCGATCGTGCGCGCCGCCGCGATGCGCGACGCCGTCGCGGCCGCGGCCGCCTGGGCGGTGGCCGGCGACGTGGTGGTGCTGGCCCCGGCGGCCGCCTCGTTCGACATGTTTGACGACTACGCCGCTCGCGGCGATGCCTTCCGCGCCGCCGTCCGCGGCCTCGACGCCGAACCGGACGAGACCGACCGATGACCGCCATGGCGGCAACTGCCACGCGACGGACCGCCCGCGCCGGGGTCCGCCGGGAGCGGCACGAGGCGGCCTACCCGCTCCTGATCGCGGTCATCGCACTGGTCGCCATCGGGGTGGTGATGGTCTACTCGGCCTCGAGCGTGCGGTCGTACATCTCCACCGCGGACCCTGGCAGCCAGGGGATCCAGCAGGGCATCTGGGCGGCGATCGGGCTGGTGCTCATGATCGCTGCCAGCCGGATCGACTTCCGCCTGCTGCGCTACGCGGCGATCCCGGTCTTCGTGGTGACGATGGTGCTGCTGGCGATCGTGCTGATCCCGGGCATCGGGACATCGGCCTTCGGCTCGCGCCGTTGGCTGTACGTGCCCGGAATCGGCGGCTTCCAGCCCGCCGAGATGGCCAAGCTGGCGATCTGCCTCTACCTCGCCCACTGGCTGGACCGCCGTGGGACCGAAGCGCGCGGCCTGTGGAACGGCTTCGTGCCGTTCGTCCTCCTGGTAGCCCCCGGCTTCCTCCTCATCGCGATGGAACCGGACCTCGGCACCGCCGGCGTGTATGCCGCGGCCTCGCTGGCGATCTTCTTCATGGCCGGCGCCAACCTGGTCTACCTCGGTGCCGTGGGCGCGGCGGTCCTGGGAGCCGCGTACCTGATGGTCACGACGACGGCGTACCAGCTCCAGCGGATGCAGGGCTTCCTCGACCCGTTCCGCGACCCGCTCCACACCGGCTACAACGCCGTGCAGTCGCTCATGGCGCTCGCCCTGGGCGGGATCACGGGGGCGGGCCTCGGCGCGAGCCGGCAGAAGTACCTCTACCTGCCCGCCCCGTCGACCGACTTCATCTTCGCCATCATCGGCGAGGAGTGGGGACTTGTCGGGACCCTGACGGTGCTCGCCCTCTTCGTGATGGTCGCCTACCAGGGCTACCGGATCGCGATCACCGCGCCCGACACGTTCTCCGGCCTGCTGGCAGCCGGGATCACGACCTGGCTGCTTGCCCAGGCCTGCATCAACATGATGGTCGTCACCGCGCTCCTGCCGGTCACCGGCATCCCGCTCCCGTTCATCAGCTACGGTGGCTCGGCCCTCATCATCAACCTCGTGGCGGTCGGCATCCTGTTGTCGATCTCCCGCGAGACCACGCAGACAGGATCATTGCTTGATGCGGTGTTCGGTGTCGGGCGGCGGGACAGGCGGGCACATCTACCCCGCGCTGGCCGTCGCAAGGGCACTGCGCGACGCGCAGCCCGAGCTTGAGGTCAGCTACATCGGCGGCGCGCGCGGCCTCGAGCGCAGCCTCGTCGCCGATGGTGAACTGCCCTACCACCAGCTGGTGGTCCGTTCGCTGCGCAGCTCGGGAGCCGATGTGCACCTCGTCCTCGACCCGCTCCGGCTGGCGGCGTCGGTGCCGCAGGCGTGGCGGCTCCTCGGCCGGCTCCGTCCGGCGGCGATCTTCACCACCGGTGGCTACCTCGCCATCCCGCTGGTCGCCGCGGCGCGGGCGCGCGGGATCCCGAGCCTGCTCTGGGAGGGGAACGTGATCCCGGGCCGTGCCACGGCGATGGTCGCGCGCCTGGCGACGCGGGTCGCGGTCTCCTTCACGCCAACCCTCGCCGCCTTTCCCGGTCGGAGCTTCGTCTCGGGTACCCCGATTCGGTCCTTCGTCGGCGTCGACCGGGAGGCGGCCCGTGCGTCGTTCGGCGTTGCCGCCGGCGAGCGCCTCCTCCTCGTCTTCGGTGGATCCCAGGCAGTCGCGAGGATCACCGCGGCACTGGAGGCGAGCCTCGAGCGCCTCCTGCCGGACTGGCAGGTGCTGCACCTGGCCGGGGCCGCCGGCATGCCCGCTGCGCTGGCGAT
>DASSIB010000020.1:0-12357 GCA_035692365.1 Candidatus Limnocylindria bacterium | reverse complement strand
TGCTGAAGGGCGAGCCGATCTCCTCGTCGGGGTTGGCGACGAAGGTGACCGATGGTCGTCGGTCGATGCCGCGCAGCGCAGCCAGGGCGTGGAGGCCGGCGAGCAGGCCGCCCTTCATGTCGCTGACGCCGGGGCCGGTGGCGCGCTCGCCGGCGATGCGGAATGGCCGCTCCGCGGCGGTCCCGGGCTCGAAGACGGTGTCCATGTGGCCGATCAGCAGCAGCCGCGGGCCGGCCCCTGCCAAGCGCCCGATGACGAGGTCGCCGAGCTGGCGTCCCCCGTCCTGCGGCCGATGGGTGATCCGCTCCACCGACGCTCCCAGCTCGGCCAGCGAGGCGGCCACCCCATCGGCGACCTGATTCACGCCTGAGGGGGTGTACGAGCCACAGTCGACGTTGACGAGGCTCGCGAGGTCGTCGAGGAAGCGCTCGTAGCGGGCGGCGACAGCGGCCTGCAGGCCGTCGGGGAGGGTCACGGCGCGTGAGTATACTGCCGGCCATGCCGAACGACGCGCGGCCGGAGGCCGAGGTCGAGCTGCTCGAGCTGCGCGTGCTGGACGGCCCCAACCGGTTCTTCAACCGCCCCGCCATCAAGCTCGAATTCGGGTCCGAGACCCCGTATGCCGCCGCCGACGTGGCGGCCGCCGCGGCGCTCGCCCTGCGGCGCCTGCACGTGGCCCTCGACCTCCCCGTCCCGCGTGTCACGGCGCGCCACTCGCACGACCATCGGCGAGCCGCGATCGCCTTCCAGTGGCGCCGCCGGGCCCGTTCCCAGGCGATCGCCGACGCCGCGGCCCGGATCGCCACCGGCGCCAGCACGGTGCGGCGCGAGCTCCGAGCGCTGAGGGCCGTGGCGGCCGGCCCGATGCCCGACCTGCCGCGGCCGCGGATCCCGGTGGTGGCGATTACCGGCACGAACGGCAAGAGCACGACCACGCGGCTGATCGCGCACATCGGCAGCGTCGCCGGGATGCGGGTGGGGATGACGAACTCGGACGGGATCTACATCGGCTCCGAGCTGGTCGAGGCGGGGGACTGGACCGGCTTCGGAGGCGCGGGCCGAATCCTGTCCGAGCCCACCGTCCAGCTGGCCGTGCTCGAGACGGCGCGCGGCGGCATCCTGCTGCGCGGGATCGGCTATGCGGCCAACGACGTCGCGGTGGTGACCAACGTCTCGGCCGATCACCTGGGGCTGCAGGGGATCGATACGCTCGACGAGCTGGCCGAGGTGAAGGGCGCGGTGACCCGGATCACGAAGCGATCCGGCTGGGCGGTCCTCAACGCCGATGACCCACGTGCCTGGCGGATGCGGCGCGAGACGAAGGGACACTGGTACCCGTTCACGATGGACCCGGAGAACCCCCGCATCGAGCTGGCCCTCGACCGCGGCGGGCGGGCCGCCGTCGTGCAGCGCGGCTGGCTGGTGCTGCTCGGCGCCGGGCGGCGCCCGCAGCGTCTCGTTCGGATCGTCGACCTGCCGGTCGCCTTCGCCGGGCTGGCGCAATACAACGTGGCCAACGCCCTGGCCGCGGCCGCCGCCGCCGACGCGCTGGGGATTCCGCATGCCACGATCGCGAAGGGGCTGCGCAGCTTCGCCCTGGACACCGCCCTGAACCCCGGCCGGCTCAACCTGTTCGAACGGAAGGGGCTGCTGGTGCTGGTCGACTTCGCCCACAACGAGGCCGGACTGGCCGGGCTGCTGGAGGTGTGCCGCCAGCTGAGCGTGGCCGCCGGCCGCTCCGCGCGCCGCGGTCGCGGCCAGGTCCGCGTGGCGATCGGCACCGCCGGCGACCGGTCCGACGAGATCCTCTATGGGCTCGGCCTCCTCGCGGGCGGCGGGGCAGACGAGGTCGTCATCTGCGAGAAGCCGCACTACCTGCGCGGTCGCGAGGCGGCCGAGATGAACGAGATCATGCGGGCCGGCGTCCGGGAGGCCGGCTACGTCGGTCCGGTCGAGGCATTTCCGACGGAGCTGGCGGCGCTCCAGGGGCTCGCCGCTCGCTCCCGACGCGGCGACGTGGTGGCGGTGATGACGCATGCCGAGCGAGCCGACGTCTTCGGCTGGCTCGAGGGGGAGGGATACCAGCAGGTCGACTTCGAGCGGCTGCGACACCTGGTCGACGCCTAGCCGTCGACCTCGATCGCGACCATCTCCTCCATCTCGTCGTCCAGCCTGTCGATGGTGGGGGAAGGCTCCTCGCCCACCGATGCGCCACCGTGCTGCCGGCGCTGGAGCTCCTTCCAGACGTCGTTGGCGTGGTCGACGCAGACCACCACCACATCTCCCTCGTGGCCCATGTCCAGCGCGTAGCGGGTCGCCTCCATCTCGTCGAGCACCGTCTCGACGTTCGTGCAGCGTGCGCCCTCGGCGATGCCGGCGCGCACGCCACGCTCAATGAGCTCGGCCGTCTCGCCTCGCGGCCGCCCGCGGTTGTTGGCGTCCTCGCGCACGATGATCGTGTCGAAGTGGGCGGCGGCGATCTTGCCCAGCTCGACGATGTCCTCGTCGCGGCGGTCCCCGGCGGTCGCCATGACCCCGATTCGCTGCCCGGTGACCAGGGCGCGGCGCCCGCTGGCCGACGGCTCGGTGAGGCGGCCGACGAAGTCGCCGAGGGCCGAGACGGCGGGCGCGTTGTGCGCGTAGTCGACGATCACCCGGTAGCCGTCGAGCTCGAACATGTTGAGGCGTCCCGGAGCCATGAAGTAGCTGGTGGTGAAGGTGCGCAGGCCCTGGCGCACGTCGTGCAGGTGCGCTCCGGCCGCCCACGCCGCTGCGGCCGCGGCCAGCGCGTTCTGGACGTTCATCCGCGCGCGCCCCTCGAACGTGGCGGGCAGCAGGTGGGTCCACACCAGCGGCAGGTTCTTGCGACCCTGGCGCAGGACAATCATGTCGCCGTTGCGCCCCTGCTCGACCGTCACCGCCCGCCGCCCGCGGCTCGCCTGGCGGCGGATCATCTCGTTGTTCGGGTCCATGCTGAAGTAGATGACCGCTCCGGAACAGTGGCGACCCATGGCGGCCACGAGCGGATCATCGGCGTTGAGGACCGCGGTGCCGTCGCGGGGGACGGCCTCGACCAGGACCTGCTTCACCGCGGCCAGCTGACGCATCGAGGTGATGCCGCCGAGGCCCAGGTGGTCGCCGGTCACGTTGAGCACCACTGCCACGTCGTTGCGGTCGTAGCCGAGCCCCTCGCGCAGGATCCCTCCGCGGGCGACCTCGAAGACCGCCATCTCGACGTTCGGGTTCTGGAGCACGGTCGAGGCCGATTTCGGGCCGCTCATGTCGCCGCGTCGGATGAGGCGGCCGTCCACCACGATGCCGTCGGTGCTGGTCATCCCGACCTTGCGCCCCATCCCCTTGAAGATGTGGGCAATCATCCGGGCGGTCGTCGTCTTGCCGTTGCTGCCGGTGATGGACACGATCGGGATGCGGGCCGCCGATCCTGGTGGGAAGAGCATGTCGATCACCGGCTTGGCGACGTACTGCGCCTCGCCCTCGGTCGGGTGGGTGTGCATCCGGAACCCGGGCGCGGCGTTGACCTCCACGATCCCCCCACCGGTCTCGCGCACCGGGGTGCTGATGTCGGGGCAGATGAAGTCGATCCCGGCGATGTCGAGCCCCACCACACGCGCCGCCAGCTCGGCGATCTGCGCGTTCTCGGGGTGGATCTCCTCGGTGCGGTCGATGCTGATCCCGCCGGTGCTCATGTTGCCGGTCCGCTTCAGGAAGACGCGCGTCTCGGCCGGCGGGACGTCGGTCAGCCCGAATCCCTGCTCCGCCGCGTAGGCGACAGCCTCCTCGTCGACGTTGATTCGGGTCAGGACCTTCTCATGCCCGATGCCACGCCGCGGATCCGCGTTCGTGGTCTCGATCAGCTCGGTGAGGGAGTGCTTCCCGTCGCCATCGACGTGGGCCGGGATCCGCTGCGCCACCGCCCGCAGCACGCCACCGATCACCAGGCAGCGGTAGTCGTTGCCGGTGAGGAAGCTCTCGACTACCACGCCGCCGTTTCGCGACTCGCGCCGCGCGATCGCGTAGCCGTCGCGGACCGAGGCCTCGTCCGTCAGGTTGAGGATCACCCCGCGCCCGTGGTTTCCGTCGAGCGGCTTGACCGCCACCGGGTAGCCGATGCGGGCCGCGGCGGCCACCGCCTGGTCGGCGTCGCGTACGACGTCGGCGCGAGGGACCGGCACCCCGGTGCCGGCCAGCAGCTTGTTGGTGAGCTTCTTGTCCGAGGCGATGTCCACGCCCAGCGAGCTGGTGTTCGAGGTCATCGTGGCGCGGATCCGCTTCTGGTGGATCCCGTGCCCGAGCTGCACCAGCGACTGCTCGTTGAGCCGGATCCAGGGGATGTCGCGGAGGCTGGCCTCGTCGAGAAGGGCCTGGGTCGATGGGCCGAAGGCGGCCCGCTCGGCGAGGAGGACGAGCTGCTCGAACTCGGTGGCCAGGTTGAAGTCCCTCGCCGGCTCGACGAGGTGGTTGACGAGCCGCACCGCGAGACGCCCCGCTGCCAGGCCGACGCTCTCCTCGGCGTACGAGTAGACGACGTGATAGCGCCCCGGCTCGCCGGTGCTGCGGGTCTTGCCGCGCCCGACCTCGGTGCCGGCGTCGCGCTGCAGCTGGAGGGCGACGTGCTCGGCCACGTGCCCGACCCAGGTGCCGTCCTTCAGGCGCTTGGCGAAGCCGCCGGTGCGACCGGTCGAGCAGGAGTGGAGGCCGACCCCCGGCAGCATCGAGAGGAGCGCGTCGGTGAAGCCGGGGAGCAGGTTGGTCGGGAACGACTCCAGCACGCCGAGGTCGACCACCAGCTTGATGGTCGGGTCGTAGCTCCAGTAGTTCGGGCCGCGGTAGACCCGCGTCTCGATGACGCGCAGCGACCCGCGCGGCTTCTTGCCGGCGGAGTCCTGCGCGGCCGCCTTGCGTCGGGCGGCGGCTGCGCTGGGCCGCGCCGCCGTGGCCTGGCGGGCCTTCGCGCGCTCGGCCGTCACTCGCTCGCCTCCTCGTCGCGGTGGGCGCGCATCGCTCGCCGGCGGGCGCGCTCCGGGGCGGAGTCATCGGCCCCCTCGGCCGCCACTCGCCGGATGAGGCGCCGCGCCTTGTTGCCCGCGGCGATCAGCTCGATCTGCTCCCGCTCGCTCATCGGGACGCTGCGCAGCGGCGTCAGCAGGCGGCGCCGCCGCAGGTCGAAGCGGTAGCCGCTGGGGAGGGAGTGAAGGATCACGCCGCTGACCATGATCGGCTTGTGGCGCTTGACCTCGTAGGCATCGGTCTCGAGCCTGGCCGGGTCGAGGATGGTGACCGAGCCCTTGCCAAGCACCTCCATCACGCCAGATGGGTTCACCAGGGCGGCGGTGTCCTCGTCGACCCCCATCCCGATCAGGGCGGGGGACTGCGCGATCAGCGCCAGGAGCCGCCCGATCCGGTTTCGCTGCTCGAAGTGCTGGTCGATGATGACCCCGGGCAGCAGCCCCAGGCCGGCGCTCATCTGGGTCATCCGCTGCTTCGGCGAGGTGCCGCTGGTGCCGAACGCGACCATGTGGCTGCTGATCGCCGACGCGCCCGCGCTCGTCCCGGCGATGATCGTGCCGTGGCGGTGGCGCTCCACGATCGCCCGCCCCAGCGCGGTCCCGCCGATGACGCTCGAGAGTCGGAGCTGGTTGCCGCCGGTCATGAAGACCCCTGTCGTCTCGGCCAGGAGTTCCGCCAATGCCGGATCGTTCGCCTCTTCCCGGGTGATCGGTCGCAGGCCGATGACGTCGGGGATGCCGAGCTGACTGAAGAGGGACCGATACAGCTCGGTGGCCTCGTCGCCCAGGGACGACGCCGTCGAGATGATCGCCACCCGCCCGGATGGCCCGCCTGCGAGGGAGGCGAAGCGCGACAGGATCTGTCGCTGTCGAAGCTTCTCCTCAGCGCCGCCGATGATCAGGAGGTGACCTGGACGGGCGGCGCCCGGGCGTGAGGTATGGGCCATGTTGCCCGGCAGCATAGCAACGCTAGACTCGATCGGATGTCCGCCAATCGTCCCGCCGATGACGCTCGCGTCGATCTACGCGACTACTACGCGGTGCTCGGCGCCGAGCCGTCGGCGTCGGTGGCCGAGCTGCGCGCCGCATTCCGGGAGGCGGTGCTGCGCCACCACCCTGACCGCAGCGCGGAGGATTCGCTGGCGACCCGGCGCACCTCGGTCCTGAATCGCGCCTGGAGCGAGCTGCGCGACCCGGTGCGCCGCCTCCACTACGACCACGCCCTCGAGCGGGGCAGCGCCGCGACCCTGGCCTGGCCGCTCGGCTCGGACGAGAAGCCGTCGCGGCTGCGGCGGTCACGGCGTGCCGCGCGCCCGGCCCGCACCCCCTGGCACACGCCGGAGTTCCGCAGCGTGCACGGCTTCCGGGTGCCAACCCAGGTCTTCATGGCCGGCCCCGGCGCCCAGCGGGACTGGATCGTGTCGAACCACATCGAGGGCCAGGATTGGCGGGAGCATCGCGAGCGCTACTGGCTGCGCTTCGCGGCTGCCTACTACCACGAGCGCGGACGGACCGATGACTGGCTCGGCGCGCTCGAGCGCCTCGTCGAGCTGGACGGCACCTACGAGACCCTGGTGCGGGCCGACCTGCGCCCCGCGTACGTCGCCGCGCAGGAGTACCTGCGCGGGCTCGGCGTCCTGCGCACGGTCGGGCAGGGCTACGCGGCCGGCAGCCCGCAGCGCAAGTGGGTCGATCGCGAGCTGCGCGCGCTGCTCGGCGAGTACCGCGACGCTCGCGTGCGCAAGGGGCGAGCGGAGGATCGGGCCGAGGCGGCCGAGCTGCTGCTCAATTACCTCGAGGCGCTCGAGATGCCGCCCGCCTTCGCCGACGTCCGGGCCGCGATCATGGCGCACCTCCGCGCGGGCCACGCCGGCCGGGCCGCCGAGCTGCTGGAGCGGGCGGTGGACTCGCCAATCACCGAGCCGGCACGCTGGTTCAGCATGGTCCAGCTGCTGACGGAGGGCGGCCAGCTCGACCGCGCCTCCGCGATGCTGGCCGCGATCGCCCGCGGCGACCACCCCGAGGCTCTCGACCGTCGCCGACTGCGCGGTGATCCGGCGCGCCGCATCTCGGCTGCCCGGGTGCGCCTGGAGCGTGCCCGCCAGCGCGCCGCCGCCGTGGTCGCTAGGGAGCGGGGACGACCTCGACCGGGGCGATCCCCAGCGCCTCGACGTCGCCGCGAATCACCTTCGCGTCGCCGACCGCCAGGATGAGCAGCTCGTCAGGCCGGATCAGCTCGATCGCCGCGTTGTGCGCGCCCGCCGAGGTGACCGCCTCGATCTTGTCGCGATAGGTCTGCCAGAAATCCTCGTCCAGGCCGTAGACCGCGATCGGCTCGATCGCCGCCGCGATCCCGCCCGTCGACTCGAAGCGCAGCGGGAAGATGCCGACCTGGTAGTCGCGCGCCTCGGCGAGCTCGGCATCATCGAACGGCGCGGTGCGCGCCGCCTCGAGCAGTCCGACCAGCTCGCCGATGGCCGGCGCGGTGACGTCGGTCTGCACCGCCGTCGCGGCGGTGAATACGCCTGCCGATCGCCGCGCGTCGAAGCCGCTGCGGGCGCCGTACGTATAGCCGAGCTCCTCGCGCAGGCGGCGGTTGAGGCGCGCCCCGAACATGCCTCCCAGCACCGTCGACATGATGATGGCGGGGAAGTAGCGAGGGTCGTAGCGGTCGATCCCGATGTGCCCCACCCGCAGCTCGCTCTGGACCGATTCGGGTCGATCCACGATCACGATTCGTCGCGCGCCGCCGGCGTGCGGGACGATGGTGCGGTGCCCCGGGCCGATCCCGTCCCAGCTCGCCAGGTGGCGCTCCACCGACGCCGCCACAGCCTCCTCGTCGAATGAGCCGGCGATCACCAGGTGCGCGAGGCCCGGCCGGTAGTGCGTCTCGTGGAAGCCGGCCACGTCATCGCGCGAGAGGGTCTCGACCGTCTCGGGGCTGCCCGCCGAGAGGCGGCGGTAGGGAGTATCGGCCGCGTAGGCATGCGCCAGGAAGGTCTCGTCGGCCAGGCGACCCGGATCCGAGCGGGACTGCAGGATGTCGGCCAGGCGCTCCGCCTTCAGCCGTTCGAACTCGCCCTCGTCGAAGCGCGGCTCCCGGATCATCTCGGCCAACAGGCCAAGCCCCTCGTCGAGGTGCCGCGGCAGCGACTGGAAGGCGGCTCGCGCCGAGTCCCAGCTCGACTCGCTGCTGACCTCGATCCCCAGCCGTTCGGTCGCCTCCGCGAAGGCCGAGGCATCCAGCCGCCTGGTCCCGGTCACGAGCAGCTGCGCGGTCAGGGCGGCAACGCCGCCGCGCGCCTCGTCCTCGGCCGCGGCTCCTCCATCGAGGAGGAGGTGGACGTTGACGAGCGTCGATCCGGCGACCGGAATCGTCCACAGGTTGAGGCCGTTCGCCAGCGTCCGGCGGGAGAACGCCGGGAACCGATACGGACGCGGCAGACCCGCCACCGGTCGCAGCGGGTTTGCGACGCGGGTCATGCCACGCCCTCGGGTGACTCGGCGGGAACGTAGGTGAGGACCACGCGGTTGTCCTGGCGCAGGCTGGCAGCCATCGCCTCGCGGATCCGCTCGGCATCGACCGCCTCGTAGCGGCTCACTTCAGTATTGATGCGCTCTGGCTGGTCGAAGAGGCACGCGTACATCGAGAGCCGGTCCGCTCGCTCGCTGATCCGCTCCAGGCTCGACTCGACGCCCGCCGCATGCAGGTTGCGCACCCGCTCCAGCTCGTCGGCGGTCGGGCCATCTGCCGTCAGGCGGTCGAGCTCGGCCCACAGCGCGGCCTCCATCGTCTCGTGCGCGACCCCGGGTCGCGCGGTGACCCAGATGGTGAAGATGGCGGCGCCACCGATGACCGGGAAGGCGAAGGTGGTCACGTCCTGCGCGACCTGCTGCTCGCGGACGAGCGATCGGTAGAGGCGCGACGCACGCCCGGAGCCGAGCAGGTCGACCGCCACCTCGAGCGCGTCGAAGCCCGCCGAGCCGAATGTCGGCATCCGGTAGGCCGCGTAGATGCGGGGCAGCGGCACGCGATCCGGCACCTCCTCGCGCACCTCGGCGCCGATGATCGGGTCGACGGCGGTTGATGGCGCTGGCGGGACCGCGGGGTTGGCCGCGATCGGCCCAAAGTGCTTCTCGACCATCTCCAGTGCCGATCCAGGGTCGAAGTCGCCCGCGATGGTGAGGACGGCGTTGTTCGGCGCGTAATGGGAGGCGAAGAACTCCTGCACGTCGTCGAGCGAGGCGGCGTCGAGGTCTTCCATTGAGCCGATGGTGGGGTGGTGATACGGATGTCCCTCCGGGAAGAGCAGCGCCTGCAGCTTCTCGTCCCAGGTCCCGTACGGCTGGTTGTCGACCGACCAGCGGCGCTCGTTCTTGACCACGTCGCGCTGGTTGTCCAGCTTCTCCTGGGTCATCGCCGGGAGGAGGCTGGCGAGCCGATCGGACTCGAGCCAGAGGGCCAGCTCCAGCTCGTGGCTGGGCAGCGTGTCGAAGTAGTTCGTCCGATCGAGCCAGGTGGACGCGTTCAGCGTGCCCCCGGCGCCCTGGACCAGGTCGAAGTGCTCGCCCTTGGCGACGTGCGCGGAGCCCTGGAACATCATGTGCTCGAAGAGGTGAGCGAAGCCCGTTTTGCCCGGCTTCTCGTGTCGGCTGCCGACGTCGTACCACAGGTTCACGGCCACGATCGGTGCGCGATCGTCGCGCGACAGGATGACGCGCAGGCCGTTCGGCAGCGTGTGGCGATCGATCGCGATACGGGGCAAGGCGCAGATCCTCGAGAGGCCGATGTGGGCGAGCGGCGGAAGGCTACCACGCGCCGCGACACCATCGGCAATCGTTCAAATGGCCCGGGGGAATCGGGCCGAATGCAACTGGGGGATTGGCCGCCCGCCGGCCAGCCTGAGCATCGGGCGCATCGGCCCCGAAGGAGGACGACAGATGCTCTGGACGACGGCTACCCTCAGGCGGGAGGCGTCCTGGAGCACTGCGATCACCGTGCCGCTGGCACTGCGCACGCCGCCGGCGGCGCGCCCGGCAGTCCTCGCCCTGATCAAGGCGATCCACACGGCGATCTTTGCTGCGGTTGCGGCCCAGATCGTGGTGGTGGTCTGGGACGGCATCCGCCAGCGCCCTCGGCCGCGGACAGCCGCCGCCCTGCTGATCGCGCTGGGTGAATCGGCGGTCTACGCCAGCAACAACCAGGTCTGCCCGCTGACCCCGCTGGCGGAGGAGCTCGGGGCGCGCGACGGATCGGTCACCGACATCTTCCTGCCGGAACGCATCAGCCGGCGGATCCCGCTGGTCGGTGGCAGCGCACTCGCGCTCGGGTTGGGGATGAACCTGCTCGCGTTGGTGCGAAAGGCCCAGGTCACGCCTCGTTCCAGGACTCGATGATCGGGCGGCCATGGTCCAGGCCCAGGACCGAGACGGTCGCCGTCGACAGACCGAAGAGCGAGCCGGAGGCACCGGGCAGGCCGAGCCAGCGGGCGGCCAGGACGCGGAGCATGTGTCCATGGCCGAAGACCAACGCATCCCCTTCGACCTCGGACGCCCGACACCGTGCCAGGACCCGATCGGCCCGCGCGCTGACCTCTTCGACCGTCTCGCCGTCCGGCCACGGTCCGGTCCAGATGCTCCACCCCGGGTAATCGGCCTCGATCTCGACGCTGCGGCGCCCCTCGAGCGCCCCGTAGTCCCACTCCGCGAGATCCGGCTCGGTGACGGCCACGTCACCGAATCCAGCGAGTGCGGCCGTCTCGCTGGCGCGAGATCGGGGGCTCGTCAGCACCAGCGCGAAGTGGTGATCGGCCAGTCGCGCGCCGAGCCGCTTCGCCTGCTCGCGCCCCACGCCGGTGAGCGGGATGTCGGTAGCACCCGTGTGACGTCCGTCCCGTGACCACTCTGTCTCGCCGTGGCGTACCAGCCAGACCTGGCGCTCGGGGTCGTCAGTCACGCGGGACCGTCCGAGCGGATCACGCGCTCCATGCGCCGATCCGGGACGAGCCACATCACCACCACGCCGGCATAGATCAGCATCGAGACGATCGGAGCGACCAGGGCGAGAGGGATGGCCACGGCGAAGAGGATCGGCGAGATCTTCCCCTTGATGTCCCGTCCGACCGCCTCGGCGAGGGCCGGCGGCTGTCCATGCGCGCTGATCAGCATGCGGACCAGGACGTAGTAGGCGAAGCCCGCCAGGAGGAGCACCGCTCCGTAGGCCGCGACCGGCGTCGGGGCGAACGTCGTATCGCCCACCCACGCCGTTCCGAACGGGATGAGGGAGAGCCAGAAGAGCAGGTGCAGGTTGGCCCACAGGCATCGCGCGTCGATGAGCTTTGCCGCCTGCAGCAGGTGATGGTGGTTGTTCCAGTAGGTGCCGAGCAGCGCGAAGCTGAGCAGGTAGCTCAGGAAGGTCGGGATCAGCGGCTGAAGGTTCTCGAGGCTGGCGCCGTGCGGCGGTCGCAGCTCGAGGACCATGATCGTGATGATGATGGCGATCACGCCGTCGCTGAACGCCTCGAGCCGGCCCTTGCTCATCGCCGCATGCTAGCCGCTGGCAGCCTCGATCCGCGCTCGGCGGCGGGCATGAAAGAAGCCCGAAGGAACCCGATCACGAGTTGCTCCAGCCCATGCAAAACACAAACCGGATCACTAGATGTTCGAGCTCCTTCGAGCCACCGCAAGGATAGCAGTTCACGAGGGCGCTGGCGCGTATCAGGGCAGTCCGGCGGCATATCGGGCGCATCGCAAACCTGCCGATCACAATCGGCTGGCGACGGAGCTAGCGCCGTGCGAGGCCGCGCCAGGCGACGAGCCCAGCCGACGCCAGCACGATGACGATGAGGCCGGCGAGGACCACGGGCGGATCGAGACCGAACCAGGTGCTGGTTGGCTGCGGCTCGACGGTCGGGGCCGCGGATGGTGAAGGCGTTGCCACCGTCGTCTGCGCCGGGGTCGGGCTGGGCGATGGGGTCGGGCTGGGCGAAGGGGTTGGCGTCGCGGTCGGAATGGCCTCGCCTGTTATCGGGTCGACCATCGTGAAGTTGGTCCAGAGGTATTCCCGGATGGTCAGTCCCGACTCATGGACCTTCGCGGCCATCTCGCGCCCCAGGTAGCGCCAGTGCCACGGCTCGTAGTGGAAGCAGGTGACGTTGGAGAAGAGGGCGCCCCCCTCGCCCCGCGGATAGGGCAACACCCACCCGTACCTCCAGGCGTTCTCCGCCATCCACGCCCCGGCCGGGGTCGTCGCCCAGTCGCCCTCGAGCGCGCTGCCGCCGCCTTTCGACATGAAGTCGATCGTCAGGCCGAGCTGGTGGTCGGAGTGCCC
>DASSIB010000019.1:0-4746 GCA_035692365.1 Candidatus Limnocylindria bacterium | reverse complement strand
GCAGGAGGGCGTCGATCTGCGGCCCCTCGGCCCGGACCACCCGCATCCAGTCCGGCGCGGCATCAGGGGGCTCCTCGCCAGGCCGGGATACGCAGATGAGCTTCGTCTCGATGCCCTGCGCGCGAACACTCTCGACCGCTGCACGAAGGATCGGGCCGCCATGAGCGGGGTACCGGAGGCCACCCACGAAGAGGAGGCTGCGCGCCGCGGGGTCGACCGGCGGTGCGTCGGCCATCCGCGCTCCGGGCGGCAGCAGGTGGGCCGCGGCTGCCCTTCGCTCGTCTTGCAGGATCGCGGTGGCGAGCCCGCGCGAAGGGAACGCCACGGTGGTGGAGAGGCGCATCAACGCGCGAGTGGCTGGCAGAAACAATGCGCGAGATGCGCGTCGTTTCAGCGAGCCGACCGGGTAGTACTCCTCAAAGAGCTGTTGCGCGTCGCGCAAGTAGGTCAGGACCGGGATCCGGTGCGCGCGGGCGGTCGCGAGGAACGCCAGATCGGCCGGGCGCGGCAGGCTGGTCGCGTTTTCGACGTAGATGCCCGCCAGGCCGCTCAGTCTTCCGCCAGCGACATAGCGGGCCATCTGGAGTGCCCGGCCGGCGGGTGTGCCCGACACGACGTCGAGCTCGACCCGCCGCGCAAGCGCATCCCGTAGCTGCGTGATACGCGTGGTGGCACCCCAGAGGCCTCGGTTGAGCGGGTACATCGAAAGAAGCAGCAGCCGCGGCTTCTCGTTTCTCTGCAGCTTCCGGCTCCTCATGGTCCGTCGACCGGTCCATCGGCAGTGCTGCCGAGATACCAGCCCTCCAATTCCGGGCCGAAGAGGCGCTCCATCTCTGCTCGCACGTCCTCTCGTCTCGGGATCAGCAGGTAGTTCACCAGCGGCTCGATCGGCAGGTCCACGAAATCGGGCCACGACAGCACGACCCGCTCGATGTCAGGCCCGGTCACCAGCGGCAGCAGGCTGGCGAGGTCCCCGGCCAGCGAGCGGGGAAAGTCTGTCGCGACCGTGCGCCCGATCGCCTCCAGCATGGCCGGCAGCGCGAAGATCAGGTCTGCCTGCGCGAACTTCCGTCGCAGCTCCAGCAGGAGGGTCTGCTGGCGTTCCGCTCGCTTGAAGTCGTTCTGGGTCTCACGGGTACCATCGGGGAGCTCGATCCAGCCCTGGCGACTCCGCGCATAGGCGAGCGCATGGACTCCGTCGTAGTGATGGCACCCGGCCGGCAGCTCGAGTCCGACCCCGTCCCAGGTGGGGCCGCCGTATTCGGCGTCGATCATCCGGCCGTCGAGGCACAGGTTCAACCCGCCGACGGCGTCGATCAGGTCGACGAATCCCTGCAGGTCGACCGTGGCGTAGTACTGAATCGGGATCCCCAGGTAGAGGCCGATCGCACGCTCGAGCGAGCGCAGGCCGCAAGCGCCCGTGACGCCGGAGGGCATATCGGGACACCAAGTCGCGGGCGACGAGCTCGCCTCCGTCGAGAGCTCGTTGATCTTCCGCGGGTAGAGCCCGTCGGGGTAGATGCTCCGATCCGGCAGTGGCACGTACCCGGTGTCGCGCGGCACGGAGACCATCACCGCCGTGCGGGCCACCGGGTCGATGCTGACCACCAGGATCGTGTCGGTCAGGGCATCCTCCCGTCCCACGCCGGAGTCAATTCCGAGCAGGAGGAAGCTCACCCGCTCCGTCCCGTCCCAGCGGTAGTCGGGCTTGTTGACCGGCCCCGGTCCCGGGCCGCCCGAGGCTCCCGGGACCTCCCCGCCGAAGACGTCTCCCAGCGTGCTGTTCAGGCCAACCAGGACCGCGCCGGCAAATGCGTGCATCCCGACCGTCGCCGCCAGCACGACTCCGATGAGGAGGACGGAGCCGGTGCGGCGGGGCGTGCTCCGGTCGAGGATCGCGGGCCGGGCGGCAAGCGCCGCGTGTCCGATCGCGAGCAGCCGCCAGCCCAGCAGCCCTATGTTGACGAGGAGCGCGGCGGTCAGGAACGCCGTGGAGAAGAGGTCGTTCCGCAGCCGATCGACGAGGAGCAGCCTCGCGGCGAGGAGGGCGAGCACGAGCAGGAGCACCGGGGCGGCGAAGGTGACCGCCGCGCGCCGAGCGCCGACGTATTCCTGTCCGAGTCCGGGGAAGAGGAACGAGAAGAAGGCTGCCAGGCCGGCGTTCCGTGGCTGCGGCCGATGCGTCGTGGGCACCTCGAAGCGAACTGTGCGTCGTATGGCGGTGCCCCATCGTAGCAAGAACGCGTTGGTACCTTGCGGCCACGTGGTGCTCCGGCGCCACGGAAGGTCGTTCCGGTGGGGTTAGTACCTTTGCGCGTATCTCGCTGGAGACCCTAGACTACCCCGGGGCGGGCAAGCGGCATGACAGGCGCATCCGGGGCATGTGGGCGCCTGAATGAGGAACGTGACACCAGAACTGATCTTCATCGTCGCGACTGGCGGGCTTGCCGGGCTTGTCGGCCTTGGTGCGCTCGTGGCCGTGCTCCGGGGATGGGGCCAGCGGACCTCCGAGGCGGCCTCCGCGCCCACCCCGCGGGTTGAATCGGCCCCGAACGAGTCGCCACTCGCCCCTTCGCACGAGGCGGTGGTGCGGGTGGTGTGGTGGGTCGCCATCGCGTTCGTGCTGGTCGGGGTCGGCATCTCCAACGCATTCCCCGAGAACCAGTCCGCGATCTACGCCCTGGGTGGAGGCGCGGTCGTGATCGTGGTCGTGCTGCACGAGATGCTCCCACGCCGATGGCGCGGCCGGATCACCGTTGGCCTCGAGGTCGTCGCCGCTCTCGTCCTGGCGACCGGCCTTGTCTTGCTCACCGGTGGCGCCGAGTCGCCCTTCGTCTTCACCTTCCACCTCCTGGTCGTCGCCGCGGCGCTGACGATGGGGGGCCGGCTGGCGCTGCTGGTGACAGCGGCTGCCTCGCTGGCGTACATCGGGCAGCTGGCGCTCGATGGTGGCCTGACCACCACCGCCAGGCTGCTGCCCGTGGCGATCAACCTCGGCTCGGTCTGGCTGCTCGCGTATCTCGCCGGGGTGTATGCGAGCTCGGAGCGCCGCGTCCGCGCCAGGATGCTGGAGCTCTCGCAGAGCGATCCGCTGACCGGCCTCTTCAACCGCGGAGCGCTCTTCCCGACCCTCGAGCAGGAGGTGCAGCGCACCCGACGCAGCAGTCGCGGCTTCTGCGTCCTGATGATCGACCTCGATGGGCTGAAGGCGATCAACGACTCGCTTGGGCACCTCCGGGGCGACGAGGTCCTGCGCTCGGTGGGTCGAGTCATCAACGGGTCGATCCGCACCGTCGACTCAGCCTACCGATACGGTGGTGACGAGTTCCTCGTGCTGCTGCCCGAGACGGAGTTCATCGGCGCCTACGTCGTCGCCGAGAAGATCCGTGAGGGCGTCGAGCAGATCGGCGAGTCCCTGGGTACCGACCAGGGCCGCACGAGCGTCAGCATCGGCCTCATCTCGCACCCGGAGGATGGGTCGTCGACCGAGGAGCTGATGGTCGCCGCCGATCGGGCGATGTACCAGGCCAAGTCGCTGGGCAAGAACCAGATCAGCGGCAACCCACGCCCCCGTCGCGTCCCGGCCAAGCTCCTGGCGGCGCCCGAGATAGTGGACGACACACCCTTCGCCGAGGTGGCTGAGCCCGTGCCCGCACCCGTCGCCCCGCCCGAGGCCCCGGACGTCGCGGAGGTCGAGCCGCCCCCGGCGGCAACCGCCTTCACCATCGACGGCACCGCGACCAACGGCTCGCAGCATCACGAGGGGCACGGCGAGGACGAGCCGGACCCCGCGGACGTGCGGCGCCAGATCGCCGCGGCGCGCCGCAACATGGACCCCGATCACCAGATCCGTCGGGCGATGGACGCCTTCCTGTCGAGCCCGACCCCTTCAAGCGCCCAACGCGAGCGCGGTTCCTAGGACTCGGTCACCGAGGCGGTGATCGGGATGATCTCCCACCAGACCACGCCGGGCGGGAGGATCACCGGGTCGCCGCTGTCGAGGTACGTCCAGCGAGTGCCATCCGCGCTCGTCGGCCGCGACCAGCGCAGCGCGATCGCCTTCCCCTGGACGTAGAGCACCCCGTCGCCTTCTCCGACGAGGTGCTGGAGGCGTCGCGCGTTGCCTCCGGGGTCAGGATCGCCGAGGACGACCTCCTGCTCCACCCGCTGGACGATGATGCTGGTGGCGGTCAGCGGGTCCCCCGTCACCTCGTCGATGACCGTCTTGCCGGCATCGTTTCGGATCCATCCGCCTTCGGGATCCAGGGTCCAGCCGAATCGCCAGTAGCTGTTGGTGCGGATCTCCAGGCGGTTCACTGCGTGTCCGGCCGGCAGCGCAACCCCCGTCTCGAAGGTAAACGGCGGCCGCAGCGGGTGCACGAGGGCAACCAGCCGATCGATCGGCCCCCCCTCGCCGATCGCGGCGCGCAGCGCCTCCATGTCCCCGTACAGGTTGTGTGGCGCGGGATGGGTGCCGTAGCGTCGGAACCACGGCCAGGAGCCGGTGATCCCGTTGACGTAGGGCATCCCCGCCGCCGCGAATCGCGAGAGCGCTCCGTTGCTCGCGCCGAAGCCGACCGGCAGGATCCCGAGGTCCTGCCAGAGGTCGATCTCGTAATAGCGCGCGCTGCGAATCGGTCCGGTCAGCCCAACCGTCGGGCGGCACAGGAAGATCCCGCTGAAGCGCGTGGTGTCGCCCTCGACCGGGGCCTCGACCACCATGTCCGCGTTCGACAGGTTGCGGGC
>DASSIB010000018.1:0-14076 GCA_035692365.1 Candidatus Limnocylindria bacterium | reverse complement strand
CGCGGCGGCTGCGTGGCGCCTCGGTCGCCGCGCCGCGGGTTCGTCGGACGCGGCGACGCCCATCGACCTCGCCTCGCTGGCGCTACTCGGGGCCGATGTGCCGTTCTTCGCAGCAGCGGTCGCGTCCGCGGCAATGACCGGCATCGGAGAGGTGGTGGCGCCGCTCGATCCGCCGTCGCCGGCGGACGTGATCCTGGCGTTTCCGGACTTCCGGCTGTCGACCGCCGCCGTCTTCGCCGAGCTGCGGCCCGGCGACCGTTCGAACGGTGAGGCCGGCGGCAACGACCTCCTTGCGCCCGCGATGCGGCTGCGTCCCGAGCTCGGGGACGTGCTGCGGAAGGTCGCCGAGGCGGGCGGCGAGCCGCGCATGACCGGCTCGGGATCGACGATCTTCGCCCTGACCGATGACCCTGAGCGCGCAGGTGCCATCGCCGCTGCGCTCGGACGAGCCGGCGTGCAGGTGACCAGGACTCGTCTCCGTCCGGAGCCGGCCGAGATCGTGGAGCTCGACGAGGCGTCACCGGGTGCTGGCGCCCCGGCGCCGGGCATGGGATGATCGACCGCCGATGCTCGATGGAGGAGTCATGACCGTCCGCGCCGAGGTCCACACCAGCGCCGCCCCCGCTGCGATCGGCCCCTACAGCCAGGGGGTTCGCGCGGGCGGCTTCGTCTTCACGTCGGGGCAGGTCGGCGCCGAGCCATCCGATGGCGCGATGGTGGATGGCGTGGCCGCGCAGGCCGATCGCGCGCTGCGCAACCTTGCAGCGGTGCTGGCAGAGGCCGGCTCGAGCCTCGAGCGGGTGGTGAAGACGACGATCTTCCTGACCGACATGAACGACTTCGCCGCGGTCAACGAGGTCTACGCCCGCCACCTCTCGGCACCCTTCCCCGCGCGATCCACGATCGCGGTCAAGGCCCTGCCGAAGGGTGCCTTGGTCGAGATCGAGATGGTGGCGCTTCTCCCCGAGGAGGAGCCAACACGATCGTGATGCCCACTGCGGCGGTCGTGCTGGCCGCCGGACAGGGGACGCGCATGCGTTCCCGCCTCCCCAAGGTTCTCCACCCGCTGGCCGGACGCTCGATGCTCGACCACGTGCTCGCCGCGCTGGCCGACGCAGGAGTCGAGCAGCGGGTCGTCGTCGTCGGCCATGGCGCCGAACAGGTCGAGGCCGCGCTCGACGGTCGGGTGACGACCGTCCGACAGGAGCCACAGAAGGGGACCGCCGACGCCGTACGGATCGGCCTGGAGCACATTCCGGCCGAGACCCGGCAGGTGCTGGTGGCGATGGGCGATGCGCCGCTGGTGCCCGCTGCGCTCTTCGAGGAGCTCATGCGCGCGCAGGCCGGGGGTGGTGCCTGCATCGCTCTGCTGGCCTCGCGTCCGTCCGATCCCACGGGGTACGGTCGCATCGTCCGCGACGCCGATGGCTCGGTGAGCGGCATCGTCGAGGAGCAGGATGCGGACCCCGAGACACGCCAGCTGGGCGAGGTCAATGCCGGGACCTGGGCCTTCGACGCCGGCTGGCTGCGCGCGAACATCGGCGCCGTCCCGGCGTCCGGATCGGGCGAGCACTACCTGACCGACCTCGTGGCGATGGCGGTCTCCGCCGGGGGGCAGGTGGCGGTCGTGGGCGCCCCGCGGCCCGAGCTGGCGATGGGGATCAACGACCGCTCCGGGCTGGCCGCCGCCGAGCGGATCATGCGGAGCGAGATCGCCGAGCGGCACATGCGCAACGGGGTCACCATCGTCGACCCGTCGAGCACCTTCATCGATGCCGAGGTCGAGATCGGGGAGGACGCCAGGATCGAGCCGTGGACCGTCCTCTCGGGCAGGACTGCGATCGCCGCTGAAGCGGTGATCGGTCCCGGGTCGCAGATCATCGACTCCCGCATCGGCGCGCGCACGACGGTCTGGTCCAGCGTGGTCGAGTCGTCGACGGTCGCCGAGGAGGTGCAGATCGGGCCGTACAGCCACGTGCGGCCTGGGTGCGAGATCGGGCCTCGCTGCCGGATCGGCAACTTTGCCGAGCTCAAGAAGACGCGGGTCGGGGCCGACACCCAGATCCATCATTTCAGCTACCTCGGCGACGCGGAGCTCGGCGCAGGCGTCAACATCGGCGCGGGGGCGATCACCGCGAACTTCGACGGAAGCGAGAAGCACCGCACCACCATCGGGGACGGAGCGTTCATCGGGGTCGACACGATGCTGCGCGCGCCGGTCAGTATCGGGCCGGGCGCCCGCACCGGGGCCGGCGCGGTGGTGACCCGCGACGTGCCAGCCGGGGAGACCGTGGTCGGCATGCCGGCGCGACGGATCGGGACGCGCCGACGGAGCCCGCAGCCCGGAGGTCCGTCAGCGCGCGACGATGCCTGAACCAAACACGATCCTGGACCTCGCCATCGTCATGGCCCTGATCCTCGTCGGCGGCTTCTTCGCCGCCAGCGAGATCGCCCTGATCACCGTCAGGCGGCATCGTCTCAACCAGCTGGTCGGCGAGGGGAGCCGGGCCGCGCGAGTGGCACAGCGTCTGACTGCGGATCCGAGTCGGTTCCTGGCCACCATCCAGATCGCGATCACGTTCCTCGGCTTCCTGGCCGCGGCGGTCGGCGGGGTCGCCCTCTCCAGCTCGCTTGAGCCTCTCGTGCGCCTCATACCGCTGGACCTGATTCGTGACGCCGCCGGGGACATCAGTCTCGTGCTCGTGACCGCGCTGATCGCGCTCGCCTCGATCATCGTTGGCGAGCTGGTGCCGAAGACGCTGGCATTGAGCTTCCCCGATCGCTTCGCGCTCTTCGTCGCGCGCCCCATCGGCTGGTTCGATCGCCTGCTGCGACCGATCGTGTGGCTCGTCTCGACCATCTCGAACGTGCTGGTGCGTGCATTGGGTGGCAAGGATCGGCCGCAGGCCGGCTACCTCTCCACCGAGGAGCTGAAGATGCTGGTCGAGACCGGCAGCGAGCAGGGAGGGATCGAGGAGGACGAGAAGGAGATGATCCACGGGGTCATCGAGCTGGCGGAGACGAAGGTCCACCAGGTGATGGTCCCGCGCATCGGCATCCGCGCGGTCGAGGTCCACGACCCGATCGAAGAGGTGCTCGACATGATCGTGCGCGCCGGCCACTCGCGCGTGCCGGTCTACGAGGAGAGCCTCGACAACATCGTCGGCATCCTCTACGCGAAGGACCTGCTGCCGTTCCTTCGTCCCGGGGCCGCCCCCTCATCCGAGATCGACATCCGCGCCCTGGTGCGCCCCGCCGCCTACGTGCCGGAGACGAAGCCGGTCGACGAGCTGCTCCACGAGATGCGCGTCGACAAGCGGCACATCGCGATCGTGGTCGACGAGTACGGTGGCACGGCCGGCCTGATCACGATGGAGGACGTCGTCGAGGAGATCGTCGGCGAGATCCAGGATGAATACGACACGGAGGAGCCGCTGGTCGAGTCGCTGCCCGACGACGACGAGAGGATCGCCTTCCGGGTGGACGGTCGAGTCAGCATGGACGATCTGCGCGACCTGTTCGAGCTCTCCGACACCGAGGAGGAGGACGAGGACGAGTACGACACGGTTGGCGGCTTCATCGTCCACCGCGTGGGGCGCATCCCGCTGCCGGGGGCGGTGGTCCCGTTCCGGGACGTCACGCTGACGGTCGAAACCGCTGAGCCGCGGCGCATCGGGAAGGTGATCGCGACCCAGCCGCGCCAGCCGGCATCCGCGCTCGAGGAGCTGGCCACGATGGACGCCGACTAGGCGCTGATCATGCTCTCGACCAGCATGCGCAGGTCTTCGACCCCCTGCACCCCCTCCGCCGGCACGGGGAGCGCCCGCGCCTCGGCAAGGGCCAGGTCCCGGTAGCGGCGGGCCTCCTGCTCCGTGGCGGCGCGTGCTCCGGAGCGCTCCAGGATCGCCAGCACCTCGTCGACCTGCTCATCCGATAACAGCGACTCGCCGTCGGGTGGGGTGGTGCCATCCGTGGCCCGGATCGCCGGCTGGTAGATCGCGATCAGCCGCTCGACCTCCGGCGCGCCGGCGTTCTGCATGGCCCACACCACCGGGAAGGTCTTCTTGCGCTTGCGGATGTCCCCGGCAGCGGACTTCCCCGAGTCGGCGGCCGCCCAGAAGCTGCCCTTCAGGTCATCGGCGATCTGGAAGGCCATCCCGAGGTCGCGTCCCAGGCGGCGGTAGGACTCCACCACCGCCGGGTCCTCGCTGGCCATCATGGCGCCGGTCTCGATCGAGGCGCCGATGAGCGCGGCGGTCTTCTTGGAGATCATCTCGAGGTACTCGTCGACGGTGACATCGGTGCGACGCTCGAAGCTGATGTCGAGGTACTGGCCCTCGCACAGCGCCAGGCAGGTCTCGTCGTAGACCTGCATCACGTCGAGAAGCTTCTGGGGCTCGTACTCCTCGTCCTTCATGAGGCGATAGAGCGCCAGCCGGGACAGCGCGAAGAGCGCGTCGCCGGCGTTGATGGCGAGTGGGACGCCCCAGAGCGCCCACAGCGTGGGCCGATGGCGCCGCTCCCGATCGGCATCCTCGATGTCGTCGTGGACGAGGCTGAAGTTATGCCCGAGCTCGACTGCCGCGGCGGCGGGAAGCGTCTTGCGATAGTCGCCGCCGAGCGACTTGAAGGCGAGCAGGCCGAGCAGCGGGCGCAGCCGCTTGCCGCGCGGCCCCTCCGTCTCGTCGAGCCCGAGGTGATAGGCGAGCATCTCGTACAGCGGGCGGGCGTGGCTGTCGCGCTCGGCGATGACGGACCGCATCTCCGTCTCGATCTCGACCAGCAGGTCGTTAAACTGGGCCGTCATGTCCACGCCGCAAGGGTACCCGAGGTTCATCGGCCCATGAGCCGGGCCCGCCTCTACAAGACCGAGGGGATCGTGCTCCGCAGCATGGACCTCGGCGAGGCCGATCGGGTGCTCACCATCCTGACGCCGCGGCTCGGCAAGCTGCGCGTGATCGCGAAGGGGATCCGCCGGCCGCGCTCCCGCCTCGGCGGGGGATTGGAGCCCTTCAGCGACGTGCACCTGGTGCTGGCGGTGGGGCGGACCTTCGACGTCGTCACCCAGGCCGCGCTGGAGGACCCGCACCTCGGCCTGCGCGACGACCTCCATTCGACCGCGGCCGCGTGGTACGTGGTGGAGCTGGCCGATCGATTCTGCGAGGGGTCGGCCGAGTCGCACCAGGCCTTCGAGCTGCTCGCCCAGGCGCTGGCCGCGCTCGACGCCGCGCCGGCCGCGGTGTCGCGCGAGATCGTCGCCCGCTGGTTCGAGCTGCACCTGCTCGAGGCGATGGGATTCCGGCCGGAGCTCGCCCAGTGCCTCGATTGCGGGATCGAGATCGAGCCGGACGGCAACGCCTATTCCCCGGCGGCAGGTGGGGTCGTCGGGCCGGAGTGCTCGCACGACGCGCTCGGCGCGCGGCCGATCTCGGGGCCGGCGCTGAAGGTGATGCGTCACCTGCAGCGCTCGTCGCTCACCGAGGTGCTCAGGCTGCGCGTGCCGGCTGCGACGCAGCGGGAGGTCGAGCACCTCCTGCACGCGAGCGTCTCGGCGGTGCTGGAGCGGGAGCTGCGCAGTCGCGACTTCCTGGACGAGGTGGCCCTGCGCGGCATCCCCGCGCCGGCCTAGCCCTCGCCTGCCACCTGGAGCGACTCGAACCGGATCGCCGACGGGCCGGCGACCTGCGCGAAGCCCTGTGACTCGGCCGAGAATCGGGCGTTGGCCATCGCCTCGAACAGGTTGCCGGTGACGGATCCCCCGCTGATGGCGCGCCTGCCGGACGGATCGTTCTCGTAGCCGACCCGGATCTCCATCCCGAAGTCACCGCTCAGCGCCTCGACGTTGGGCGCCGAGAAGTCGAGCACCTCGAGGACCGGCCCGTCACCGGCCAGAAGGTCCGCGCGAGAAGTCGTGCCCACCGCCATCTCGGCCACGCCCGGTCGTCCGGTCGCCGGGATCCCCAGGTACTGGGCATATCGCAGGGTGGCCGGCCGGGCGCGCAGGATGCCATCCTCGATCACCAGCAGGTCCTGCGCCGGGAGGCCGTCGGAGTCCCAGCGGTAGCTGCTCACGCCGAAGGGCCGCTGCGCGTTGGCCCGCAGCGTGACGAGGTCGCCGGAGGGTTCGACGTCGCCGTAGATGGATGCGCCGATCTCGAAGCGCGACAGGTTCTCGTAGGCGGTGCGGGCCATCGCCTGGAAGATGTAGGCGCCGGGCGCCCCGGTCACCTGTCCCGCCATCATCTGGTTGAGGGCCTCACCGGAGATCACCACCGGGCCGATCCTGGTGCGCGGCGCCGCCGCCCCCAGCTTGTCCCGGGCGAGCTGCGCCCCGACGCGCACCGTCTCCTCCAGGTCGAGGTCGGCAAGCTGCCGCGACTCCGACTGCCGGAAGTATTCGGTCTCGTCCTGGGTGCCGCGCGCCAGGAGGGTCACCTCCATCAGGATGCGGGTCGAGGTGGACGACGCCTCGGCGCCCTGGCTGTTGGTGAGCTCCGACTCGTAGTAGGTGAGGAACAGCTCGGCGCCGCTGAGCCGGACCCCCGAGGCTCGCTCGCGCTCCGCGAGGTCCCGGATCCGGTCGGCCGCCTCGAGACCCGCGGCGGTCGCGTCGGCCCCCTCCACCAGGCGGGGATCAGCAAGTGCGACATCGGGCATCGCGGCGGGGCCGGCGAGCGACCAGGGCGGGTTGTTGATGAGGCTGGCCATCGTCACCGCGTCGTCCAGGATCCGTGGCAGGCGGTCGAGGTCGACTCGGGCCAGCGGGATGGTCGCGCCGCCGCGTGCGACCTCCGGCCCGTTCGCGGCCGAGGGCGCCGGGTGGTCGTTGAAGACCTCGACCTCGTAGGCCTCGCGGGTCACCTGGCGGACGCTCTCGATGTCGGCGCCGACCAGGTAGATCTGCACGCCCCGCGTCCTCTCCAGGCGGAGCGTCCAATCGTCGATCCCAGGATGCGCGTGCAGGGCGTCGGTGATGCGCTGGTCCATCGGCTTCAGGCCAGCCGCAGCCGCGTGCGGATGTGGGGACCGCCCGAGCCGTTGGGGACGAGCTCCTTCCAGCCCTTGCCGCAGGTGCCGGGAGTGATCTCGAAGTCGTTGGCAACCATGGAGACGTCCGCCAGGACGTCGGGCACGTAGCCGGTCATGGCGACCGGCGCGTAGAGGACCCCGGTCGGCTTCCCGTTCTTGTACTCGCGGGCGAAGTTGGTCCAGATCTGGATCCCCCAGCCCTTCGGGTCCTCCATCCCGTTCAGCGCGCGACACACCATCAGACCGTCGTCGAGGCTCGCGAGCAGCTCCTCACGCGAGTGCGTGCCCCGCGCGAAGAAGGTGTTCGACATGCGGGCATAGGCCTTGCGGTGCACGCTCTCGCGCCGTCCGTTGGCGGAGCGCGGGATCCCCAGCCGCGTCGCCGAGTACAGGTCGGTCAGGCCGCGCTGGAAGACGCCGTCTCGGATGATCGTGGTGGGTGACGCGGGCTGGCCCTCGTCGTCGATGTAGTAGCCGCCGTATCCGGTCGGGACGGTCGCGTCGTCGATGATGTTGACGAGCTCGGATCCGACCCGCTGCCCGACGAAGTGGGCGGCGCGGGCCCGCTCCTTGAGGAACATGTCGGTCTCGACGCCGTGGCCGAATGCCTCGTGCGCGATCGTGCCGGTCACCGACGGGTCCGCCACGATGTCGTACACACCGGCCGGCACCGGACGCGCTGTCAGGAGCCCGACCGCGATCTCCGCCATCTCGGCGAGCGTCCCAGGCGGCACGTCGATCACCTCGAGCCCGCCGGTCCCACCACGGCCGAAGTAGTCATAGCGCTGCTGCTGGCCGTCCGACACGAAGAGGATCAGGGCGAGCGTCGTGCGGCGCACCTGCTGAGTCACCATCCCGACCCGGTTGACGAAGACCGTCTGCTGCAGCGTCTCGCCGTAGCCCGCCGACGCCTGCACCGCCCGCGGATCGGATTCACGCAGCTCACGCCGAATCGCCTCGTAGCGCGTCAGCTTCTCGGCGAGCGTCATGCTGGCGGGGTCGATCTGCATCGGGGTGGCGTAATCGGCATCCACGGGAGCCTCGGGGACGATGTCGAGCGTCGGGCTCGTGCCGTTCGTGGTGCGGGCGCGAATGCTCGACACGAGCTCGGCGGCGGCCGTCCGCACCGAGTCCTGGTCCGTCCGATCGGTCGCAATCTCCTCCAGGAGATGGCCATTCGAGGCGGTCAGCACCACGCCCGCCAGCGGATCGAGCCGGTTCGCCGTCTGGCCTCCGTCGCGCAGGTCCACTCGCAGGCCATCGCTGGATCGCATCAGCGCGGCGGCGTAGGGAACGGAGCGCTCCATCTCGGCGACGACATCGCGCAGGAACCCGAACGTCGAACGCAGGTCGGCAGCGGCCGCGGCATCGCGGTCGGTCAGCGTGGTCGCGGAAGGATTCGTCATGATCGCGCATAGGGTAGCGGGGAACTGGGGCCCGGAGCTGCACCCGGCGAGCGCCGCCGACGCGTCATCACGTCGCTACCATGCGGCATCGATCGACGACCCGCATCGAGGTCACTGCCCATGACCGAGCCGCCCGTCCCCGATCCCGACGAGGACGGGCTCAGCTTCGCCGGCCGCCTTCGGCCGCTGCTGGCGTTCGGCGGCGTCTTCAGCGGTGTGGCGCTCCTGCTCAACATCCTGGGCGGCGTCTCGCTCGGCCTGGCGCTGCTGGTCATGACCGCCCTGCTGGTGACGGTGTTCGTGGTGGTGCTCGTCGTCTCGTCCCCGGATAGTCGCGCGTGGATGCTGCGAACGGTCGCGATCGGGATCGGCGTCGGCCTCGTCGCAACCGTGATCTACGACACCGCGAAGACGGTCCTCTCGCAGCTCGATCCGAGCCCGTACGACCCGTTCCACGTGATCTCGATCTTCGGCAGCCTGCTTGTCGGATCCGACGCCGACCCCGCGCTGATCACCGCCGCTGGCCTCGGGTTCCACCTCCTCAACGGCACCTCATTCGGCGTGGCATACGTCTTCCTGTTCGGGCGGGACGGTGCCACCACCCTGCGGCGCGCGCTCCTGACCGGCATCGGCTGGGGGCTCTTCCTGGAGACCTTCCAGCTCACCCTCTATCCAGGCTGGCTGGACATCCGCCTCTACCAGGAGTTCGCCACGATCTCTGCGCTCGGCCATATCGTCTACGGCGCAACCCTCGGCCTCCTCGGTCGGGCCCTGCTGCGGCGCGTGTTTCCGCTGCAGCCCTCGCCGCGGGCGAGGATCTGACGGTGGAGGCGCGCGAGTCGAGCCCCGTGACGCCCACGCCCGCGGGGCCGCCGCCGGCCTTCTGGGCACTCGCCGTCGTGGCGGACGCCGAGATCCCGTATCGGGCGCGCCAGGCAACCTTCGCGGCGGTGGTCGCCGGGCTGCTCGCAACGTTCGCCCTTGGTGCCTCGCTGCTTCCGGAGGCGCTCACCTCCGACCTGCTGCTCGGCTACATCGTCTTCCTGCTGGTCTACGGCGCGGTGCTGGCGTTGGCATTGCTGCGGGTCACCGGCGGTCATTACGGCGCGGCCGTCTCCGTCGCAGCCATCGCGCACAACGGCACACTTCGCGCCCGTTTTGAGGCGACGGGCGAGGCAAAGCCTCCGACGACGCCCATCGAAGCGGTGGCGTGGCTGGCGCGTCACCCGGAGGATGAGGGGATCTACCCGCAGCGCCTGAGCACCCAGGTCCTTGCCGGCGACCTGGCTGGCGCCCGCAAGTCGCTTGCCCGCTACCCGCGCGCCACCGCCTTCGAGCGCTACTGGCTGGCGGCCGACGCGTGGTTTCTGGACGTGCTCGAGGGTCGACCTACCGACCTTGCCGCGGTGGAGACAGAAGTGGAGGCGGTCACCGAGCCGGCCCTTCGGGCCCACGCCGAGTCGGGCCTCGCGGTGCTTCGTGCGCATGAAGCGGTTACGGCCGGCCGTGACTGGATCGCACCGATGGCCGCCGTCCACGACCGGGTCGCGCCGTTCGCGGACGACAGCTGGCGCATCCCGATGGTCGTCCGCCTCTGGACATGGCACATGGCCATCGCGGCGGCGTTCATCGGCGCCGCCCTCCTCTTCGCGGGACTCACCGGCGTCTGGCCTGGCTGGGGCTGAGCGGCCCGCAAGCCTGCGCTAGACTCGGTTGCCCATCCATCGGCCCATCAACACCTGTTGCTGATCAGGAGCATCGACCGACCCGTGCCTGCCCCGAACATGGAGCTGATCGTCAGCCTCGCCAAGCGCCGCGGGTTCGTCTTCCCGTCGAGCGAGATCTATGGCGGGATGGGCGGATTCTGGGACTACGGGCCACTCGGCGTGGAGCTCAAGAACAACGTGAAGGCGGCGTGGTGGCGCCAGATGGTCCAGCTCCGCGACGATATCGTGGGCCTCGACGCCGCGATCATCATGAACCCGCGGGTGTGGGAGGTCTCCGGCCACGTCGCCGGCTTCAGCGACCCGATGGTCGACTGCCGCAACTGCAAGCTCCGCTTCCGCGCGGATGACCTGAAGGGCCCTCCGTCGGAGATCGCCTGCCCGAACTGCGGCAACCGCGGCACCCTCACCGAGGCGCGGCAGTTCAACCTCATGTTCAGCACGCACGTTGGCCCGGTCGAGGAGTCGGCATCGGTCGCCTACCTCCGCCCCGAGACCGCACAGGGGATCTTCGTGAACGTCGCCAACGTGGCAACCACGGCGCGCAAGAAGCTGCCATTCGGGATCGCTCAGATCGGGAAGAGCTTCCGCAACGAGATCACGCCGGGCAACTTCATCTTCCGCGACCGCGAGTTCGAGCAGATGGAGATGGAGTACTTCGTGCACCCCTCGCAGGAGGAGGAGTGGTTCGGCTACTGGGTCACCGAACGCCTGCGCTGGTGGACCGATGTGATGGGGATCACGCCGGAGCGGCTCCGGCTGCGGCCGCACGACGCGGACGAGCTGTCGCACTACAGTCGCCAGACGACCGACATCGAGTACGAATTTCCGATGGGCTGGTCCGAGCTGGAGGGTGTCGCGGACCGGACCGATTACGACCTGAAGGCGCACGCGGCCGGCTCCGGCAAGTCGTTGTCACTCTTCGACGAGGCCAGCGGGGAGCACGTCACGCCCTTCGTGATCGAGCCGGCGATGGGCGTCGATCGGGCGGTGCTGACCGTCCTCCTGGACGGGTACGAGGAGCAGCAGGTCGAGGGCGAGAAGCGCGTCGTGCTGCACCTGCGTCCGTCGCTCGCGCCCATCAAGGTCGCCGTCATGCCGCTGCTCCGCAACCGGCCGGAGCTCGTCGAGCTCGGCCAGCGCCTCACCGCCGACCTGAAGGCGCGCATGGCGGCGGCGTACGACGACACGGCCAGCATCGGCAAGCTCTACCGCCGCCAGGACGAGATCGGCACCCCGTTCTGCGTGACGGTCGACGTCGAGACCCTCGACGACGGGGCCGCGACGATCCGCGAGCGAGACTCGATGACCCAGGAGCGGGTGGCGATGACGGCACTCCCGGATCGCCTCGCGTCGCTGGTCGCCGGCGCTGCCTGGGAGGGCACCCGGCGCGAGCCCCCGGCCGAGGGCTGAGCCGATGGACGAGGTCGCGGAGCTGCGCGAGACCGTCCGCCGGAGTGATGTGATCCTCGCGGAACGACCCGGCGACGATGCGGCCCACGCGGCCCGGTCACGGGCGTTGCTGGCCCTCGGCAGGCTCGAGGAGGCGGAGTCCG
Source organism: Candidatus Limnocylindria bacterium (assembly GCA_035692365.1). Taxonomy (GTDB): domain Bacteria; phylum Chloroflexota; class Limnocylindria; order QHBO01; family QHBO01; genus CF-167. The sequence goes on along the minus strand of DASSIB010000018.1, from coordinate 2,361 downwards.
ACGCGATGGATGCGGTCCGGCTCGATCCCGACGAGGTCCGCTACCGCGAGCTGCTGGCCGAGATCCAGTCGCGGCGCGGTGAGCATGCCGATGCGGCAGCCGAATACGCTCGCCTCGCCCGCCGCGACCCGCGCCAGGTGGCCTGGACGGTGGCCGAGGCGGCCGAGCGGATCGAGGCCGCCGAGGCGGAGAAGGGCGTGGAGGCGGCACGCCGCGCGGTCCGCCTCGATCCGGGCAGCTTCGATGCCCAGCTGGCGCTCGCCCGTGGCCTGGTCCGGACCGGGGATCCGGCAGCACTCCCCGCCGCCATGCGCGCATCCAGCCTGCGGCCCGGGGATGTTGAGGCACGCGAAGCGATGGGTGATGCGCTCTGGCTGGCGGCGCGCGACGCGGCCGCCTTCGACCAGTTCGTCGACCTGGCCGCGGAGCTAGCGCCGGGCGACCGTGAGCGGGTCCTTGCCAAGGCCAGGTCGCTGTACCGGCAACGCGCCGGGTGGCTGGGCCGCTTGCTCGCGTCTTCGCCATCGGTCTTCGCGTTCGCGCTGCGACGCGGCTGGCTGCGGGTCGCATGAAGGTCGGCGATCTGCGGGAGCGCCTGGCGGCGGCGATGGCGAGCGCGATGCGACGCCCCGAGCCGGAGGCCGTCGCGCTGACCGCGGACCGCGCCAAGGCAATGGCTGTGGCGATGGCCGGCATGGACGCCTCCGCTGAGGTCGATCCGGAGGCGCTGGTGGTCGGCACCCACCAGGCGGCGATCATCCTCGGCTTCCATCCCGAGCACGTCCGGCGCCTGATCCGCACCGGACGGCTTCGCGCGGCGCTGGTCCGCGGCGATTACCGGATCCTCCTCAACGACCTGTGGCCGCTGCTCGAGGTCCGCTACCGGCAGCCGGGCCGCCGGCGCCTCCCGAGCCGAAGGCCGGGCTGAGGCCGGCGGACGGCCGGACGATCGGTCTCGACAGGTAGAATCATGGCCCCGCGATCCCCGGATGGAGGAGCCTCGACCGCCGCATGGCCTCGACCGCCGCGAAGCTGATCTACACCTTCCGCGAGGGGAATGCCGGCATGCGCGCGCTGCTCGGCGGCAAGGGCGCCGGGCTCGCCGAGATGACCAGCGCTGGCCTCCCGGTGCCGCCCGGCTTCACCATCACGACCGAGGCGTGCAACGCGTACTACGCAGCCGGCAAGCAGCTGCCGCCGGGGTTGTGGGACGACGTGATCGCGCACATGACCGCGCTCGAGGCCGAGTCCGGAAAGCGCTTCGGCGATCCGGCCAACCCGCTGCTGGTCAGCGTCCGTTCCGGGGCGGCCTTCAGCATGCCGGGGATGATGGATACCGTCCTCAACCTGGGGCTGAACCCTGACACCGTGGCCGGGCTCATCGCCCTGACCGGGAACGAGCGCTTCGGCTACGACGCCTGGCGCCGGTTCGTGGCCATGTTCGGACGGATCGTGCTCGACATCCCCGCGAAAGCGTTCGACGAGCCGTTCGACGCACTCAAGGAGCGCCGCGGCGCCAAGCTCGACACGGACCTCACGGCCGACGACCTGCGCGAGGCCGCCGACGCCTATCGGGCGATCGTGCGCGACGCCACCGGCGAGGACTTCCCGACCGACCCGTACCGCCAGCTGGAGCTTGCCGTCCGCGCCGTCTTCGACTCGTGGTTCGGCAAGCGGGCGCACGACTATCGCGAGTTCAACAGGATCCCGCACGATCTCGGGACCGCCGTGAACATAGTGACCATGGTCTTCGGCAACATGGGCGCCGATTCGGGCACCGGGGTGGCCTTCACCCGTGACCCGAACACCGGGGAGCGGGTCCTCTACGGCGAGTACCTGACCAATGCCCAGGGCGAGGACGTTGTGGCCGGGGTGCGCACCCCGGCCAAGATCAGCCAGATGCGTGACGAGCTGCCGGAGGTCTACGCGCAGTTCACCGAGATCGGCGAGCGGCTGGAGCGTCAATACCGCGACGTCCAGGACCTCGAGTTCACGATCGAGCGCGGGAAGCTCTACATGCTCCAGACGCGATCTGCGAAGCGCACGGCGCCCGCCGCAGTGAAGATCGCGGTCGACATGGTGGGGGAGGGGATCCTCACCCGCGAGGAGGCGCTGGGGCGGGTCGAGCCGGCGCAGATCGTCCAGCTGCTGCTGCCTCGCTTCGACGAGGCCGCCAAGGCGAAGGCAGCCGACCGGTTCCTGGCCAAGGGCCTGAACGCGTCACCTGGAGCGGCGACGGGGCAGGCGATCTTCGACCCCGACCGCGCCGAGGAGGCGAAGGCGGCCGGCCATCCGGTGATCCTGGTCCGGATCGAGACCAGCCCGGACGACGTGCACGGGATGCTTGCGGCGCGCGGCGTA
>DASSIB010000017.1:0-7569 GCA_035692365.1 Candidatus Limnocylindria bacterium | reverse complement strand
CGTGCTGGCGGTGATCCTGCTCGGCACCATCGGCTTCCTTGGGGCCCAGGTGCTCGGCGGCCTGGGGCCGGGTGGCTCTCCCACCCCAACGGCGACGGGCTTGACCGTGCCGAACTGGGTCGGCGACCCGATCGCCGGGGTCCGCGCCGACGCGGAGCGCCTCGGGCTGGTCCTCGACGAGCAGCCGCCCGAGCCGAGCGACACCGTCCCGGTCGACGACGTCATCCGGACGGATCCGGAGGCAGGCACGCCCTACGAACGGGGCGACTCGATTCGAGTCTGGGTCAGCTCGGGCACCGAACAGGTGATCGTGCCGGTACTGATCGGCCAGACCCGGACCGAGGCGACCGCCACCCTTCAGGCGGCCCGCCTGCAGCTGGGTGCCGTCACCAGCGAGCCGTCGGATCGACCCGCCGGCGAGGTGATCAGCACGAATCCGAGCAGCGGAGTGCCGGTCGGCGTGGGGAGCCAGGTCGACCTCGTCCTCTCCCTGGGACCGACGCCTTCGCCGAGCCCATCGCCGACGCCGGTGCCAACACCGAGCCCGACTCCGGAGCCGACCCTGCCCCCGTCTTCACCACCCGGCTCGTAGGCCGACGGCCCGTCCCGGGCGGTGGTGCTAGCATCCCCGCCGCCGACTCCATCCCGACCTGGAGGTCGAACCACACGAACATGACAGCCCCAATGACAGTCGACGACGCGACCTTCGACGCGGAGGTCCTCAACGCGGAGAAGCCGGTCCTGGTCGACTTCTGGGCACCGTGGTGCGGTCCCTGCCGCCTCGTCTCGCCCGTGGTCGAGGCGGTCGGGGAAGCGCATGCCGACAAGATCGCCACGGCCAAGGTGAACACCGACGAGAACCAGCAGCTGGCGATGCGCTACAGCATCTTCAGCATCCCGACCATGATCGTCTTCAAGAACGGCCGTGAGGCGGCGCGCCTGGTCGGCTACATGCCGCAGGCGGCGCTGGAGGAGAGACTTCGCGACTTTCTCGCCTAGTCGAATTGCGCGTTCGCGCATGTGCAGTCGCTAGACTCAGCCGGTGATCATCAAGACCGAGCGCCGGACCGGCCCTGACCGACGGCAGGTGGCCGACCCCTTCGCGCCGGAGCGGCCGACCGGCGAGCGCCGCACGATGTGCTGGGAGGTCGAGAACTGCACCCTCACCATCCGCTACCGCTGCCCGGCCTTCATCCTGCGCCGACCCTGCTGGGAGCTTTGGGCGGTCGACGGCGTCGGCCCGGCGAGAGCGTGCTGCCACAACGAGATCGACTGTGAGCCGGGCCGCTGCGCCATCGCCGAGAAGCGATTCGCCGGCACCGTCGAGCCGCTCACCGTCCACGTCGGGCGGCGCGGCGTGCCACTCGGCTACAGCAAGCCCCGCCGCCACTCGTGCCCGCACTTCTACCTCACCCATGGCGCAAAGGGCCGGGTCGGCACCGACTCACCCGGCGTGCTCCGCATGCTGATGAAGCAGGACGGGGTCGTGAACCGATGCGACCTGCGCGGTGGCGTCCACCTCGATTCGAGCTACGTGAGCGACCTGTGCATGACCGGGCAGTACCACGACTGCGTCTTCTACGAGGACGAAGGGGCCTGACCACCCGGGTCGTGCCGGACTACGAGGCGGCAGTTGCCGCCCTGCGAAGCCGAGGTCGCTTCGGGGTCAGCCTCGGCCTGGCGCGGATCGAGGCGATCCTCGACGACCTCGGCAACCCGCAGCGGAGGCTGCGGGGAGCGCTCGTCGGCGGCACCAATGGCAAGGGCAGCGTCGTCGCCCTGGCGCGATCCGCGCTCCAGGAGGCGGGCCTGCGCATCGGCACCATGCCGAAGCCCCACCTGGTCAGCTACCGCGAGCGGATCGCCACTGACGGGCAGGCGATCAGCCGCGAGCGCTTCGCCGCGGCGCTGCAGGCAGTCGCGCCGGCGATCGAGCGGGTCGATGGGCGCCTCGGGCCGCCGACCGAGTTCGAGGCGCTGACTGCCGCAGCCTTCGCCCACCTGGCCGATGCGGAGATCGACCTGGCGCTGGTGGAGGTGGGCCTCGGCGGGCGCCTCGATGCCACCAACGTGCTCGACGCCGGGGTGGCGGTCATCACGAACGTCCAGCACGATCACGAGCGCCTGCTGGGATCGACCCTCGCCGCCATCGGCGCGGAGAAGGCCGCGATCATCAAGCCGGGCAACCTGGCCGTCACCGGGGCGCGGGGGCGCGGACTTGCCCCGATCCTGGCGCGCTCCGCGGCTGTTGGTGCCTCCCTGCGGCGAGCGGGGCCGGGGCAGGCGTACGGCGCCACCCTGCGCGAGGCCGGATGGGACGGGATCGTCATCCACGCGACGCGCCCCGGCGGACCGTTGCCGGGTCTGAGGGTGGGGCTGCTGGGGAGTCACCAGGCCGCCAACGCCGCGGTCGCCCTCGCGCTGCTGGATGCACTGGTCGAGGATGCCGCGCGCCGCGGCGTCGGGCTTGGGCTGGACGAGGAAGCCATTCGCCGCGGGTTCGCGGCCGCGCGTTGGCCAGGGAGACTGGAGCTGCTGCGGGAGACGCCCATCGGCCAGGTCCTGCTGGACGGCGCGCATAACCCAGCCGGCGCCCGGGCGCTGACCAGCGCGCTGGATGAGCTCGGGATGCGCCGCTTCCCGCTGGTCTTCGGCGCGACGCGCGGCAAGCGGGTAGCTGCCGTCATGCGCGCACTGGCGCCGCTCCAGCCACGCCCGATCTTCACGCGGGTCGAGGACGAAACCGCCATCCCTGCCGAGGAGCTCCTCGCGCGCTGGCGTCGCGTCACCGGTGGCGGGGGGCGAACGGCGCCGACGCCCGCGGCCGCGCTCCCGATGGCGGCGGAACTGAGGACGGCTATGGACCAGCCGATCGTAGTCGCCGGGTCGCTCTACCTCGTCGGCGCCGTGCGTGGGATCCTCCGTGGCGAGGAGGACCTGTGATCGAGCTGCGTTGGGGCGAGCGGACATGGGTGATGGGCATCATCAACGTGACCGCTGACTCGTTCAGCGGCGACGGCATCGCCACGCCGGGTCGCAGCGAGGCCGAGATCGTGGCCGCGGCGCTCGACCAGGCGCGCGGCTTCGTCGCCGCGGGAGCGCAGCTGCTCGACGTCGGCGCCGAGTCGTCGCGGCCGGCGCAGTTCTACGGCGAGCATCCGGCGGTGACGGCGGAGGAGGAGGCCGCGCTGGCGGTGCCGGTCGTCGCCGCGCTGGCCGAGGCGTTCGGCGATCGGGCTCGGGTCAGCATCGACACCACCAAGGGCTCGGTTGCGCGGCTGGCGCTCGACGCGGGCGCGACCATCGTCAACGACGTCTGGGCAGGGAGGCGCGACCCGGACACCGTGGCCGCCGCCGCCGAGCGCGGGGCGCACCTCGTGCTGATGCACAACAAGGAGCTTGCCGAGTATCCCGGCGGCCTCTTCGACGAGGTTGTCTCGTGGCTTCGTGGCGCGATCGACGACGCGGTCGCGGCGGGCGTGCCGCGCGAGCGGTTGATCGTCGACCCGGGGATCGGCTTCGGGAAGACGCCTCCCCACTCCATCGAGCTGCTGCATCGGCTCGCCGAGCTCAAGGCCGCGCTGGGAGGCCTCCCGCTGCTGGTGGGCACGAGCCGCAAGCGGGTGATCGGCGAGCTCCTCGGCGGATTGCCCTCCGAGCAGCGGCTGGAGGGAACCGCCGCCAGCGTCGCTCTGGCGATCGGCGCCGGGGCTGACATCGTGCGCGTCCACGACGTCGAGCCCATCATGAGGACGGTGCGCGTGGCGGACGGAATAGCGAGGTGGCACCGATGAGCGACCGGATCACGCTGCGCGGGATGCAGTTCATGGGTCGCCATGGCGTCCCGCCCGAGGAGCGCGCCACGGCGCAGCTGTTCGAGGTCGACCTCGTCCTGCGCCTGGACCTCTCGACGCCGGCCCGGACCGATGTCCTTGCGGACACGGTCGACTACGCGACCCTCTTCGACCTGGCGCGCGGCATCGTCGAGGAGCGGTCGTTCCACCTGCTCGAGGCGCTGGCCGGCGCGATCGGCGATGCGGTGCTGGCCGCCCACCCGGTCGACGACGTGGAGGTCCGCGTACGCAAGCCAAAGGCCCCGTTGCCCGGGGCCTTTGAGACGGCCGAGGTGCGGGTGCGCCGCCGACGCTAGGGGGTCGTCGGAAGGGTCCCCAGCGTCACCGCGATCTCGAGGGTTCTGCCGTCACGCACCACGCTGAGCGTGACGGTGTCGCCCGGCACGTGCGGCAGGATCCGGGTCGAGAGGTCGTGGTCCTGGTCGACCACGTCACCGTCGACCGCCACCACGATGTCACCCTCGACCAGGCCGGCCTCGTCCGCCGGGCTCCCCGCGAAGACCGCGGGCGCCCCGCTGGCGGGTCGGTCGACGAGCACTCCGTGATCGACCGCCAGGCCGAGGTCCTTGGCGACCTGCGCGTCCACCAGCTTGTAGTAGACGCCGATCCAGGGACGCTCGATCGGCTTGCCGGCCAGCGCCAGCTCCGCGATCGGCCGGGCGATGCTGATCGGGATCGCAAATCCGATCCCCTGGGCATCCTGGTTGACCGCGGTGTTGATGCCGATCACCTGTCCGGCGCTGTTGATCAGCGGCCCGCCGGAGTTGCCCGGGTTGATGGCGGCATCGGTCTGGATCAGGTTGTTCAGCTGCTCCGATGCGGTCCCCGACGCGTCGCCGGCCTGGATCTGGCGGCCAAGCCCCGAGACGACGCCGGTGGTGACCGTGTTCTCGAAGTTCCCGAGCGGGTTGCCGATCGCGATCGCCAGCTGCCCGAGCTCCAGCTCCTCGCTCGATCCGAGGTCGGCGATCGGGAGGCCGGTGGCGTCGATCTTCACGATCGCGAGGTCGGTCAGCGTATCGATCCCATACACGCGGCCGCTGAAGATGCGGCTGTCGTTCAGCGTGACCGTGATCTCGTCGGCCCCGTCCACGACATGCTTGTTGGTGAGGATCCAGCCATCGGGGTCGAAGATGAAGCCGGAGCCGGTTCCGTTCGCCCCGCCGAGCACGCCACCGCTGCTGGTGGACCTGATGACGACCACGGCGGGCATGACCCGCGCCACGGCCGTGATCACCGCACTCGATTCGTCGATGTGGACCTGCCCCACCGAGCTGCCGGTCGGCCCGTTCGTCACGCTTCCGGTTCCCTGTCGCAGCAGGTTCGCGACGGCCACCGCCGAGAGGGAGCCGGAGACGATCGCCGTCACCAGCGCAATGGTGACGACCGGTACGACGCCAAGGCCGCGTCGCTCCCGGGGCGCGGGCAGCTGCGCGGCGCCGCTCCACGCGGGCGTGTCCCAGGTCGGTCGCGCCGGCTGGCGCGGCGGAGGCCCGTAGCGCAGGATCTCCGGCTGAGCGGGCTGGGCGTCGTGCTCGTCGCGTTCGGTCATTGGTGCTTCGTGCTCACTGCTTCCGGGTCCGGGGCGTCGCGGCGATCGTGCGCCGGCCGCGTTGCGAGCGTGCGCAGCGACGGGTGAAGTTTCATTGACCTTGCGGGACCGGTGCGACGCGAGGCAGCCGTACCGTGAACGCCGATCCCTCCCCGATCGCGCTGGCCACCTCGATCTGTCCGCCGTGCATCTCGACGATGGACCGCGCGATGGCGAGCCCCAGCCCGCTGCCCGACGCCCGGGCATCGCCGACGTTCGTTCCTCGGAAGAAGCGCTCGAAGACGTGGGGCATTTCCGAAGCCAGGATCCCGGGGCCGGAGTCGCGTACCTCGAGCACTGCACCCTCGGGCTGGTCGGTGAGCATCACCCGCACCTGGCCGCCGCGCGGCGTGAACTTCAGGCCGTTCCCGACCAGGTTGGTCAGCAGCTGCACGATCCGCTCCCGGTCGAAAGGGAGCATCACCGGCGCGGGTGGAACCTCGCTGGCCAGCGAGACGCCGCGCTGCTCGGCAAGCTCTGCGTGGGCCTCGACCACCGAGCGGATCGGGTCGCGCAGGTCGCCGAGGCGGATGTCCAGCGGGAAGATGCCGGCGTCGATGCGCGAGAGATCGAGCAGGTTGGTGCTCATCCAGTCGAGCCGGCTGATCTGCTCGCTCGAGCGGTCCAGGAACTCGCGACGCGTCGCCTCGTCGACATGGCCGTCGCGCTGCAGCTCGGTGAAGGCGCGGAGCGCGGCGATCGGGGTTCGCAGCTCGTGCGACACGTCGGCGACGAACGCTCGCAGCCGATCCCGATCCGCCTCCAGCAGTCGCAGCGACTCGGAGAGCCGATCTGCCATCACGTTGAACTGTCGGGCCAGGTCGTCGATCTCGACGATGTCCGACCGCGGGGCACGCTCGTCGAGCTGCCCCTGTGCCAGGCGGCTCGAGGCGCGGCGGAGTCGTGCGAGCGGGGTCGTCAAACGGCGCGCCGCGAGGACGCCGACAACCATCGAGACAGCGAGTGCGATGAAGCCGGCAAAGATGAGCGTCCCACGGACGCTCTCGAGCGTCGCCAGCCTCGACGTGTAGGGCCTGGACACGGTGATGGTGTACGTGATGTCCTGGGGTCCCGGCAGCTCCAGCCTCTGCGTCACGCTTCGATCGCGGACCTCCGGGTCGGGACGAAGGCCCTGCGAGCGGAGGTCCGCATCGGTGGCTGCGTCCGGCGAAGCCTCCGCTGCCTGCGAGCCGTCGGGGTTGAAGATGGTAACGGTCCCCTGCGCCAGGGTCCTGGCAGCCGTCTGGGCCACCGGCAACAGGACCTGCGTGTACCGCAGCTCGGGTGTCGCGAGCACGTCTGCGGATGCCCGGGCGGCAGTGTCCCGCAGGAGGAAGCCGGTGGCGGCGGCCGCGACCTCTGCGCGCTCCTCGGCCTGCCCGACGAAGAGGCCCGGCAGGATCTGGTTCAGAGTCGCCCCCGAGACCACCAGGGCAACCAGCGCCACGCTCGCCAGCGCGATCACGAGGCGCACGTTGAGGCGCTGCATCAGGCCGGGCGGGCTCGGGGTCGGCGCCTCGGCGGACGACGCGGGGTCAGTCCTCGCTGAATGCATACCCGACGCCCCTTACCGTCTTGATGTAGCGGGGCTGGGCGGGGTCCTGCTCGATCTTGTCGCGAATGTGGCTGATGTGGACGTTGATCGTTCGCTCATCGGCCTCCAGCGCCTCGTAGTCCCGCACCAGCTCGAGCAGCTGCGTTCTGGTGTAGACACGCCCCGGCTTGGTGGCCATGTGACGCAGCAGGTCGAACTCGGTGGTGGTGAGGCTGATGCGCTCGCTGCCGCGCGTCACGCGCCGGCGCTCGAGGTCGATCACCAGGTCCCCGCGGCGGAGCGTGCGGCCCGTCTGGGTGTCGGCCAACTCACCGTACGCGCGGCGCAGGAGCGCCTTGATGCGGCTCACCAGCTCGCGGACGCTGAACGGCTTGACGAGGTAGTCATCGGCGCCGATCTCCAGGCCGACCACCTTGTCGACCTCGTCAGCGCGCGCGGTGAGGAAGATCACCGGCGCCCTCGTCTCGCGGCGCAGGCGGCGCAGCACCTCGAAGCCGTCGATCCCCGGCAGCCGCACGTCGAGCACCACCAGGTCGGGGGCGGCATCGGCGAAGTTCGCGACCGCGTCC
>DASSIB010000016.1:0-6802 GCA_035692365.1 Candidatus Limnocylindria bacterium | reverse complement strand
TCGGTCGAGCCGCCTCCGTCGAACGAGCACGCGAGCTGCGTGCACGAGTAGCTGAAGGCCGCGGTCGGTGGCTGGTTGAGCGGAGGTGCGCCGTTCGGCCAGTAGCTGGCCGCCCAGGAGACGGCGGCGAGCTTGGCCTGGCCGGAGATCGAGGGGTGGAAGTAGTCGCCGCTCGCGTCGGACGTGGTGAAGACGGTGTTGTAGGCGGCGTTGCCGTCCCATCGGCAGTTGACGTAAGCCGCGCAGACCTCGGCGAGCTGCGTGTTGTAGTCCACGTTGCGCTGCGCAACCGTCGCGCGGCGGGCGACATCGGTCTGGGTGGTCGAGGTCGGGTTGGCCAGCAGCGACTGGCAGATGTTGCCGGCCGACCAGATGAAGCGAGCCCACCAGTTCCCCTTGAACAGCTCCCAGAGGTGGTAGACGTTGGGGATGCTGCTGACGTAGACATTGGTGTTCGGCGAGCCGGCGCTGAGGGTCGCCATCGCGGTCTCGAACTGCGATCGGAAGGCACTGACCGATGTCATCGCCCCAGCCGTGTCGGTGCACACGTCGTTCCCGCCGATGAGGACCGTCAGGTAGTCCGGCTGCAGTCCGACCACGTTCTGCATCTGGCCGTTGAGATCGGCCATCTTCGCCCCGGAGACGGAGCGGTTGTAGTTCTGTCCGCTGATCGCGGAGTTCAGCGCGAGGAGGCGCAGGTAGTGGCTGTTGACGGTGCTGTTCGTGCCGGTCGACCAGGAGTTCTGGGGGTAATCGGCGCCGAGGCTCCCGCCGGTGCTGGCTGCCTGCGTGATCGAATCACCGACCGCGGCGATCGAGCTGGGAAGCGGTGGCGTGGCCGCCGCGGCAACCGGCACCAGGCCGATGACGAACGAGGCCGCGAGGAGGAGTGCCAGCCAGAATCGTCGAGTCACGCGTGCCTCCCGATCGGTATGTGATGGCGGTGTGGAGACTCTACTCCGGCGGCACAAGCCCAAGGTCGCGTGCAACCGACTCGCGCAGCACCGCGAGCGGCAGTGCGCCGTGGCCAAGGACCGCGTCGTGGAATCGGCGAATGTCGAACGAGGCGCCCAGCGCGGCCTCGGCCTCGGTCCGGAGGCGCCGGATCTCGAGCTGGCCGATCTTGTAGGCCAGGGCCTGTCCGGGCCAGCCGATGTATCGGTCCACCTCGTTGGCGATGTTGTTGAGCCCCAGGGCGGTGTGCGAGGTCATGAACTCGATCGCCTGGCCGCGTGACCAGCCCAGCGCGTGCATGCCGGTGTCCACCACCAGCCGCGAGGCGCGCCAGGCGTCGTACGAGAGCATCCCGATCCGGTCGAGGTCGTCGCTGTACAGCCCCATCTCGTCGGATAGCCGCTCCGTGTACAGGCCCCAGCCCTCGACGTAGGCGGTCGTCTCCGCGTGGCGCCGGAAGGCGGGGAGGTGCTCGAGCTCCTGGCCTATGGCGACCTGGAGGTGGTGCCCCGGCACCGACTCGTGAAACGCGAGCGCCTCGGCTTCGTAGCGCGGCCGGGTCTGCGGCGCATAGGTGTTGATGTAGTAGCTCCCCGGCCGGCTGCCGTCCTGCGGCGGCTGGCGATAGTAGGCGATGGTCGAGTGCTGCTCCTCGTGCGGCTCCATGCGGACCACGACGCATTCCGCCTGAGGCAGTCGCCCGAACCACTCGGGGATCGCCGCCACGGCGCGGGCCAGCGACGCCTCCGCGACCGCCACGATCTCGTCGGCCGTCGCGAAATGGAGCGAAGGATCTCCGCGCAGCGCGGCCAGCGTCGCAGCCAGGTCGGGCGCCCCAAGCACGCGGCCCCCGAGCTCGGCAATCTCGGCGTCGATCAGCGCAATCTCGGCCAGCCCGATGTCGTGGATTTCCTGTGGCGACCGCTCGGTCGTGGTGTGCGCACGAGCCAGGGTGGCATAGGTCTCCGTCCCACCCGGCAGGTGGCAGATGCCGACGTGCGCCTCGTCGCGGGCGCCGCCCACTGCCTCATCGGCGAGGTAGGCACGGTAGTGCGCGAGGGCAGGACGCAGGCCGTCCCGCACTGCGCCGGCGAGACCCACCTCGAAGGCACGCCACGCGCCCTCGGTCCAACCTGCGTGCTCGGCTCGCAGCGGTGCCAGCAGCGGCCACTCCTCGAGCGGCCGCGCCAGCAGCTCGTCGAGCTGGGCGATCACCCGCCGCACCGATCCCGCGACCGGGGCCCGGCCCTCCGCCGCGCCCCGCCGCAGCTGGGCGATCTGCTGATCGACCCACGGCCCCATCGCCCACCAGCGGGCGAGCATCGATTCGCCGTCAGCCACGTCACGCAGCGGCTGATACGAGGGGATGCTGAGGAACGAGGCCTGCGCGCCGGCCATTGCGTCCACGGTGAACGAATGCGGGTCGGCCGCCAGGAGCGCGAGCCGCTCCTCGACGGCGTGCCGGAGCGCCGCCTGGGTCAGGGCCGACTCGACGTCAGCTTCCGGTGGTAGCGCGGCGGCGGCATCGCGAATCTCCTCGAAGCGCCGCTTCAGCGCCGCGCGACCGGCGGGCGAGATGTCGCTCAGCCGGTCCCCGTAGCGATGGTCCCCGAACGCCGTCCCCTGTGCCGGCTCCGCGGCCAGCAGGGTGTCCCAAAACTCCTCGGCCAGCCGATCCAGCTCGGCCGTCACGCGGGAACCCTCATGCGGTGGCCATCACCGCCCGCTCAGCCAGTGCGATCGGCAGCGTCCCGGCGCCGGTGATCGCGTCGTGGAAGTCGCGGAGGGCGTCGAAGTCGGCGATCGACGTGCCGCGCGCGGTCAGGAACTGGTCGCGGATGCGCAGGATCTCGAGACACCCCGTCATGTAGGAGCTTGCCTGTGTGGGCCACGAGCAGTAGCGGGTGACCTCGGCGATGGCGGTCACCTCGGTCATGGAGGAGTGCTCGAGCATGAACTGCACCGCCTCCTCGTGGGTCATCTCGCCCAGGTGCAGGCTGGTGTCGACCACCACGCGGGCCGCCCGGAAGAGGGTCGCCTCGTACTGGTAGAGGACGTGGCGCGGGTCGTCGTAGAAGCCCGACTCGCGCATCATCCGCTCGGCGTAGAGCGCCCAGCCCTCGGCGAAGTAGCTGGTCCCGAAGACCTGGCGTGCCGCGGAGGGGTTGAGCTTGGCCATGACCAGGTGCCAGTGGTGCCCTGGATACGCCTCGTGCACCGATGTCGAGGGGATGCTCGGATAGCAGTTCGATTCGAGCCGCTTGGCGATCTCGGCCTCGCTCGCCTCGTCCGGCGGGAAGGGGACGAAGAAGTGCCCGCGCATCGAGTCGGAGAAGGGCGGCGGGTCCTGGTAGGAGGCCACCGCCAGCACCGGCCGCTGGAACGGCGGTGACGGCTCGACGCTGCACTCCTCGCCGGCCGGGAAGCTGACCAGTCCCTTTTCGTGCAGGAAGGCGCGGGCCCGTGCGGTCCAGTCCTCGTAGCCGATGCGCATCGCCTCGGGATCGGCGGGGCGGTCGTGATTGAGCTCGAGGACGAGCGCGTGCCAGTCGTCGTGCCCTGCGATCTGGCGGGCGGTGGCGCGCATCTCGGCGGTGAGGGTGTCGATCTCGCCGCGGGCGCGCTCACGCAGCTCCCGCGCCGTTGTCCCGAGCAGTTCGGCGTCGCGCAGGATCGCGTCGTAGCGCGCCTCGCCGAAGGCCCAGTCGCCGGTCGCGTTCGGCGCCATCGCCTCCAGGAACCTGGCGTAGGCCTCGAGCGCATCGCCGGCCTGTGCGCCGGCCGTCTCGAGCTCCGCTCGGTTGGCGGGCTCGACCTGCGCCAACAGCAGCTCGCGGGTGTAGTGGGCCCCGGCTCGCGCCTGGTTGACGGCACGCTTCAGGAGGAGGGCGGGCACCAGATCCGGGCGCAGGTTGGCCTCGGCGGCCTGCAGCTGGGCAGGGATGCCGCGCAGCCGCTGGATCGCGCTCCTGACCAGGTCAGCCTCCGGGCGGAGCCGATGCAGGAAGAGGATGAAGACTCCCTCGAGGCCGGGGTTCATGTACGTGTCGGGGCTGCGTCGCCAGAGCTCCCACTCGTCGTAGATCGCCCGCTCGGTGAGGCTTGCGATGAGCAGGTCGCGATCGATCGCCTCGTCGAAGCTGAGGCTGGCGGCATCCACCGCACGGAACCGGTCTCTCCACTCGTTGTCCGAGCGGCGGCGGCGCTCGAACGCCTCGGCCGAGAGGTCGTCGAGCTGGTCGTCGTAGGCAGCCAGGCCCAGCGCGCTTGCCTGCACCGGGTGCTCGGCGTGGTATTCGGCCAGGAACTCGGCCACAAGGTCTGAGAAGGAGCTCACAGTTCTACCCTCGAGCGCGGGAGGACATGCCGCCCCGCATCGGCTTCCATTGGAGTGCTAACCGGCGACCGTGGGACCCCCGAATGGCCGCAGTCACTCGCATTCTAGGCCGGACCGGGACTATCCTTCTCGGCCGATGGGAGCCACCGAGACCGTTGACCTCTTCTTCGAGCTGATCAACGACGACCGCCGCGAGGACGCGATCGCCCTCTTCGCCGAGCACGCAGTCCTGGGGATCTCCGTCCCCGGCTCCGATGAGCGGACCAACCTGCGCGGCCGCGACAAGGTGGGCGGCTGGTTCGTGCGGGCCGGCGACGGGTTCCGGATGTACGCCAACGACGGTCGAAGCATGGGCGCCAGCTACATCGCCGACGTGACCGTGATGCGTCCCGGCGCGCCGTCGATGCACGTCGAGGCCAACTTCCGGGTCGAGGGGGCCCACATCGTCAGCCTCTTCCTGCAACCGCTCTAGCCGCGGCTCCTAGTCGCGGCCCTTGCCCTTCCCCTTCCCTCCGCCGCCGTTTCCCCCGCCGCCGCTCCCCCCGCCACCCTCGCCAGCCGCCTCCTGAGCGGTCCCGCAGGCATCGATCAAGCTCGATACCTGCGCCTCGGCGTCGGGCTGCGAGAGACCGTCGATCTGTGCGGGGTCGAGCGTGGCGCCGCAGGCATCGGCGTAGTCGGCCGCCAGCTGCATGGCCCAGGCAGGCGCCGGGGTCGAGCTGGGCAGGTCCTGTTCCACGTCGGCCGCCGACTTCCCCGGACCCAGCATCACCGCCGCCAGGACAAGCATTGCGAGGAGTCCCGTGGCGGCAGTGGCGAGCGGGAGCCGGCGCCACCACGTCGCGGGCCCCTGCTCCGGTGCGGGAGCCGCGCCCGCGACGGGGATCACCGCGATGGCTCGCGTATCGGCGTCGCGCTCGGCTGGATTCATGCTCGAGAAGCCGCGCAGCGTCGCGGCAACGAAGCCGGCATCCGGCGGTCGCTCCGACGGGTTGGTGGCGAGGCAGGCGCGCGTGATCTCGCCAAGGGCCGGATCGATGTCGGGCATCGCGGGAGGGCCGGCGGCGTGGGCATCCGCCAGGAGGAGCGGCGCCATCGCGGCGTACGGCGGGCGGCCGGTCAGCATCTCGAAGATGACGGCGCCCAGCCCAAAGATGTCGGTCCGCGGCCCGACCTCGGAGCCGGCGAGCTGCTCGGGCGAGAGGTAGGCCGGCGTGCCGACCACCATCCCCGTCTGCGTGAGGCGCTCCGCATTGACCTCCAGGGAGTGGGCGATCCCGAAGTCGGCCAGGTGGGCGTGACCACCTGTATCGAGCAGGATGTTCGACGGTTTCACGTCGCGATGGACGATCCCGTGGTGATGGGCCTCGGCCAGCGCCTCCGCAACCTCGGCGCCGATGGCCGCCGCCGCGCGGACCGGCAGTGCGCCATCGCGCGCGAGCCGGAGGTTCAGCGACTCCCCCTCGACCAGCTCCATGATCAGTGCCGGCGTATCGTCATCGACCAGGACGTCGTACATCTGCACGATGGCCGGGTGGTCCAGCGAGGCGACCAGCCTCCCCTCCGCCGCCAGGCGCAGGCGCGCGCGTTCGTCGGGGACGAGGTGCGGATGCAGCAGCTTCACCGCGACGGGGCGATCAAGCTGCTCGTCGCGGGCACGCCAGACGTCCGCCGAGCCACCTCGGGAGATCCGCTCCTCGAGAAGGTATCGGCCGTGAATGCGTCTGGGCTGGCTGGTCTCGGTCATCGGGGAACTGCATCGTCGTCGTTCGCCCGTTGCAGCCACGCCTGCTGCGATGTGCTCGGGACGTTGCAGGGCGCTAACAGCGACTGCGCCGCGACCCGGTGAGCGCTGAGGCTCACCGACGCCGGCCTTACGGGAAGAGGTCCAGCCCTCGGTCCATGACGAGCTCGGCGGCACCGCCGTCACCACCGCCGTGCGCGTAGCCGCGGACCAGCACCACCGGTCGCCCGGCAGCCTTGCCGCCTGCCAGGTCCGCCGCCGAGGCGAGCTCGTCCGCGACGGCAATCACGGTCGAGTGCATCATCCGGCCATCGGCGTCGGCGGTGCCGCGCAGGTCGACGAGCGGCTCGAGCCCGGCACACCCGATCGCGACGTTGACGATGCCGTTTCGCCAGGGACGCCCGAACGAGTCACTGATCACCACGCCTGGCAGGGCACCCGCGAGGTCGCCGAGGCGATCCCGGAGTGCACGGGCCGATGCGTCTGGGTCCACCGGCAGCAGCGTCGCCAGGTCGCCGCTCCCCACGTTGGAGAGGTCGACCCCGGCGTTGGCGCACACGAAGCCGTGCCGCGTGCGCGAGATGATCAGCCCACCCGGCGCCATGCGCAGCACCTCGGCGCTCTCCTGGAGCACCAGCTCGACCTGCCGTGGATCCTTCCCCCACTGCGCCGCCCAGGCCTCTGCCTCCGGCCCCGGCGTGACGGTGGCGAGGTCGACCACCCGTCCCTCCGCCTTGCTGACGACCTTCTGGGTCACGACGAGGACG
>DASSIB010000015.1:0-8220 GCA_035692365.1 Candidatus Limnocylindria bacterium | reverse complement strand
GTACAGCTGTTCGGTGAGGGCCACGATGTCCTGGTCGGCGGTCAACAACCCCAGCGCACGCAGCGTCTCGTTGTCGAGCGCCGGCTCGAGCAGGCCGGGCAGCACCTCGGCCAGCTCGCCCCGGGTCAGGATCTCAGGAGGCCCGATGTTGGCGGCGGGCAGGTCACGCAGTTCGCGGACCTGCGCCTCAATCCGCGCGAAGGCCGCCAGCGCGTCCTGCGAAGGAGCGGGTCCGGATGGCTGGGGCGTCGCGGTGGCCACCACCGGAGTCGGGTCGGCGAGCGGGCCGAACCCGATCTGGAAGCCCATCCCGCGCAGCCCGAGGACGGCGATGATCGCCAGGCCGAGGAGGAGGACCAGGATGGCCGCGAAGCGCCGGGCGAAGGGGGGCATCGGCCGCATTGTCGCATCCGTCGCATCGGCGATTAGGTTCAGGTTTCTTAAGCCAAGCCCACCTTTGGGATTCACCCAGCACTCTTAGGGTTCTCCCTGCGAGTAGGAAACCAACGGGTTTCCGCCTCCACCCTCCCTCCTTCGAGCGCCGGTGTCATTGGGCGGGCACCGGCGCTCGTGCGTTTCCCGTAACATCGGCCATCCCATGGAAATCACCTGGTACGGGCGTGCCTGCTTCCGCCTGAAGGGGCGCGAGGCGACGGTCATCACCGACCCCTGTCCGCCGTCCACCGGGTTCGTGGCGGGGAAGCACGACGTCGACCTGCTGACGATCTCCCATGGCCACGCCGACCACAGCTACACGCGCTCGATCACCGCCGGCCTGACGTTGACGCGGCCCGGCGAGTACGAGCATCGCAACCTGCTGATCACCGCCGTCCGCTCGTTCCACGACGGCGTGCGCGGGGCCGAGCGCGGGGAGAACATCATCTTCGCGGTGGAGATCGACGGCGTGCACGTCTGCCACCTGGGCGACCTGGGGCACCTGCTCACCGAGGAGGAGCTCGCCGAGCTCGGACCCATTGACGTCCTGCTCGTGCCTGCCGGGGGCAACTTCACGATCGGGCCGGCCGAGGCCGCCGAGGTCGTGGCCCAGATCAGCCCGAAGATCGTGATCCCGATGCACTTCGCGACCGACGGCGCATCGGCGGATCTCCTCGGTCCGGAGCGGTTCCTGCACGAGCTGGCCGTCAGCGAGCCGATCCGTCAGCCGAAGGCGGTGGTGCAGGCGTCCTCGCTCCCCGATGAGACGCAGGTCGTCCTGCTGGAGGCTCGCGGCCGCACCGGCTGAGCACGATTGGTGCTCCGGCGCACCGCTCCTTAGCGTCCCGCAGCGAGGCGGAGGGCACCGCACTGATAATTACTCCACAAAAGTACTAGGCAGCGCACTACTTCCGGTGTATTCTCGCGAGCCTTGACACCCCAGGGGGGTCTGTGTGGATAGCCGCGCAGAACACCAGGGGAGCTGGAAGACAAAAGGAGACCGGATATCGTGAGTACTCGCACCGCCCAGGCAGGGACCTTCTCCCGCCGCATGATCTTCATCGCTGCCTTGGCCGCGATCGCACTCTCGCTTGCCCTCGCGGGCCGCGCCCCCGTCCAGGCAGCGGACACCAAGGTCGACATCAATCAGCAACTCCCCATCGACAGCGATGGATTCAAGGAAGACGCCGACTGCGGCGACTTCGAGAGCGGCGTCGTCTGGCACTTCATCCTCAACAACTACGCGCCCGATGACGCGCAGCTGTTCGTCACCTTCGCGGACGCGGGGGCGATGGGCCCGATCGCCGAGACGGCGCATCCCTCGACCGCCCATCACTTCTACGTCAACACCCCCGATGACGACAGCATCACTGATGCGTACGTCATGGCTCCAGGCGACGCGAGCGACGCCCAGCTGGTCCTGAGCCACGTGTGCCACACGGGCGAGGAGCAGTCGGTCGAGGAGTCCGCTTCCGAGGCCGAGTCGGTCGAGGAGTCGGTCGCCGAGTCCGGTGAGCAGTCGGTCGAGGCCGGCACCGGCACCCCCGAGGAGAGCGTCACCGACGGCGCATTCTTCGGAGACGGTTCCAGCCCGCTCCCGACCATCGCCTTCAGCCTGATCCTGCTTGCATCCCTCGGCGGTCTCGCCTACGCGAACGTCAAGACGGTCCGCAGCCGAATCTAGGCAACGACTGACACGGCGAGAGCCGGTCATCTGAACGAGGCAGCCTCCGGTCTTCCGGGGGCTGCCCTGTTTCACCCACGACTCCAACGCGGAGCCATTCGAGCGACCACGGGCGCGTGGCTCCGGATTGATCCAGCCCCCCTGGCAGGGACGGGGTAGAGGTTCGCCTCTACCCCGTCTTCTGTTGTGCCACGCGGCTCGGCCATGAGATTCCGGTGCGACTCCGCACCAACCTAAGGCACCCGCTCTCAACCCGACCCCACCAGACCTCACCGCGGGACCAACCAGAGGTACTAGTCAGCGGCAGTACTTCCGTTCTACGGTGCGGGGGATCTGACCCCAGGGGGGTCTCGGCGGATTCCTCGCCGAGCACCAGGGGAGCTGTAAAGGAGACCGGTCATCGTGACTACTCGCAAGGCCGTTTCGCGGCCAACCATCTTCCTCGTCGCACTCGCAGCGTTGACGCTGTCTCTCTACTTCGCGGTCCGTCCGGTGCATGCCGGCGAGCCCGCAACGCTGAACGACAACTTCATCGGTACGGACAGCTCGCAGGCCGAGGACTCCTGCCAGGAGGGCGACGATGTGCCCGCCGGCATGGTCCTGTGGCACTTCATCCTGAACGGCCTCGAGCCGGGAATCACCTCGGCGATCGCCGGCCAGTTCGAGTTCGAGTTTGACGGCACGCTGAACGTCGACAGCACGAAGTGGAACCCGGGTGGCGACACCCATCACTTCTACGTCTACACCACCGGTGATGACGTGCTGGAGGGTGCGAGCGCCGACATCGGCGACTCCGCATACAACAACTTCGTGCTGAGCCACCTCTGCCACGGTGACGAGACCGAGCAGTCCGTTGAGGAGTCGGTCGCCGAGTCTGTCGAGGAGTCGGTCGCCGAGTCCGTCGAAGAGTCGGTCGCCGAGTCAGGCGAGCAGTCGGTCGAGGCCGGCACCGGCACCCCCGAGGAGAGCGTCTCCGACGGCGCCCTGTCGCTCAACGGCGTCGGCCCGCTGCCGACCATCGCCTTCAGCCTGATCCTGCTGGCATCCCTCGGCGCGCTCGCCTACGCGAACGTGAAGTCGGTCCGCAGCTAGACAGAGTCAGGACGGCGTAAGCCGGTCACCTGAACGAGGCAGCCCCCGGGGTTCTACCGGGGGCTGCCGAGTGTTCAGGGGAGGCTCTTCCAGGGGCTCTCACCAGCCACACCGGCGTGTGACTGGCATTCATCCAGCCCCCCTGGCAGGGACGGGGTAGAGGTTCGCCTCTACCCCGTCTTCTGTTGTGCGCGACCTGGTGCCTCGCATTTCCGTTGCGGTCGTGCAACGACCAGACCGACCAACTTTCAACCGGACTCCACCAGACCGTCGGTGGGTCCCGCCGGAGGTACTAGGCAGGGCCAGTACTTCCGGTTAGGGTCCGGGCATATCGACCCCCAGGGGGGCTGCACGGGTGTTCCGTAGCAAGCCAGGGGTCCTAGAAGACCAAGGGGAGCTGTTTCGTGAACACTCGCACTCTGAGCATGGCACGGGTGTCTCGGCTGAGCATGGTGCTCGCCGCGGCAGCCGCAATGGCACTGTCGATGTCGTATCTGGTCAGCCCTGTCCTGGCCACCAAGCCTGACCCGCTGCACAAGGTCACCATCTGCCACCGCACCAACTCGGTCACCAACCCGTACGTCGTGATCACGGTCGACGAGGCCTCGGTCGACGGCGACGAGGGGAACGACAAGGGCCGTGGCGACCATCTGCTCGAGCACCTCGGTCCCGTCTGGGACGCGAACACCGCCTACCCGCCGCCGCACAACGACGACGAGTGGGGCGACATCATCCCGCCGTTCTATTCAGACGGCATCACGCTGACCGGGTACTCCAGCCTGAACTGGAATGCAGCCGGCCAGGCGATCTTCGACAACGGCTGCAAGCCCGCAGGCGCGGAGCAGTCGGTTGCCGAGTCCGAGTCGGAGGCCGAGTCGATTCCCGAGTCCGGCGAGGAGTCCGACGAGGGCGGCGACCAGTCCGTCGAGGGCGGCGTCGGAACGCCGGAGGGAAGCATGCCTGACGGCGCACAGTCCCTGGATGGTGCGAGCCCGCTGCCGACCATCGCCTTCAGCCTGATCCTGCTGGCATCGCTCGGGGCGCTCGCCTACGCGAACGTCAAGACGGTCCGCAACATCAGCTAGCCCTTGAACGGCGCAAGCCGATGGGACGGGGTAGAGGTTCGCCTCTACCCCGTCTTCGCTTGTCGGGACCTAGATCAGCGCCAGCTCCTTGCCCACCTTCTCGAAGGCGGCCAGGCAGGTCTCCAGCTCATCGGTGCTGTGCTCGGCGGTGACGATGGTTCGGACCCGGGACCGATCGTCGGGCACCGTGGGGAAGCCGATCCCCTGCGCGAAGACTCCCTCCTCGAAGAGCCGATCCGACAGCTTCATCGCCATCGCTCCGCTGCCGGCGATCACCGGCGTGATGGGCGTCTCCGAGGCGCCGATGTCGAAGCCAAGCCGCGCCAGGCCCGCCTTGAAGAGGCGGGTGTTCTGCCACAGCCGCTCGATCAGCTCCGGCTCGGACTCGAGCACGTCGATCGCCGCCAGGCACGCCGCCGCGACTGCCGGCGGGTGGGAGGTCGAGAAGAGGAACGGCCGCGCCCGATGGATGAGGATCTCGCGCAGTGGCCCGCTCCCGGCCACGTAGCCGCCGAGGACGCCCATCGCCTTGGAGAGGGTCCCTACCTGGATGTGCACCCGGCCGTGCAGGTCGAAGTGGTCGACGCTGCCCCGTCCGTTGCGGCCGAGGACGCCCGAGGCATGCGCGTCGTCGACGTACACGATCGCATCGGCCTCCTCGGCTGCCTCGACGATCTGTGGCAGGCGGGCGATGTCGCCATCCATGCTGAAGACGCCATCGGTGATGACCAGGACGGTGCGGTCGGCGCCGCCTGGCGCGCCGCGTACCTCCGAGAGCACGGTGCGCAAGGCGTCCATGTCGGCGTGGGCGAAGACCTTGCGCTCGGCCTTGGTGAGCCGGATCCCGTCGATGATGCTGGCGTGGTTCAGCGCGTCGGAGACGATCACGGCTCCCTCGGGTGCCACGATCGGGATCACGCCGGTGTTGGCGGTGAACCCCGACTGGAAGGTGAGCACCGCCTCGACGTTCTTGAACTCGGCCAGGCGCCGCTCCAGCTCCTCGTGGAGGCTCATCGTGCCGGCGATGGTGCGCACCGCCCCCGAGCCCGCGCCGAAGCGCCGTACCGCCTCGATGGCGGCCTCCCGGAGGCGCGGATGGGTATTGAGCCCGAGGTAGTTGTTGCTCGACAGGGTGATCACCTCGCGGCCGTCAATGACGCATCGGCTGCGCTGCTCGCTCTGCACCACCCGCAGTCGCCGGTAGAGGCCCTTGGCCTTGAGGTCCTCGATCTCCGCGTCGAGGAAGGCGAGCGGGTTTCGAGCCCGCGCGCTGACGGTATCGGTCATGGCAGGAGCACCACCTTTCCGGCGTGGCGGGTGGCGAGCAGGTCGAAGCCCTGCTGCCAGTCGGCGAGGTCGAGGCGATGGGTGATGATCGGGGTCACGTCGAGGGCGCCGGAGCGCAGCAGCGCCTGGGTGCGCTCCCACGTGTCGTAGATGCGGCGGCCGTAGATGCCGTAGACGCGGAGGCCCTTCTGGATCACGAAGTCGGAGATGTCCACCCGCACCGGCTCGCCGAAGATACCGAGGAGGCTGATCCGTCCGCCGCGCGTGATCGCGGCCAGCGCCTGGTCGAGCGCTGCCTGGGCACCGCTCATCTCGAGCACCACCTCGACCCCATCGCCCTCGGTGGCGCCCACGATCCGGTCGACCGTCCCCGGGTCGCGGGCGTCGAGCGCCAGGTCGGCGCCCATCCCGCGCGCCAGCTCGAGCCGATACTCCTCGGTGTCGGTGGCGATCACCATCGCCGCGCCCGCGGCCCGGGCGATCCCGACCGAGCAGAGGCCGATCGGTCCGCAGCCGGTGACCAGCACCGTGCGACCCTCGATCGGCTCGACGAAGGCGGCGTGGACCGCGTTCCCCATCGGCTCCTGGAGGGCCACCACCGCCGGATCGAGCCCGTTCGACTCGATGGCGTTCTCCTCCGGGATCACCACGAACTCGGCGAAGCCGCCATCCACGTGCGCGCCGATCACCTTCAGGTTGCGGCACAGGTGCCGATCGCCGCGGCGGCACTGCGCGCAGGTGCCGTCCACGATGTGGCTCTCGACCCCGACCAGGTCGCCCTCGACGACCCGACTCACGCCAGCCCCGGTCCCCACCACCCGGCCGGCCAGCTCGTGACCCAGGATCGTCGGCGGCTTCACGATCTCGCTCGCCCACGGATCCCAGCGGAAGAGGTGCAGGTCGGTCCCGCAGATCGACGCCGCCTCCATCTTGAGCAGCACCTCGCCGGGGCCGGGCACCGGGACCGGCCGCTGCACCAGCTCGAGGCCGGGCTCCGGGCGCGTCTTTGCCAGCGCCCGCATCGTGCGCGGCGGAGCGGCGGCGGTCGTCATCGGGCCAGCTCCATCAGCTCCGCCACGCCGGCCGCCGTTGCATGGTCGTCAGCCCGCGGCAGCTCGTCGGCGATCGAGTTCTCGAGGACGCCGATCCCCTCGATCTCGCAGCGCAGCTGGTCGCCATCGGCGAGGTAGCGCGGTGGTCGCTGGAAGTGGCCGACCCCCGCTGCGGTTCCGGTGGCGATGATGTCGCCGGGCTCCAGCGTGATCGTGCGCGAGACGAAGGCGATGATGGTCGCCACGTCGAAGATCATCTCGGCCGTGCTCGAGTCCTGCCAGGTGTCGCCGTTCACGCTCGACCGCATGCGCAACGACCCGGTGTCGGGAAGCTCGTCGGCGGTCACCACCACCGGGCCGATGGGAGCGAAGCCATCCGATCCCTTGGCCCGCAGCCAGCGGTGATCCTCGCGCTGCAGGTCGCGCATGGTGATGTCGTTCAGGACCGTGTATCCGAAGACGTGGGCAAGGGCCTGGTCCCGTCCGATTCGGCTCGCCCGACGCCCGATGACGACCGCCAGCTCGCACTCCAGGTCGAGCTTCTCGGTCGCGCGCGGACGCGTGATCGGGTCGCCCGGGGAGGCGATCGCGTTGGCAAACTTGGCGAAGAGCGGCGGGTACGCCGGCGGCTCGATACCCTGCTCACGGCAGTGGTCGTGGTAGTTGAGCCCGACGCAGATGACCTTTCCAGGGCGCGGCAGCGGTGCCCGAAGCGCGACGGTGTCGGGGTCGATCAGCTCGCCGGCATCGGCCTCGCTGACCGTCCTGCCGGAGGCCAGCAGCTCGCCGACGTCATGGAGCCCGGTAGCGTCGGTGAGGTCGTGGATGCCGTCGGGGGTGACGAGCCCCAATCGGGTCCGGTGCGGGCCAGGCCCGGCATCGCGCGGCACAGATGCCAGCAGCTTCACCCGGCCAGTATAGGGAGCGGTCCGGCCGATCAGTCCTCGCTGAAGTAGGCCCGGGAGCGCGGTCGGAGCAGCCCAACGATGAGCACGACGCTGATCACCAGGCCGACCGGCACGAAGAGCCCCTGCCAGCCCGCAACGGCGGTTGCCGGGAAGTCGAGCAGAATCGGTGGCAGGCCCGCCAGGATCGGGGCGGCCAGGGCCGCGATCCCGATCGCGAAGCGAAACGCGATCCGCTTGCGCTGCATCGCGACGGTGATCCCGAAGAGGACCGCCGCCAGCTCCAGCATCATGAAGATGCCCAGCAGGCTGAACGGCGCCCGCTGGCTGAAGTCGACGAACTCGATGATCCGAGGCAGCAGGATCCCGGTGATCGCGAGCAGGACGAAGGCCCAGACGAACCAGAGCCGGACGCCGATCGGCATCGGCGGGGCGGGGCTGGGCTCCTGGTCGGGGGCTGGCTCAGCGGACATCGAAGCGATCCTAGCAGCGGTGAGGATGACGCTCGCCTACCATGCCCCTGCCTGGCCGCCGGCCACGCGCCGATGAGTTCCGAGGCGGGCACAGTGAGGGCACAACCAATCCGATCACCGCTTGCCGGGTGGCGCGGGCGCCTCGCGTGCCTCGCCGCCGCCTTCGTGGTGACCGCCTGCTCGCTGCAGACCACGCCGAGCCCGAAT
>DASSIB010000014.1:0-13850 GCA_035692365.1 Candidatus Limnocylindria bacterium | reverse complement strand
GCTCCTCCATCGCTCAGGCGGACGCCTCGTGCTGGGCGGCCGGCGGGAGCCGGTCGCTACAATCGGCGCATGAGCACCGCCACCGCCGGCCTGAAGGTGAAGATCGGCGACCAGATGCCATCGGTCGGGCTGCGCGCCACGGATGGCTACCTGCTCAACCTGCGCAGCCTCGTGGGCAAGCAGCCGGCGATCCTCGTTTTCTTCGGCGGCCCGACTCTCAAGGGGGCAGCCCGCGAGCGCGGCGATGCGGTGGCCACAGCGCTCAAGGACGCGCACGCGCGGCTCACGAATCAGGGCGTGACGATCATGGCCGTCACCACCGACAACGAGCGGCAGCAGCAGGCGTACGTCGAGGAGCTGAGCCTCCCCTACCTCCTCTTCTCCGACGAGCGTCGCATCGCGGTCTCGCAGCTCGGCATCCCGACAGGAGAGGTCCGCGGCAGCGTCAACGCCGAGCCGACTGCCTTCGCCGTGGGGATCGACGGAACCATCCTGGACATCGTCGAGCAGGCTGCTCCCAAGGGCCTCGTGGCGCGGCTGCTCGAGGCGATCTTCCCCCCGGGATAGCCCGATGCTCGCCGTCCGGAGCTACGCCCCCGGCGAGCCGCTGCGCATCGAGGATGTCCCGATCCCCAAGCCGAAGGGGACCGAGATCCTGGTCAAGGTCGGCGGCTGTGGCGTCTGCCACACCGACCTGCACATTGCCCGCACCGACCGGATGCGGGTGAATCGGCCGCTCACCCTGGGGCATGAGGTCGGCGGCTGGATCGAAGCAGCCGGCCCGGGGGCTGCCGCCGGGCTCAAGCGGGCACGGCTGGGCGATGGAGATGCGGTCCTCGTCTTCGGCGGCTGGGGGTGCGGCGTCTGCACGCAATGCGCTCAAGGGGAGGAGCAGCGATGCGACCGCTCGACTTCGCCGGGCTTCCAGGTCGACGGAGGCTACGCGGAGTACATGCTCGTCCCGCACGCGCGCCACCTCGTCTCCCTCGGCCACCTGCATCCCGACCACGCCGCGCCGCTGGCCGATGCCGGCGTCACGCCGTGGCGCGCCGTCCAGCGCGCATCGGCCTGGCTCCAGCCGGGGGCGCGGGTGCTGCTGATCGGCTTTGGTGGGCTGGGGCAGTTCGCGCTGCAGTATCTCCGCCGCCTCCCCGACCTGACGATCGCGGTCCGCGAGCTGAGCCCCGAGAAGCTCGCCCTGGCCGGGGAGATGGGGGCAGACCTGGGGCTGCTGATGGGTGACGAGGCGCTGGTCGAGCTTGGCCTGGGCGGCCCCGCCGATGTCGTCTTCGACTTCGTCGGCAACGATCCGAGCCTCGAGTACGCGGTCCGCAACGTGGCGCCGGGGGGCCTCGTCTCCCTGGTTGGCGAGGCGGGCGGCCGTTACGAATTCAGCTTCCGGCACATGCCATCCGAAGCGAGCCTGACCACGACCGGCTGGGGCTCGTTGAACGACCTGCGCGAGGTGGTGCGCCTCGCCAAGCGCGGCCGCCTCAAGTGGCACGTTGAGCGGATGCCGCTGGCCGATGCAGCCGTCGCCCACGACCGGCTCGCCGAGGGCCGCGTCGAGGGCCGGATCGTCTTGGTGCCGTAAGGGCCGTCGGGGACTATTCAGACTCCGGAGCAGGTCAGGTCGGCTGGAGTCGGCTGAGTCGCAAGCCTTGTCATCGTTAGCTCAGAGCCATCGACGTCAGCCCGGAATGTCGCCGTATCTGCCGACAAGAGGGTGATGATCCCTGGCACGTCCCAGCTGATTGAGTAGATGACGTTCCCCGGCAGCTGTGGTGGCCAGGGATCCGGGTCATCGAAGTCCCACCACGTGCTCCCGAGCGGGAGGGGGATGGGGCATTGGAACGTGATTCGATATGCGACGCCGACGTTCGGGGCCTGATCGGCCGAAGGTGGCGACGCCCCGTCAGGAACAGACGGTATCGGGGTCGCACCGCTGCAGCCGACCAGTGTCAGCAAGATCGCGCAGAACAAGATCGTGCGGACGGGCGCCATGGTACGTGTCATCTGCCTTCTCTACGCGGAGAGGCGCTCCACGCCGGCATCGATCCGGGCCAGCGTCCGCTCGCGGCCAAGCAGCTCCATCGAGCCGAAGAGAGGCGGCGAGACGAGGCGACCGGTGATGGCCACCCGCAGCGGTCGGAAGAAGTCGCCGGGCTTCCAGCCATGACCCTCGGCGGTAGTCCGGCAGATCGCCTCCAGCTCGTCATCCGCGAAGTCGAGCTCCGGCACCGCGGCGAGGGCCTCGCGCGCCAGTCGCATCGCCTCCGCCGTCTCGGCGGCCGATCGGCCCTTGGCCAGCAGCAGGTCCGGTTCGTAGAGCTCAGCGACCTCGGCGTCTGTCTCGGTCAGAAAGGCAGCCAGCTCGGTCGCATCGCCGAGGCGCACCAGCCGCTCCTTGAGGAGTGGCGCAAGGCGCATCAGGATCCCGTCGTCGAGCGCCTCCGGAAGGAACGGGCGCAGGCGCAGTGCCAGCTGCCCATCGGCAAGGGAGCGGATGTAGACGCCGTTGAGGTAGTCGAGCCGGTCCTTGTCGAAGACCGCACCCGCCTTGTGGACCTCGCCGATCTCGAAGCGCTCGGCAAGCTCGGCGAGCGAGAAGATCTCCTCCTCGGTACCCGGCGACCATCCCAGGAAGGCGAGGAAGTTGACCATCGCCTCGGGCAGGTAGCCCTGCTCCCGATAGGCGGTGATCGCGGTCTGGGACTTGCGCTTGCTCATCTTCGAGCGATCCGGGTTCAGGATCAGCGGGATGTGCCCGAACTTCGGCTCGCGGTAGCCGAGCGCCTCGATCAGGGCGATGTGCTTCGGCGTGTTCGAGAGATGGTCCTCGCCCCGCACCACGTGGGTGATGCCCATCGCCTCGTCATCCACGACCACTACGAAGTGGTACAGCGGCATCCCGTTGCTGCGCACGATCACGAAGTCGCCGAGCAGCGCGTTGTCGAACTCGACCTCGCCACGGATCAGGTCGTCGAAGCGGACCTTCTCCGGCGGTACGCGCAGGCGCAGGACCGGACGGCGACCCTCGGCCGCGAAGCCGGCGAGGTCGGCATCGCTCAGGCTCAGGCAGCGGCCGTTGTAGCGCGGTGCCTCGTGGTTGCGCTCCTGCTCGTGGCGGACGGCCTCGAGCTCCTCGGGGGTGCAGTAGCAGTGGTAGGCGGCGCCACTGGTCAGCAGCCGATCGGCCTCGCGCGCGTACAGCTCCATTCGCTGGCTCTGGCGATACGGCGCGTACGGCCCGATGTCGTCTCCCCCCGCAACCTGCGGCCCCTCGTCCCACGAGATGCCGAGCCAGTGCAGGTTGTCGATGATGTCGCGCTCCCACTCGTCGGTGCCCCGGGCGAGGTCGGTGTCCTCGACGCGCAAGACGTAGGTGCCGCCCACGTGCCGCGCGAAGAGGTAGTTGTAGAGGCTCGTGCGCGCCGTCCCGATGTGCAGCGGTCCGGTAGGGCTTGGCGCCATCCGGACGCGGATCGGGGTCGGGTCGGGGCTGCTCATCGGCCGAGCGTCGGGTTGCCCTTCGCGGTGTTCAGCTTCACCGCCTGCTTGACGAGATCGACCAGCGCATCTGCCGGGATGTCGTCGACCGAGGTGATCTTGATGTGCCGCATCCGCTCCCCGTCGCCGGTGAGCACCTTCTTGGGATCGTCCATCTCGGTGCCGCGCCAGAAGCCGATGTCGACGTGCTTGGGATAGGCCTTCATCCAGATCATCGGCCCGTTCCATTCCCACACCGGCTGGGCCCACTTGATCGCCACCGCGGAATGCGGGGCGCCCTCCTTGACCACCTCGCGCAGGCGCTTCATGGCATCCGTGCGCCAGTCGTCGAACGCCGCGATGTACTCGTCAACGGTCTTCTGCCCGTTCATCAGTCAGTCTTTCCTCGTGCGTAGGGGAACAATGTACCCGCGCGGGGCTAGTTCAGGACCGCGCGAACCTCGCCCACGATCTCACCCCGTGGGTCGGAGATCTGTGGCGCAGCGAGCTCGCCGAGACGCGTGAGCCCCTCCGAGTCCAGGACGCCGAGTCGCGCCAGCGCGGCCGAGGTCGCGACGTCGCCGGCGCGGTAGGCAAGGTCGCCGTCCTCGATCTTCAGGGCGAGCCCGAACGGCGCCTTGGAGCCGTCACGCAGGACCGCCACGGCCTTGACTCCCTCCGCGCCGGCCTTCGAGACGAGGCGCCCCGGCAGGGCGCGCATCAGCTCGGTATCGAATCGTCGCCGGTCACCGCCGACCAGCTCCGGGTGGGCCATCATCGCGTCGCGAATTCGCTCGAATGCCGAGCGCAGGGCCGCGTCCTCAACGCCGCTCGGATCCGCGAGGCGCGCGAAGGCCAGCGCCAGCCCGCGAATGGGGATGCCGAAGCTCACCACCCCGCAACCGTCGGTGGCCGTCACGATTTCGGATCGGGCGATGCCGCTCATCAGCACGACCGTGTCGAGCGCGGCCTGCTGGACCGGGTGATCGGGCTGCCAGTAGGTCTCGATTGGCCAGCCAGCGGCCTTGGCATGCAGCGCCATCGCAGCGTGCTTCCCCGAGCAGTTGTGGCGCAGGGGCGTGAGCGGCTCGCCGTCGCGGATCAGGCGCTGGGCGGTCTCGACGTCGAACGGGGCGTGCACCCCGCAGGCCAGCACGTCGCGGGTCAGCCCACCGGCGCGGAGGATCGCCTGGACGGTGCGCACGTGGCGATCCTCGCCGGAGTGCGAGGCGGCCATGACGGCCAGCGACTCGGTGGGGTTCGGGAAGTCGTAGGCGTCGAATCGGCCCGATGCGACGAATGGCGCCAACTGGAAGGGCTTGGCCGCCGAGCGGATGAAGGCGAA
The DNA here is from genome assembly GCA_035692365.1 of Candidatus Limnocylindria bacterium. GTDB lineage: Bacteria > Chloroflexota > Limnocylindria > QHBO01 > QHBO01 > CF-167. Next base: position 9,016 of record DASSIB010000014.1, on the reverse strand, counting down.
CTCGTCAGCGTCACCGAACGACCAGGCAAGCTCTCCTGTGGGGGAGACTACCGCGATGGAGCCGCGGTGCCGCGACTCGACCCGATCGCCGCGAGTGACCTCGACGATGAGGCGGGCCACCCGGGCGCGTGACCTATCGGGTCAGGAGTTGCTGTTGGTGCCGGAGCCGGTGCGCTCGGCCGCGGGAGGAGCTTCGCGCTCCTTGTTGAAGAGGTTGCCCGGGCCGCCCGAGGCTGCGGCTGCCGGTGCGGCGGCGGCCTTGGCTGGTGTCGTGCTCGCGCCTGGCGTCGGGGCATTCGAGGAGGCGCGGCCCTCGGGGGTCATGATCACGCCGCCCTCGAAGTGGGCGCCCTCCTTGACCACCAGGACCTGGGCCTTGACCTTGCCCTTCACGCGGCCGGTCGAGCCGATCTCGAAGCGGCCGCCGCAATCGACGTCCCCCTCGTAATCGCCGTTGATGATCACGTTCGCGGCGGTGATCGTGCTGCGAACCTTTGCCTGCGGGCTGATGATCAGGGTGCCGGAGCACTCGATCTCACCGCTCGCCTCACCCTCGATCCGCAGGTCGCGGTCCGAGACGTACTTGCCATTGAAGCGCGCGTGCGGATCGATGACGCTCTCGTTGCCCGGATCGGGGCGGCGGAACTCCATCGGATTGGGCGTCATCTCTGCCCCCTCATCGGGAAAGCTATCGGGATACAGGTTGCCGACGACGTCCTCGCGGAGGCCAGAGTCGGCCTTGGTGTCTCGCTTGGTTCCGAAGACCACTGCTGGCTCCTTCCTCTGCGTCGCGTGGCACAACGTGCCGGCACAAGGGCGCGACGAAGCGGCGTCAGGACAGATAGCGTAGCAGTCAAACGGGAATCGAGGTAGTAGGCAATCTGGGTGGGCCTAGAATTCGCCCGATGGATCCCGCTCGCTACCCCAACCTGCACGTCTCCTCGCATCCGCTGGTGGCGCACAAGCTTGCCCTCCTGCGGGACCGTGCCACCGAGCCGAAGAAGTTCCGAGAGCTCGTGCGCGAGCTCTCCTGGCTGCTGGGCTACGAGGCGATGGCGGACCTGACGACCCAGCCGATCACGGTCGAGACGCCGCTCGAGGCGATGGCCGGGGCCGAGCTCGAGCCGAAGATCGGGCTGGTCCCCGTCCTGCGCGCCGGGCTCGGGATGGTGGACGCCATGCTCGAGCTGATGCCCAGCGCCGAGGTGTGGCACATCGGCCTCTACCGCGACGAGCGCAGCCTGAAGCCGGTCGAGTACTACAACAAGCTGCCGGACGCCGCCACGGTGCAGGTCTGCCTCATCCTGGACCCGATGCTGGCCACCGGCGGGTCATCGGCCGCAACCGTCGACATCCTCAAGCACTGGGGCGCTGCCCGCATCAAGCAGGTGTCCCTGATCGCCGCGCCGGAAGGGGTCGCAACCCTCTCCACGGCGCACCCCGACGTGGACATCCACGTGGCCGCCGTCGACCGGGCGCTGAACGAGCGGGGCTACATCGTGCCGGGGCTGGGCGATGCCGGGGATCGGCAGTTCGGGACATTCGCGGGCCCCTCGTCGGAGCCGGGACACGACCCGACCGACGAGACCGCGGAGGTGGTGCGTCGCCTGCAGCGCAACCTGGCCGGCGAACCGTAGGGGCGGAGCGGGGCAACGAAATGTCCCGAAGGAACCGCCGCCGGTCCGTTGATGCAATCTCGGGTGCCCTTGGCTGCCCCTTCGGGACAACCAGAGAATAGGCTCGCCCCACCCCCATGGCAATCCCACTTATCCCCGAACTTCGAGGATCTTTGACAACTTGTCCACAGCGCATCCCCGAGACGGCGGCTAGGCTGAGCCGATGACGAAGCGTCGCGTCCTCTTCGTGTGCATCCACAACTCGGCCCGCTCCCAGATGGCCGAGGGGATGCTGCGCGCGTGGGCCGGAGACCGCTTCGAGGTGGCCAGTGGCGGGACGGAGGCGACGGGCGTCCGCCCCGAGGCGATCGCGGTCATGGGGGAGCTGGCGATCGACATCAGCGGCCACGCCTCGAAGACGATCGAGCAGTTCATGGGTCAGCCGTGGGACTGGCTGATCCCGGTCTGCGAGGAGGCCTGCGAGGCCTGTCCGTACGTCCCGGGCGCGAAGGCGGTGCTGCGCTGGTCGTTCGACGATCCGTCGGCAGCGACCGGTAGCGAGGAGCATCGGCTGGCCGAGTTCCGCCGGGTGCGGGACGAGCTCGGCGCCCAGGTCCGCGCCTTCATCGCCGCGACCTGAGCCGCGCTAGACTCGATCGTGATGCCCGATTCGCACGTGAAGGTGGCCGTCACCGGCGCCGCCGGACAGATCGGCTACGCCCTCCTCTTCCGGATCGCGTCCGGTCAGATGTTCGGCCCGCGCACCACCGTCGACCTCCACCTGCTGGAGCTCGAGGCTGCCCTGCCGGCCCTGGAAGGGGTCGCGATGGAGCTCGAGGACTGCGCCTTCCCGCTGCTGCGCAACATGGTCCGCACCTCGAACGCCGACGAGGCATTCGCCGGGGTCAACTGGGCGCTGCTGGTCGGGGCGGTGCCGCGCAAGGCGGGGATGGAGCGCAAGGACCTGCTGACCATCAACGGCGGCATCTTCTCGGCGCAGGGGAAGGCGATTGCGCAGAATGCGGCGCCGGACGTCCGGACCCTGGTGGTGGGCAATCCCTGCAACACGAACTGCCTGATCGCCGCGGCCAACGCCCCTGAGATCCCCGGCGACCGATGGTTCGCGATGACGATGCTGGACGAGAATCGCGGCCGCTCCCTGCTCGCAGGCCGCGCCGGGGTGCCGGTCGAGGAGGTCCGCGACCTCGCCGTGTGGGGCAACCACTCCTCGACCCAGTTCCCCGACGTCTATCACGCGCGCATCGGCGATCGAGGCGCCGCGGAGGTCATCGGCGACGAGGCGTGGCTGCAGGGCGAGTTCATCAGCACCGTCCAGCAGCGCGGCGCGGCGATCATTGCCGCGCGAGGCCAGTCGAGCGCCGCCAGCGCGGCCAACGCGGTGATCGACACGGTGCGCAACATCACCCAGCCGAGCGGCGAGATCTTCAGCGCCGCGATCCCGGCGCCCGCCAGCGGCGGCTATGACGTTCCCGAGGGGATCGTCTTCGGCTACCCGCTGCGCGCGACCGCGCCCGGCAGCGTCGAGATCGAGCCGGGGATCGTCCACAATGCGTGGGCACAGGCCAAGGTCGATGCGACACTGGCCGAGCTGCTCGAGGAGCGTGAGGCGGTCATGGAGCTGATCGGATGACGAACCGGACTCTGTCGGCTGCCGAGCGCGCGACCATCACCGTCGACGGGCGCAGCATCGACCTGCCGGTGGTGCACGGGACCGATGGCGACGACGGCATCGACATCGGCCAGCTCCGGGCACAGACCGGGCTCGTCACCCTGGACAACGGGTATGGCAACACCGGGTCGTGCGCGAGCGCGATCACGTACCTGGATGGCGACACGGGCATCCTCCGCTACCGGGGCTACCCCATCGAGCAGCTCGCCGAACGGAGCACCTTCCTGGAGGTTGCCTACCTGCTGATCTACGGCGAGCTGCCGAGCCGCGCCAAGCTCGAGTCCTTCGTCGACAGCATCACTCGCCACTCGCTGATCCACGAGGAGATGCGGCGCTTCTTCGACAGCTTCCCGAAGAACGCGCATCCGATGGCGGTCCTCTCGGCGGGCGCATCGGCCCTCTCGACCTTCTACCAGGACAGCCACGACCCGTTCAACCCTGAGCACGTCGAGATCAGCATCCATCGGCTCCTGGCCAAGATGCCCACGATCGCGTCGTGGGCCTACAAGAAGAGCATCGGCCAGCCGTACGTGTACCCCAGGAACGAGCTCGCCTACGCGTCCAACTTCCTGAACATGATGTTCAGCGTGCCGGCCGAGCCGTATGACGTCGACCCGGTCGTCACCGAGGCGCTCGACCTGCTGCTGGTGCTGCATGCCGATCACGAGCAGAACTGCTCCACCTCCACCGTCCGGATGGTCGGGTCGAGCCACGCCAACCTGTTCGCGTCGATCAGCGCCGGCATGGACGCGCTGTGGGGGCCGCTGCACGGCGGCGCCAACCAGGCGGTGATCGAGATGCTCGAGCAGATCGCGGCCGATGGCGGCGACGTCGCGAAGTACGTGGCCCGCGCCAAGGACAAGGACGACCACTTCCGTCTGATGGGCTTCGGGCATCGCGTCTACCACAACTTCGACCCGCGGGCCAAGATCATCAAGGCGGCCGCCGACCGTGTGCTGCACGCGATGGGCAGCAGCGACGCCCTCTTCGAGATAGCCGAGCGGCTCGAGGAGGTGGCGCTCCACGACGAGTACTTCGTCGAGCGCAAGCTCTATCCGAACGTCGACTTCTACTCGGGGCTCATCTATCGGGCGATCGGCTTCCCGAACACGATGTTCACCGCCATGTTCGCGATCGGCCGCCTCCCCGGCTGGATCGCGCACTGGAAGGAGATGATCGAGGACCCGGCGACCAAGATCGGTCGCCCCCGCCAGGTGTACGTCGGCGCGGGCGCGCGCGACTACGTGGCCATAGAGCAGCGCTGAGGCCCGGCGGATGCGACTGACGGTCCTGGGGCGCAGCCCTGCCCGGCCGAATCCCGGCGAGGCGTGTGCCGGCTACCTGGTCGAGGGCGGCGGCTCGCGCATCCTCATGGACGTCGGCCCCGGCGTGGTGGCGCAGCTCCTGCGGCGCAACACCCCCGACGAGCTCGACGCGGTCGTGATCAGTCACATGCACACCGACCACTGCCTCGACCTGATCACGCTGCGCTACAGCTACCCGTGGATCGACGTCGCCAAGCGGCGGCTGACCGTGATCGTGCCGCCTGGCTCCACCGGGCAGCTGGCCGAGATGGCCCTCGGCGCGGGATACGCCAACTTCTTCGACAAGAGCTTCATCTTCGTGGAGCACGACGGGAAGCGCCCGATCGAGGTCGGCAACCTGCGCCTGGAGCCGGAGGAGACGCAGCACTACGTCCGCACCTGGGGCTTCCGGATCTCCGCCACCGGGACCGATGAGGACCCCGAGCGCATCCTCACCTACTCGGCCGACTCGGGTCCATGCGACGCCCTTGATCGCCTGGCCGATGGAGCTGACCTCTTCCTGTGCGAGGCGGCGCTGCGATCCCTCAAGGAGGACGACCCCGAGCCGCAGAGCCGGGGCCATCTCCTCCCGTCAGAGGCAGGGGAGACGGCGCGGGCGGGCGGCGCCCGGAAGCTGCTCCTCACCCACATCCCAATCGCCGACGGCGGCGAGTGGGCCCTCGGTGAGGCGCGCTCGGCATTCGACGGCACAGTCGAGATCGCTGAGCCGCTGCGCAGCTACGAGGTCTGATCGCCCTCCGCGACGACGCGCGCACCGGCGATGTAGCGGTCGGCCGCCCAGGTTGCCAGCGCCCAGAGCACCGAAGTCGCGAGCGTGAAGCCGAAGACGGCGATCGTCACGGGCAGCGCCCCAGCGCCGAGCGCGGCTCCCATGACCAGCACCACCAGCAGCAGGCCGCCGATCAGGATCGCGGACATCACCATCCCGATCTTCGCGGCCGTCACCATGAACCAGCGCAGCGAGTGGCCCTGCGCCCGGCCGGTGAGCCAGAGGACGGTCGGCCCGGTTGCTCCGTACAGCGAGACGTAGAGCCCGGGCGCGCCGAAGAGGTGCTCCGTCCCGAGTCGGACCCGCAGGACGAGCACGGCGAGCAGCCATGCCGCCAGGAGAGCGCTGCCCGCCCCGATGCCGACCAGCCACACCAGCAGGAGCGTGGCAGTGCCGCCTGAGAGGCGCTCGACCAGCTCGCCGTCATTGCCCTCGACCAGTCGCGTCGGACCGTCCTCGGGGAGCGGCGGTGGAGACTCCTCGGGCATCGTCAACCGGCCGATGCCGCCAGCGCCGCCTCCAGGTCGGCGACCAGGTCCTCGACCGCCTCGATCCCGACCGAGAGGCGCACCAGCCCGGCCGGCACCTCGAGCGGCGAGCCGGCGGCGGAGAGGTGGGTCATCACCGCGGGCAGCTCGATCAGCGATTCGACCGCGCCGAGCGACTCGGCCAGCGTGAAGAGCCGGGTCGCCTCGACGAGGCGGCGAGCGGCGGGCTCCCCGCCGGCGAGCTCGAAGCTGAGCATCGCCCCCGGAAGCCGCATCTGTCGCGCGGCCAGCTCGTGCTGTGGATGGTCCGCCAGCCCGGGGTAGTACACCCGGGAAACCTCGGGGCGGCCCGTGAGCCAATCGGCGATGACGGCCGCGTTGGCCGAGGCCCGCTCCATGCGGATCGCCACGGTGCGCATCCCGCGCATCACCAGCCAGCAGTCGAACGGGGAGGGCACTGCGCCGGCGGCGTTCTGGTGGAAGCGCAGCTTCTCCTCGAGGTCGTCGCGTCGCGTCGCGAGGAGGCCGCTGATCACGTCCGAGTGGCCGGAGAGGTACTTCGTGGCCGAGTGCATCACCAGGTCAGCGCCCAGCTCGAGAGGTCGCTGCAGGAACGGGGTGGCGAAGGTGTTGTCGACCACCGTCAGCGCCCCCGCCGATGCCGCCAGCCGCGCCACCGCGCTGATGTCCACCACCTTGAGCAGCGGATTGGTGGGCGTCTCGACCCACACCATCCGCGGCAAAGGCGTCTCGGCGAGGGCGGCGGCCAGCGAGTCGAGGTCTGAGAGGTCGACGCAGTCGGTCTGCACCCCGTATCGGCTCCAGACCTTCGACGCCAGGCGCCAGGTGCCGCCGTATGCGTCATCGGAGAGGATCAGCCGATCGCCCGGCTCGAGCAGGTAGAGGACGTTCTGGGTCGCCGCCAGCCCCGAGGCATAGGCGAGGCCGTGCGTGCCGCCCTCGAGCGCCGCGATGGCCGTCTCCAGTGCCTGGCGAGTCGGGTTGCCGCTGCGCCCGTACTCGTACCCGCGGCGCGGCTTCCCGACCCCGTCCTGACGGAAGGTGGTGCTCATCTGGATCGAGGGTGAGACGCCGCCGCTGATCTCGTCGGGCTCGGCGCCGGCGTGCACCGCCAGCGTCTCGATTCGGTCGGTCATTCAGGCGATCAACGGGTGCGAGGAAAGCCGAGGTCGACCTTGCTCGTCGCCGGATCGGGCCAGCGGGAGGTGACCACCTTGGCCCGCGTGTAGAACTGCACCCCCTCGGGTCCATACATGTGCAGGTCCCCGAAGAGCGACGCCTTCCAGCCGCCGAAGCTGTAGTAGGCGACGGGCACCGGAATCGGCACATTGATGCCGACCATGCCGACGTTCACGTCGAACTGGAACTGGCGCGCCGCCCCACCGTCGCGGGTGTAGATGGCGGTCCCGTTGGCATACGGGTTGTCCTCGATCACCTGCATCGCATCGGTATACGTCGGGACTCGCATCACCTCGAGCACCGGCCCGAAGATCTCGTTGCGATAGCACTCCATCTCCGGCGTCACGTTGTCGAGCAGCGAGACGCCCAGGAAGAAGCCCTTCCCCTCCTGGTAGAGGACGTGCTGCCGGCCGTCGACCCGCAGCGTCGCGCCCTGTGCGGGCCCGCTCTCGAGGTATGAGGCCACCTTGTCACGATGCTCGCGGGTGATGAGCGGCCCCATCTCCGACGCAGCGTCGCTCCCGGGCCCGACCTTGATCTTGGGCAGCCGCTGCTCGATCGCCCTGACCAAGGGGTCCGCAACGTCGCCAACCGCAAGCACCACGCTGATCGCCATGCAGCGCTCGCCGGCGGAGCCGTAGGCGGCGGAGACGGCGGCATCGGCGGCCATCTCGACATCGGCGTCGGGCAGGACGACCATGTGGTTCTTGGCGCCGCCCAGCGCCTGGACCCGCTTCCCGTTCCTGGTGCCGGTCTCGTAGATGTGGCGCGCCACCGGGGTCGAGCCGACGAACGAGACGGCGGCGATATCCGGGTGCTCCAGGATCCGATCCACGGCCACCCTGTCGCCCTGGACGACGTTGAAGACCCCGTCCGGGACCCCCGCCTCCTTCAGCAGCTCACCGAGGTAGACCGATGCCGACGGGTCCTTCTCGGACGGCTTCAGGATGAAGGTGTTGCCGCACGCGATCGCGTTGCCGAACATCCACATCGGCACCATCGCCGGGAAGTTGAAGGGCGTGATGCCGGCCGCCACGCCGAGTGGCTGGCGGATCTGGTAGACGTCGATGCCGGTGCTCACCTGCTCGCTGAAGCCGCCCTTCAGCAGGTGAGGGATGCCGGTCGCGAACTCGAGGTTCTCGAGGCCACGCGCAACCTCGCCCAGCGCGTCGCTCGGCACCTTCCCGTGCTCGCGCGTCAGGTGCGCGGCAATCTCGGCCCGATGCTCCTCGACCAGGTTCCGGATCCGGTACAGGATCTCCGTGCGGCGACTCAGGCTGGTCGCGCGCCACGCGGGGAACGCGGCCTTCGCCGCTGCAACCGCGGCGTCGACCTCCTCGACCGAGGCGAAGTCAACCTCGCGCGCCAGCTCGCCGGTGGCCGGGTTGTAGACCGGGCCCGTCCGGCCGGACGTACCGGCCACGTGCTTGCCACCGATCCAGTGGTTGACACGCTCGGTGGGGCGGGGCTGGGCTTCGGCCTTCGGCGGCTGGGCGATGCTGGTCATCGAGGAGCTCCGTGATGCAAGAGCATCAAGGGTACTGCGCCCGGCGGGTGATCGCTATCGGCCCAGGGTCGTCATGTGCGACGAAGCCGGGCGAGCGAGAGAACACCCACTGCCCCGATATAGACCGCTGCGGTGACCGTGACGGCGGCAAGGGGTCCGCTGTTCCTCCCCAGGCCATCGGAAAGTCCCGGGAGGTTGCTGAGAATGATCGAGATGCCGATCACGGCGCCCCCGACCACGCAGAGCAGCGGCACCCATGCGGCAGCGCGCGGCGCCACCTGCACGCCGAAGCCGGCCACGGCCACACCCGCGATGAACCCGAACAGGAGCGACATCGGCCCCACCAGGTCGGATTCGTTCATGCCGAACTTCGCGATCGTCCACTGCGCGAGGATGACCTCTGAGGCACCACTCACGATCG
>DASSIB010000013.1:0-5014 GCA_035692365.1 Candidatus Limnocylindria bacterium | reverse complement strand
CCGCCGAACAGGAGGCCAGTCGTGCCGGTGTCGCCCTTGCGGGTGTAGATGCGCATCGGGGAGATGCTAGCGCTGCTCACAAGCCCGGCTAGTGATTCGACGCGCGGGCGAGGCTGGCGGCAAACCTCATACGACTACATGAGCACACGACGCGCTATCCGCGCGCGTCTTGAGTCCTCTGCAGGTTGACGCGATGCATTTGGGGGCGCGAACCAGCCCGATCGCCCACCGGACGCGCCGATGTAGTCCCTATACGACTCAGCTCTCAAGACGTGCTAGCAGGATGGGCGTGCGCGCTGGACGAGGCAGGTACGCCAGAAGCGGTCGAGCGGCCTAGAAGAGTCCGGGTGGGGGCTCCCAGCGATCGGCCAGCAGGGTGACCTTGACGGGCGGCCCGACGACCTCCTCGGTCTTCTGCTTCACCGTCTGGATCAGCTCACCGGCCCACGGGCAGAAGGGGGTGGTGAGGATCATCTTGATCTCGGTCGGGGCACCGTCGACGCCGATCTCGACGTTCTTGATGAGGTCGAGATCCACGATGCTCATCCCGATCTCCGGATCGTGGATGTCGTACAGAGCGGTCATCACCTCGTCCACCTTGGCGAGGTTCGAGTCGATCGTCATTGCCGACCAGTTTAGCAAGGATTCGCAGGCGAGCCGCCGGGGGCCACCCGTCCAGCGCCGCGCGGCACGCTCTCAGCCCCGCGCGTCAAGCGCGGTGAGCGGCGCTCACTTACCAGAGCCTCGTGAAGAAGGTCGGGCGGGCGGCAGGGACCCTGGGCCGGACACGGGTGTAGCCCTCGTACACGGCACCCTCGCGGTCGAGCGCGCTGCGCAGCTCGGCGATCTCCTCGGCGACATCGGTCTGGCTGGCGTGGCAGGCAAGCGCGGCGAGCTTGCGCCCCGCCACTTCGGTGATCTCGATGCGGTGGCTGGCTGCCCCCTCCTCCGGCGAGAGGTCGTAGCTGCGGTGACCGGGACCGAAGACCGGAGCGACGACGTAGACCGCGTGCGGGGCGATTCCGGACTCGGCGAGGCGCTCCACCGCCCAGCGGGTGGCTGCGCCGACGACCACGTGGTCCGCGTCGTTCGTCACGCCGTGCGCGCCGAAGGTGATCACAGCGTCCGGGCGCCGATCGGCGAGCCAGAGCGCGATCTCGTCGACAAGGGTCGAGAAGGGAACCTCCGACAGGCGGCCGTCGGGGTGGTCGACGACGGTGACCTCGTCCATCCCGATCTTGGCGGCCGCGCAGCGCATCTCCTCCTCGCGGGTATCGGCCAGGTCGAGGTCGGGTGCGCGCTCGACGTTGCCGGCCTCGCCGCGGGTGAGGAGCAGCAGGCGAACCGTGCGGCCGGCATCGTGTGCCAGGGAGAGCGCACCGGCAGCCGTGAAGCTCTCGTCGTCGGGGTGCGCGAAGACGGCGGCCAGGCCGCCGATCGGCTCACGCTGACGATCGGTCACCGATCCTCCTCGTCGTCGCTCAGGTTCCTCCAGCCGCGCGTCGCCACGGCGACCCGCATGGTACGCAGCACGGCGACCTTGGCGCTGGCCACCTCCGCGATGAACCGGGCGGTCCCCGCTTCGTCGAGGTCGGACCCAGAGGGCGCCGAGTCGCGACCAACGTTGAGCCAGGCCAGGTGGTATCGGTCCATCCGTCCCCAGACCCGTTCGAGCAGCTCGTCGGAGTTCAGCAGCCAGGCGCGGAAGAGGTCCCAGTGCGGCGTCGCGACGAGCGCCTCGCCGTCGGCGATGAGCCGATCGGTCTGCTCAAGGAAGCTGCGCCGCGACATCGCCGTGCGGCGGGAGGTTGGGCTGGCCACGATCCGAGGATACGGCAGCGGGCCCCCGTTCGCCCGTTCGTACTATTGCCGCGCGAACCGTCCGGCTCGGAGACTCGGCGGTGCACGGCCGCAACGCAGACAGCCTTTGAACCGATCTCCTACCGCGACAATCGCCCGCATTGGGGGCCGCCTCCTGGCGGTGCTCCTGCCGCTGGCTGCCCTGGCCATCCTGCGCGCGACCTCCACCCAGGCCGAGCTGCCGGCGCATCCCTGGTTCGCGCCGGGGATCGGCGCGACCGTGGCCACCGTTGCCGGGCTGGCGCTGCTGGTCGCTGTTGCCGCCGCGCTGGAGGACGGTCGTGTGCGAGACCTCGCCGATCTCGGCGGGTTCGGTTTGATCTCGGTGGCGTTCACCCTGATCACCATCGGCGCGACCGGGACCCTGGGCTTCGGCCTTGGCATGGCGTCCGCTGGTGCCGCGTTCCTGGTCGGATCCGTTGCGCACGCCCTCTCGATCCCGGGGCGTCGAGGACGCGTCTTCGGACTCATCGGGGCAATGGTCCTGGTCGAGGTCGGCATGGCCGCAATGCTGTTGGCCGGCTCCGCCTCGATCGACGAAGGCGTGGCCCAGTACCTGCTGTGGGGCGCCTCTGCGGTGCTGGCGCTGGGGGCGGTTGCGGGACTGGGCGATCCAGCGCGACCGACGGCGCTCGGCATCGCCGCTTCCTCCGCCGCGGTGATGGCCCTGGCCGGCTCGGGCACCGAGCGCACCATCGGAGCTGCGGGAATGGCTCTGGCCGCCCTGGTGCTCGGATGGTGGTTGCTCGTCGATCGCCTCCAGCGAGCGCCATCCAAGGTTGAGCCGCTCCCATCGCCTGACGAGCTCCACGAGCCACCGATGGAATTCGAATACAGCGAGCTCTCCCGTCTCACTCACGAGCTGCGTGCCACGCTCGACGACCTCGTCACGGCGAGACACCTGATCGAGCTCCAGCGACTCGAGATCGGCCGAGTCTCAAACGTCGATCCGCTGACGGGCCTGGCCGGCCGCTGGCCGACCCTCGATCGGCTGCGGACCGAGGCAGCCGAGGCGCGCCGCTACGCGCATCCGGTGGCCCTGGTCCTGGTCGACATCGATCACTTCGCCGAACTGAACCACGAGCATGGCCTCGAGGTCGGGGACGCCGTCCTGCGCGAGATCGCCTTCCGCCTTCGACTGCGCAGTCGTGAGGCGGACGCGCTGGGTCGCATCGGTGCCGACTCCTTCGTCGCCATCCTGCCGCACACCGACGAAGCCGGAGCGACCGCCTTCGCCCAGGCGGTGCTCGATCGGCTGCTGGAGCGACGGGTCATCGCCGACCACGGCGAGACGACGGTGACCCTCAGCGTCGGCATCGCCCTCATGCGACCGGGGATGAAGCTGACCGGCGACGAGCTGCTGGCTGCCGCCGAGGAGGCGCTCGCCTCGGCGAAGCGGGCAGGCGGCAACCGCATTGCGTTCGACCGGGCACACGGGCTGGCGCGCCTGGACGAGCGGCGCCGCGAGGATGCCAGCGGGACTTCCGCGGCTGGCGGCTGACGCCGCGAACAGAGCCACTCCGCGCTTGCGTCGCTGAGGCGAGTGGCGCATGGGCGACGACACAAGATAGCGGGTCAGAAGTTGTCCACACCGCTACAGGTTGTGGATAAGCGGCCCCGGATCGGCTTCTGCGGTGCTATCCTCAGCGTCCCATGCCGACCACCTCAGACGTCTCCGCCAAACTGATCTTCCCGACCAAGGAGATCGTCGAGGAGTACTACCTCCCGATCATCTACACCGCCTGCCGGACCTGTTATTCCGAGCAGCTTCCCGACCAGATCTGGGACAAGGCGGTGAGCCGCCAGGTGGCCGACGAGAAGCAGCAGAGCCTCGTCCGCAAGGTGATGGAGTCGGGCCACGGCTCGACCATCGAGCACGTCAACTTCACCTTCGCGATCTCCGGCGTGACCCGGACGCTCTCCCACCAGCTGGTGCGGCATCGGGCCGGGACCGCCTTCGACCAGCAGTCGCAGCGCTACGTCTCCTTCAAGCAGCGCGACAACTACACGATCCCCGACTCGATCACGAAGGGCGACCTGCCGGACGACCTCGCCGGCCAGTTCCAGCGCGCGGTCGACTCGAACATGGACCTGTACGGGCAGCTGCTCCAGGCCGAGGTGCCTGCCGAGGATGCGCGCTTCATCTTCCCGAACGCGATGCAGACCAACCTGATCATGACCGTCAACCTTCGGCAGCTGATCCACATGTCAGGGCTGCGCCTCTGCACCATGGCCCAGTGGGAGATCCGCCAGCTCTTCAAGCAGATCCGCCACGAGATCTTCCGCGTCTCGCCATTCTTCGGATCGTTCCTGGCCCCCAAGTGCGTGCCGTTGGGCTACTGCGACGAGATGGGCAACCGCGACGAGCACTGCCGCATTCGACCGCACCGCGACACCGTGATGGCCGTATGGGAGGCCTACCGCTCCGGCGAGCTGGCCGAGACCGATGGGCCGGTCGTGCCCGAGACCTCGCCCTTCCGGCCGCGAACGCGGCGAATCCCGGTCCCGGTGGTCGACGAGGCGAACCTCCCCGAGCGGCCGATGGTGGGTGCCAGCGAGTCAGCCGGAGACGCCGACCGGGTCTAGTTGTCGGTGGTGATCCCGTCTCCCAGGGAGAACCGCCTCAGCTCCTCGTCGCACTCGTCATGCAAGCGGTTGGCCTGGGCGACCAGGAATGGGGTCATCTTGGTCGAGTCCACGATCAGCAACGTGTGGCCGCGCTCGTTACGGTCGAGCACGATCCGGTCGTCGCCGTGGTACGAGATCGACCAGTTCGCCTGCAGCTGCACCAGGCCTGCCAGCACCACCTTCTCGGAGAAGTACCAGTCGAGGTGGGCGGCGTTCAAGGAGGCAACCACGTCGCGCAGCTGGATCGTCTCGTTGCGGCGCAGCCGCGCCACGAAGGCGACCAGGCGGAGCGTCGCGAATGGGTCGCCGATCCGCGCGAGCTGCGGTGGGTTGAGGTCAGTCTCGGGCATCCCGGGCACTGCGGGGCCGAGCAGCGGGGCTTCAGTGGTCATGGCCGGCGAATTCTAGCCCCAGGGGGTCCGGGGTCGGTGTCCGGGTGCAACAGCCCTCCGTAGTACTGTCGTGTCCTTCCACCGCGGCCCTCGGGCATCCACCATTCGGGCATGACGTTCTGGAACTGGCGACG
>DASSIB010000012.1:0-6770 GCA_035692365.1 Candidatus Limnocylindria bacterium | reverse complement strand
CGCTCGAGCTGCTCCAGGATGGCGGCCAGCAGCGCCGGCGCCTGTTCGGGATCGAAGCCGGCGTGCACCCCGAACGTCCCGCAGTCGGCGTAGGTGGCGCCAAAGGTCGACACGTCGTAGGAGAGGGATCGCCGCTCGCGCAGCTCCACGAAGAGGCGGCTGCTCATCCCGTCGCCGAGCACCGCCCCCAGCAGGTCGAGCGCCCAGCGATCGGCGTGGTCACGGGCGACACCGGGCATGCCGATGCACAGATTCCCCTGCGAGAGGCGGCGGAACGCGACCCGGACCGACCCGGGCGGGGCCGGCACCGGCGCCTCGAGCGCCGGAGGCAGCTGGGTCGGGAGCGCGGCTGGCCGATCGGCCTCGAACCAGCGTCCGGCTGCCTCGAGCACCTCGTCGTGCGCGATCGCCCCCGCGGCGGTCAGGACCAGGTTCGACGGCCGATACCACTGCTCCCAGTGTCCGGTCACGATCTCGTGACGCGCCCGCCGGACGCTGCGCGGGGTCCCGGCGATCTCCCGGCCGAGCGGGTGGCTGCCGAAGAGCAGCTCGTCGAAGAGGCTGAAGACGTGATCGCCGGGCGAGTCGACGTACATCCGGATCTCGTCCACGATCACCGGCTTCTCGCCGATCAGGTCTCGCTTGCGGAGGAGGGGCGACAGGACGAGATCGGCGACCACGTCGAGGGCGCGCGATGCCGCCTCCTTGGGGACGCGGGCGGTGTAGATCGTCAGCTCCCGATCCGTGGCGGCGTTCACCGTGCCGCCGCATCCCTCGACCGCCTCGGAGAGGCCACCGGGCTCCGGATAGTGCCGGGTCCCCTTGAAGACGAGGTGCTCCAGCAGGTGGGAGAGCCCGCTGTGCGCCTCGTCCTCGCGCCTCGAGCCGACGCCGACGAAGAGGCCCACCGCCACCGACCGGGCGGTCGGCATCTGCTGGGTGACCACTCGCAGGCCATTGCCAAGGACGCTCCGCTGGTAGGGAAGGCTGGCCCGCGCACGGACGCGTCCGGCGGCCACGCCGGACGCCACCTCAGGCCTCCTCGTCGTCGTCGCTCGCCTCGGGCGACATCAGCAGCTCCATCTGGATGAAGCGCAGGTCGCGGGCGAGCTCGCCTGCGGTGCGGGGCAGCGGGTGCGCCTCGTCCACCTCATCCGGGAGGTCGGCACGAGGCGCGGCCGTGGCGAACTCGAGCACCACCCGCTCCTCGCCGATGATGAGGGTGTAGACGAGCAGCTGGTCCGAGGTCGTGTCGAACTGGAGGTAGTCGAACGAGTCGAGGTTGAGGCAGATCGCGAGCGGCGTGAAGTAGCTGGCGATCTCGGGGTGGTCGACCACGATCCGCTCCACCCATCCCGTCCCGCTGCCGGTCACCTGGTTCCCGCGCCGGTAGGTGTAGGTCACCGTCTGCTTCAGCAGCGGGCGGAGGATGTTGTAGATGTCGCTCTTGTCGGTGACGACGCCCGTGTTGATGTACAGCTTCGCTCGGGCATCGGTCATCGGGTCGCTCACGGGCTGCGCCTTGCAGTGGGGATCGCGGGCGAGTCTAGCACCGGACTCCGGCGGCGGGAGGGCGCCGACCGGCTGGTAGGATGTGGCGCGTGAAGCTGCTCGCCGCCGATGTCGGCAACACGAACGTCACGCTCGGCCTCTTCACGGACGGCGAGCTGGTCGGCTCGTGGCGCGCCACCACCCACACCGGGGCAACCCCGGACGAGGTCGCGGCGATGACCGCGGAGATGCTGGCCCTCGAGGGCCACGGCCTGGACGAGCTGCAGGCGGTCGCGCTGGCCTCGGTGGTACCACCGCTGACGGACACCTTCGAGCGCTTCGTGCGGACCCGCATCGGCCTCGAACCGACGATCGTGGATGCCGCCTCGCTGGCCGGCACGCTGCGCATCGAGATCGATCGGCCTGCCGAGGCGGGCGCCGATCGGCTGTGCAACGCGCTGGCGGCGCGCACCGAGTTCGGCGGCCCGGCGATCGTGATCGACCTGGGGACGAGCACCAACTTCGACCTGCTGAGCGCCGAGGGCGCGTACATCGGTGGCGCGATCGCGCCGGGCCTGGGCCTCTCGCTCGAGGCGCTGGTCGGCTACGCCAGCAAGCTGCCCCGCATCGAGCTGCGCCGCCCGCCGCATGCCATCGGCTCCAACACCATCCACGCGATGCAGAGCGGCACGGTGCTTGGCTACATCGGCCTGGTGAGCGGCCTGCTCACCGCCCTCCGCGGCGAGCTGCTGGAGCGCTCCCCGGCCGAGAGTCGCGTCACCGTCATCGCGACCGGCGGCTACACCCACGAGCAGTGGCTGCGCGACGTGCCGGGGATCGACGCGATCGAACCCGACCTGACCCTGCGCGGGATCCGCTACGCATACGAGGCGATCCGCCTGGCCGAGGGCGCGGCCTCCGGCACGAGCCCGCGCGGCGCGGGAGCCGACCGATGACCGAGGATCGCGGCTCGCTCGCCGGCCGGCGCGTGGTGGTCGGCGTGGCGGGCAGCATCGCCGCCTACAAGGCCGTCTCGCTCGTCCGCCTGCTGGCCGAGCGCGGTGCGGTGGTGGATGTGGCCATGACCCCGGCGGCGACCCAGTTCGTGACCCCCCTGACCTTCGCCTCGCTCACCCACCGCCGTGTGGTGGACGACGTGATGGCGCTCGACGCCGAACAGCAGATCGCCCACGTCGAGCTTGCCGAAGGGGCCGATGCGATCGTGATCGCGCCAGCCACCGCCAACCTGCTGGCCGACCTGGCGGCCGGCAACGCGGGCAACGCGGTGACCGCCATCGCCCTCGCCAGCCGCGCCCCGATGGTCGTGGCCCCGGCCATGGACGCCGGGATGTGGACCCATCCCGCGACCCAGCGCAACGTCGAGACGCTGCGCGGCTTCGGGCACCGGATCGTCGAGCCGGAGGTCGGCGCCCTGGCCAGCGGTCTGACCGGGGTGGGGCGGCTGGCCGAGCCGGAGACGATCGTCGAGGCGGTGGAGCGCCTCTTCGCGCGCGCCGGCGACCTCGACGGGATGCAGGTCGTGGTCAGCGCCGGCGGTACCCGCGAGCCGATCGACCCGGTCCGCTTCATCGGCAACCGGAGCAGCGGAAAGATGGGCATCGCCATCGCCGAGGCGGCGCGGGACCGCGGCGCGAGCGTGACGCTGATCGCCGGTGTGATGAGCGTGACGCCGCCCCGAGGAATGAACGTGGTCGAGGCGACCACCGCCGCCACCATGCGCCAGGCGGTGCTTCGCGCGGCCCCGGCCGCGGACGTGCTGGTGATGGCGGCCGCGGTCGCCGACTTCGCGCCGAAGCGAGCCAGCCGCAGCAAGATCAAGCGCGGTGGCGGCGACCTCCAGATCGACCTGGTGGCGAGCCCCGACATCATCGCCGAAGTGGGCGAGATGGCGGACGGGACACGGCCGTTCCTGGTCGGCTTCGCCGCCGAGAGCGACGACCTCGAGGCCAACGCGCGCAGCAAGCTGCGGGACAAGGGGCTGGACCTGATCGTCGGCAACAAGGTCGGCGGGCCGTTCGACGCCATCGGCTCCGACGAGAACAAGGTGATCGTCTTCGGCGCCGAGGGCGAGCTCAGCGACTGGCCGATGCTCCCCAAGCGGCAGGTCGCCGAGCGTCTCTGGGACCTGATCGCGGACCGCTACCGCGAGGCACACCCGCCGGAGCGCCCCGAGCGACCGGCCCGCTCCCGCCGACGCTGACGGTGCAGGTGCTGCGCGGCGTCCCCGAGCTGCGAGCCGCGATCCTCGAACGACGCCTGGCCGGGGAGTCGGTTGGATTCGTCCCGACCATGGGCGTCCTGCACGACGGCCAGCTGTCCCTCGTCCGGCGGGCGAGGGCCGAGAACGGCTGTGTCGTCGTCAGCTCGTTCATCAATCCCGGGGAGTTCCCGACCCTCGACGAGTCGAGCCCGATGCGCCGCGACGAGCACCGCGAGCTGGCGCTCCTGGAGCGCGACGGGGCGACGCTCGTCTTCATGCCGGACGTCTCGAGCCTCTATCCGCCCGACGACGTGACCCGCGTCACCGTCGAGGGCCTGACGCGTCAGCTCGAGGGCGCCTCCCGGCCGGGCCATCTCGACGGGCTGACCACGGTGATGCTCAAGATGCTGCACCTGGTGGGTCCCGCCAGCCTCTACCTCGGGCAGCGGCATGCGCAGCAGATCGTGATCCTGCGGCGGATGATGCGGGACCTGTTCATGAACATCGAGCTGGTGGTCTGCCCCACCGTGCGCGAGGCCGATGGTCTTGCGCTGTCGAGTGCCAACGCCCAGCTCTCGATCGAGGAGCGCCACGCAGCGACCTGCATCTTTGCCGCGCTGAGCGCCGCGCGCGCCGCCTACGACGCCGGCGAGCGCTCGGCCGAGGTGCTGCGAGCGCGGATGACCGACCTGATCGCCGCCGAATCGATGGCGCGCCCCGACTACATCAGCGTCGCCGACGCTGCGACCCTGGTGGAGCTGCAGCGGGTGAGCGGCCCGGCGCTGGCGCTGGTGGCGGTCTGGATCGGCCACACCCGGCTCACCGACAACATGCCGCTGGCATGGGACGTGGCCTGATCCCGCACCCGTAACAAAGTACTAGTGACGTCGGGGGGTCGCTCTCTATGATGCTGGCTGTCACCGCGCGCATCGGCCCCGGCCGGTTGCGCCGCGGCGTACGAGGAGGCCGGCGAGTGCCCACGTCCGGCCTCCTTCCCTGTCCGGGGGCCGGGTCTCAGCCCTTCTCGGCCCGATGTGCAGCCTTCCAGGCTCGCTTGCTGGCCTGGTAGCTGGCCAGCGCCTCAGCCGAATCGACGTCGCCCAGGGTCGGGTGGGTCGGCATCACCTCGTCGAGACCGGGCAGCTGGAGCCCGAAGCGCTTGCCGAGGATGGCGAGCAGCGACCTGGCCTTCATGTCGCCGATCGACGGCAGCGCCAGCAGTCGCGCCTGCAGGTCGCGCCCGTCGCGCGCATCGGTCCAGACCCGGCTCGCATCACCGCCGTGGTTGGCGACGAGGTAGGCGCACAGCGCCTGCACCCGCCCCGCCATCGCGCCGGGGAAGCGATGCAGCGCCGGACGCTGCCGGAAGGTGGTCGCCAGCTCTTCGGGATCCGTCGCCGCGATCCGCGCTGCGTCGAGGTGGCCGATGCGGCGCCGAAGCTCCGCCGGCCCGGAGAACGCCTTCTGCACGGAGACCTGCTGGTCGAGCGCGAAGCCGATCAGGAGCGCCAGCGGATCGCTTGCGAGCAGCCGATCGGCCTCGTCGTCGCCTGTGAAATGGAGCCGATCGACCGCCGGCTTCGTTGCTGTCATGGGCGGCATGCTACCCCTGCCGCCGCACCGGCTGCTAGAGGTGCGCCAGGAAGTCGCCGATGTCGAGCGATCCGCCGACGAGCCGGATGATCGTGTCGATCTTGTCGGTGTCGGTGGGATGCGTCTTCACCAGGATCTCGTCGACCGCCTGGGCGGTGCGGTACGTGTCGCTCTTGACGAGGTAGGTGAAGAGGCTCGCCGCGCGCAGCTCGGCCAGCATCGCGTCGTCCGGCACGAAGCCCCCGGTGAGGACGATGCCGGAGACCCGCCCCGCCTCCGCGGCGTTGAGCTCGAGCGCCATCTCGAGCATGTCATTCCGGTCTCCGGGCGTGATGAGGAGCGTCCGGTCGCGGATCAGCCCTGCGGCGTGCTGTGCACGCATCGCCCCAATGGCAACGTGCCCGATGGTGCGACCCGGAGTCGCCTCCCCGGCCAGCAGCTCGCCGTCGAGGTGCGTCGCGATGAGCTCCAGCGAGGGGTTCGCCAGGGGGTCGCTGTACGGGATGCAGCCGAGCAGCTCGATGCCGTGCTGGCCCAGGCCGCGACGCAGCACCTCGGGAAGATGCGGATGCGACTCGATGTCGACCTTGTTCACCACCGCACCCGCCACCCGCACGCCGTCGCGCTCGAAGAGCGCGTGGTTGAGCACGATCTCGTCGATCGGGCGTCCCACGCCACCCTCGCTGACGATCACCACCGGCGCGTCGAGCAGCGCCGCCACCCGCGCGTTCGAGAGGCCGACCACCGCCCCCACCCCGGCGTGGCCGGTCCCCTCGATCACCAGCAGGTCCTTGTCGGCGCCCACCCGCGTCGCCGCCTCGATCACGTCGCGCTCGAGGTCGCGCTCGACCCTGCCCATGATGTAGTCGGTCGTGAAGTGACGGGGCAGCGTCACCGGGCTCATGTCGTCGAGGGCGTCGGGGAGGTCGAAGACCGCCTTCATCAGCACCGCGTCCTCGTCGGCGCGGGTCCCCTCGACCACCAGGTAGCGCTGCCCGACCGGTTTGATGAATCCCGTCCGCGCGCCGCGTCCGATGATCGCCGCGGTCAGCCCCAGGGAGGCGGTGGTCTTGCCCCGATTCTGACCGGTCGCTGCCACGAAGACCCGCTGGCCGGCGCTCACCCCCGGGGCTTGCCGCGCCGCTCGATCAGGTCGACCGCCTCGCGGAGGCGCGCCACCAGCTCCGGCTCCACCATCTCCGGCTCGAGATGCTCGCCAAGCCGTTCCATGAGGTCGGCGGCCATGCTGAGCAGGACGTCGGCATCGGCGATGAAGACCTGCGGCTCGTTGTTGTAGCGGACCAGGGTGAGGCGGCCCTGAAGGGTCAGGCCGCCCTCCGCGTGGGTCAGCTGGGTGCCGAAGTTGTGCCCCTGGATCCCATCGGGGTTGTTCAGGAAGTTCAGGGCGTTGTCGATCGCGAGGCCGAAGCGCGCGCGCCATCCGACGAGGCGCTCGTGGACGTCG
>DASSIB010000011.1:0-10741 GCA_035692365.1 Candidatus Limnocylindria bacterium | reverse complement strand
GGCACGGCGGATCGGGAGTGCGTGCCCCTGCGGTGAGCCGCTGCGCGACGCGCCCGACGGGACCGCGTTCCAGGGACCGTGCCCCCGTTGCGGCGAGCAGATGCCGCCGCGATCGGGCGGGGGGAGGTCGTGAAGGTCCTGGCGGTGGTCGGCGCTCGCCCACAGTTCGTGAAGGCCGCGCCCGTCAGCCGCGCCCTGCGCGACGAGCACACCGAGCTGCTGGTCCACACCGGGCAGCATTACGACGACGCGATGAGCGCGTCCTTCTTCCGGGATCTCGAGATGGCGGCCCCGGCCCTCAACCTGGAGGTCGGGAGCGGATCGCACGGGGTCCAGACGGCCGAGATCATGCGTCGCCTCGAGCCGATCGTGGCGGACAGCCAGCCTGACGGCGTGCTCGTCTACGGCGACACGAATTCGACCCTTGCCGCCGCGGTCGTGGCCAGCAAGGTCCAATACGCCGATGGACGGCGGCCGTGGCTGGCGCATGTCGAGGCCGGCCTCCGATCCTTCAACCCGGCGATGCCGGAGGAGCGCAACCGGATCGTGGCCGACCATCTCGCCGACCTCCTCCTTGCCCCGACGCCGGCGGCGGTCGACAACCTCGCCCACGAGGGGCTCGCGGAGAGAAGCGAGCTGGTGGGCGACGTGATGGTCGACTCGTTCGACTGGGCGCTGCCGCGCGCCGACCGCCACCTGCCCGACGTCGCGCGGGACCTTCCCCGTTACCTGCTCGTGACCCTGCACCGTGCCGAGAACGTGGACGACCCGCGGCGTCTGGCCGCCCTCCTCGCCACGCTTGACGCGGACATGCCCGTGATCTTTCCGGTCCATCCGCGCACCGGCGCGGCGATGGCGCGCGAGGGGCTCGTCCTGCCCGCCGGCGTGCGGGCCATCGAACCGGTCGGCTACCTGGCGATGGTCGCCCTCGAGGTCCACGCCACCGCGATCGCCACCGACTCGGGTGGCGTGCAGAAGGAGGCCTACCTGGCAGGCGTCCCGTGCCTCACGCTGCGCAGCGAGACAGAATGGGTCGAGACCGTGGCGGCCGGCTGGAACCGGGTGATCGGGCTCGAGCCCGGCGCCCTGCGCTCGGCGCTGGACGACACGAGCTTCATGGACCGGGCGCGGCCGCGCCCGAACCTTTTCGGCGACGGCCAGGCGGCAGGCAGAATCGTCGCGGTGCTCGAAGGACTTGAGCGGCGGCAGCGGGCACATGGCGGACAGCCATTGGTGGAGGTTTCAGGCGGATGATCCCGATCGCGCGACCCCAGATGGGTGACGAGGAGAAGGAGCTGGTCTGGAGTGCGATGAGCGCCGGCGCGCTTGCGCAGGGCGCCCGCGTGCGGGAGCTGGAGGAGCAGTTCGCCGACTTCGTCGGCGTCGCTCACGCCGTCGCGACGAGCTCCGGCACGACGGCGCTGCACCTCGCCCTGCTCGCCTCGGCGGTCGGCCTGGGCGATGAGGTGATCACGGTCCCGTTCACCTTCTTCGCCAGTGCCAGCAGCATCCTGATGACCGGCGCGCGGCCCGTCTTCGTCGACGTGGACGAGGGGACCTTCAACATCGACGTGGGTCAGATCGAGGCGGCCATCACGCCCCGCACCCGGGCGATCCTCCCGGTCAGCCTCTACGGGCAGCCGGCCGACCTGCCGGCGATCGCCGAGATCGCCGAGCGCCGGAGCCTGGCACTCGTCGAGGATGCCGCCCAGAGCCATGGCGCGGCGATCGGCGACCGCCGCTCCGGATCGTGGGGCGCAGGCTGCTTCAGCTTCTACCCCACCAAGAACATGACCACCGGCGAGGGTGGGATGCTGACCACCGCCGATCCCGCGGTGGCCGATCGGGCGCGCCTCCTGCGCGAGCACGGGATGCGGATCCGCTACCAGCACGAGGTGGTCGGGTACAACTTCCGCATGACCGACATCCACGCCAGCATCGGGCTCGCCCAGCTGCCGAAGCTGCCCGCCTACAACGCTCGTCGCCGGGCGATCGCGGCACGCTACGACGGCGAGCTGCAGGGCGTGATCACGCCCCGCGTCCAGCCCGGGGTGACCCACGTCTATCACCAGTACACGATCCGGGTGAACCGTCGCGACGAGTTCGTCGAGCTGCTCAAGGAGCGGGGCGTCGGGACCGGCATCTACTACCCGATCCCGGTCCATCGGCAGAAGCCCTTCCTGGAGCTCGGCTACGGTGACCAGCGATTCCCCGTCTCGGAGCGGCTGGCGGGCGAGGTCGTCTCGATCCCGGTCCACCCCTCGCTGACCGATGCCGAGGTCGCGACCGTGATCGCCGCCGTCAACTCCGTCGCCGTCGAGCTTGGGCCGATGGTCGCGCCGGCACCCGCATGACCGACTTCGGCCGGCCCCTGCGCGCCGGCGTCATCGGGCTGGGGATGATGGGCCGTGCCCATGCCCGGGTCTGGGACGAGCTGGTGGATGGCGTCGAGCTGGTGGCGGTCGCCGACACCGACCCCGATGCCCTGCGGGAGGCGACGCAGGGGCGAGCGGCGCAGGGGTACGCGGACAGCGCCGCGATGCTCGAGGCCGAGGACCTCGACCTGGTCAGCGTCGTGGTCCCCACCTCGCTGCACCTGCCGACCACCCTGGCGGCCCTCGGCGCGGGGTCCCACGTGCTGGTCGAGAAGCCGATCGCAGCGACCCGCGGCGAAGCGGAGCAGATGATCGATGCCGCGCATGCCGCCGACCGGATGCTGACGGTGGGCCACATCGAGCGCTTCAACCCGGCGATCCGGGAGCTGCGCCGCAGGCTCGCCGAGGGCGAGCTGGGACGCATCTTCGAGATCCGCGCGACCCGGCTCGGACCGTTCCCTGCCCGCATCCGGGACGTGGGCGTCGTGGTCGACCTCGCGCCGCACGACCTCGACGTGATGCGCTACCTGCTGGGCTCGGACCCGGTGCGTCTCTACGCGGAGACCGAGCAGCGGATCCACACCGACCACGAGGACCTCTTCGTCGGGCTGCTGAAGTTCGCCAATGGTGCGGTCGGGGTGCTGGATATCAACTGGCTGACTCCCACCAAGCAGCGAACGCTGACGGTGACGGGCGAGCGCGGGATGTACACCGCGGACTACCTTGCGCAGCAGCTGATCTTCTACCCGAACCCCTCCGCCGATGGATCGGTTGACGAGGGGAACCGGGTGGAGCGCGCCATCGAGCGTCGGGAGCCGCTGGCCATCGAGCTGGACGAGTTCGCGCGCGCGGCGCGCGACGGCGGCGTCCCGCCGGTCGATCCCCACGAGGCGATGGTCGCCCTGCTGCTCGCGCGCGCGATGGTCGAGTCGGCGACCAGCGGGACGGTGATCGCCGGGGAGCAGCTGGCGAGCGTCCTCCGGTGAGGATCGCGGTCGTCGGCCTGGGCCACATCGGGCTGCCGCTGGCGGTCCAGTACGCGTCTCGCGGGCACGATGTGGTCGGCTGCGACATCGACGAGCGGATCGTGAGCTCCATCAACGGCGGTGCCTCGCCGCATGACGACGAGCCGGCGCTGATCGAACGTGTCCCGGAGCTCGTCCGCGAAGGGCACCTGCGCGCCACCACCGACGACGCGGCGGGGGTGCGCGGTGCGGAGGCCGTGGTGGTCATCGTCCCGGTGGCGGTCGACGAGCAGCGCGAGATCGACTTCGGGCCGATCGACGCGGCGACGCGGGAGATCGCCGGGGGCCTGCAGCCCGGCACCCTGGTCGTGTACGAGACGACGCTCCCGGTCGGCACGACGCGGGACCGCTTCGGGCCGATGCTCGAGGAGGGGAGTGGCCTCCAGCTGGACCGCGACCTCTTCCTCGCCTTCTCGCCGGAGCGGGTGCTGGTGGGGCGGGTGCTGCTCGACCTGCGTCGCTATCCAAAGGTAGTGGGCGGGGTGAGCGACGAGAGCACGCGCCGCGCCGTCGCGTTCTACCACGCGGTCCTCGACGATGGGACCGAGGTGATGGCAGTTGCGAACGCCGAGACGGCCGAGATGACGAAGCTCGCCGAGACGACCTACCGCGACGTGAACATCGCGCTCGCCAACGAGTACGCCCGCTACGCCGCCAAGCGGGGGATCGACGTCAGCGAGGTCATCGCGGCGGCGAACTCGCAGCCGTACAGCCACATCCACGCCCCCGGCGTCGGCGTGGGAGGGCACTGCATCCCGGTCTATCCCCACTTCCTCTTCAATGACGAGCCCGACCTGCGCCTCCCGCCCCTTGCCCGCACGATCAACGACGAGATGGCGGCCTTCGCCGTCACCGAGCTGGAGCGGCGGATCGGAAGCCTCGCCGGTGTCGACGTGCTGGTGCTCGGCATCGCCTACCGTGCCGATGTGCGGGAGGACGCCTTCAGCGCTGCCTTCCGCCTCCGCGACCAGCTCGCGGCCGCGGGGGCGGTGGTGCACGGCCACGACCCCTATTTCGCGCCGGAGCACCTGGCCGGGCTTGGCTTCGCCCCGTACGACCTGGCCGCCCCCACCCCTGTTCGGGCCGCGGTCGTGCAGGCGCCACACGCCGCGTACAAGTCCCTCGACCTGGCGTCGATCCCGGGCCTCGAGCTCCTCCTCGACGGTCGCAACGCAATCGATCCGGAGACGGTGGGAGCTGCCGGGATCTCGTACGCCGGGATCGGGCGCTGAGCGATGGAGCCCAGCGAGACGCCCCACGTCGGACTGGCCGGGGGGAAGGGCGTGGTCGTGGTGCTGCCGACCTACAACGAGCGGGAGAACCTTGAGCGGATCGGCGAGGCGATCCTGGCGGCCCTTCCGGAGGCGCAGCTCCTCGTCGTGGACGACAGCTCCCCGGACGGGACGGGGACGCTGGCCGACACGATGGCCGCCCTCGAGCCGCGGCTGCACGTCCTCCATCGGGCCGCGAAGGAGGGACTGGGGGTCGCCTATCGCGACGGCTTCCGCTGGGCGCTGGCGAAGGGCGAGACCCGGGCGGTTGTCCAGATGGACGCCGACTTCAGCCACGACCCCGCGGACCTGCCGCGACTGCTCGCCCCGTTGATGAGCGGCTCCGACCTCGTCCTCGGCACGCGCTACATGCCCGGCGGCGGAACGGTCGGCTGGCCGCTGCACCGGAAGCTGATCAGCTGGGCCGGCACCACCTTCGCTCGGGTGATGCTGCTGCTCCCGTACCGCGACCTGACGGGCGGCTTCAAGGCCTGGCGCCGCGAGCTGCTCGAGGCGATCCGCCTGCGCGAGGCGAACACGAGTGGCTACGGCTTCCAGATCGAGACGACCTGGTGGGCGCACCGCCGCCGGGCGGTCGTGACACAGATCCCGATCATCTTCCGCGAGCGCACCGCCGGCAGCTCGAAGATGAGCGGCGGCATCATCGGCGAGGCGCTGGGGCTCGTGCTGCGCCTTCGCGTCGAGGCGATCCGCGACGCCTTCCGACGCAGCCCGTGAGCGTGGGCGGGTCGCTGGCGCGGGCATGGCCCATCGGCTAGCATGGCGCCTCGCCCAAAGTCGGAGATGTCCCTCTACCGCCCTGCGGAGAATCAAGCGCACTGATGTCATTTCGCAACCGCCCGGTCCTCGACCGGAAGCATCGCCCACGCTGGCAGGACGAGCTGCGGACCCAGCAGCTGATCGTCTCGGGGTTCGCTATCGCGATCGCGGTGGCGATCGGCATCTTTGCCGCCACCGCCTGGAACAATCATTACGACGCCCACCTGCGGCCGGTCGCTGCCGTCGGTGGGGTCACGTACACGGTCGATGACCTCACCGATCGCATGGACGCCATCGGCTCCGAGCTCCAGGCGCGCTACCTCGATCTGAACGACCGCCTCGGCGGGGTGCGCGACTCGCTCATCCAGCAGGGTCAGCAGGCGATCGAGGAGGCGCTCAACACTCTTGCCGTTTCGGCTGCCGATTCGCTCGTCCTGTCGCGGGTGCTGACGGATGCGGCTGGGGGCTACGGGATCACCGTCAGCGACGAGGCGGTGGACGCGGAGGTGACGACGCGCAAGACACTTCCCAAGCGGTTGCGGCTGTCCCTCATCACGGTCGCGGCATTGCCGGACGACGCGGAGCCCGGCGACGAGCCGACCGACGCCGACTTCGCCCGTGCCGAGGCCGAGGCGAAGGGCATCGTGGAGGAGATCAACGGGGGCGCCAGCTTCGCCGAGACGGCCAAGGCGAAGAGCGACGACAGCTCGGCCCCGGCCAGCGGATTGCTCGGCTGGGTCGAGGCAGATGACCTCCTGTACGCAACTTACTTCGAGGAGGCGCAGGCGGCAGCAAAGGGCGACGTGATCGGCCCGACCAAGGACGATGCGGGTTATCACCTGCTGTATCTCGATGACCAGAAGGCGGAGGGCGACCATCAGCACCTCCTCGACCTGCTCCAGGCCTCGGGCGTGAGCGATGTCGAGTTCCGGAGCTACGTCCGCGGCGACCTGCTCAAGACCGCCTTCAACGACTACTTCAGCAACACGGTCATGAGGCCCTACCAGCCGGCGCGGGAGGTGGCACAGATCTTCATCGCCGCCCAGCAGGGGGTCCCGACGCCGCAGCAGCGGCTCAGGCACTTCCTGGCGCAGCCGCTGCCGGGCGAGGACGACCAGTCGAAGGCCAGCGACGCGGAGTGGGCGGCGGCGCTGGCGCGCGCCGAGGCCTTCCGGGTGGAGGCGAGCAAGCCGGACGCGGACTGGTTCGCCCTGGCGACGGAGAGCGACGACACCGGCAGCGGGAGCCGGGGCGGGGACCTGGGATGGTACGACCCGGCCACCTCGAACTTTGTCCCGGAGTTCAAGACCGCCGTCGCCGGGCTGAGCGTCAACGAGCTGAGCGAGCCGGTGAAGACCCAGTTCGGCTACCACATCATTGAGGTCACCGGCACGCGCGTCACCGCCAGCGACCAGACGGACCAGCTGGTCGCGGCGCTGCGCGACGACCCTGACCAGTTCGCCCGGCTTGCGAAGGAGCAGAGCGAGGACGCGAGCTCCGCGGCGAAGGGCGGAGAGCTCGGCTGGGTGATCCCCTACCAGTTCGAGGAGGAGCGCATCGACGCGATCTTCAACATGACCGAGGTCGGCGAGATCAGCGAGCCGATCGAGACGACCAGCGGGTTCTACATCTTCAAGCTGCTCGGAAGCTCGGAGCTGCGCTTCGTGCCCGCTCCACAGCTCGATTCGGTGCGCGAGGGCGGGTTCAACCGGTGGCTGGGCGAAATCGAGGACGCCGCCGCGATCTGGACCAACCCGGAGATCGTCCAGGCTCCGGCCAGCGCATGAGCTCGGGGGCGTGACGACGTCCCGAGGCGTCGACCGCCTGCTGGCCGCGGCGGGGCTGGACCCCGCAGATGGCCTGCAGGTGGTATCGGGTCGCCGCCTGGCCTCGATCCCGTTCGACCCATCCCTCCCCCTGGTCCTGCTCGGCGAGCCCGCCTCGGCCGGGGAGCCGGCCGGCGCACTGGCGGGACGCCACGCTCGGTCCGGCGTGCAGGCGGTGCTCGTCTCGCTCTATCCGCGCGATCACCTGCTGCAGCCACTGCCCGAGGGGACGCCGCGACCGCTCGAGGCTGTCAGCGACGACGAGCTGACGGATGGCGACTGGCTCGTTCCCGCCCTGGCGCCGCTCGACAACCTCGCCTCGCCGCACGGGATGGCCGCCATCTCGGCTCGGCTGCGCGCGGAGGACGGCTGTCCGTGGGACCGCAGGCAGACCCACGCCAGCCTTCGGCCGTTCGTGCTGGAGGAGGCGTACGAGGCGGTCGATGCCATCGAGCGCGGCACACCCCAGGACCTGGCCGAGGAGCTGGGCGACCTCTTCCTGCAGATCATCCTGCACGCCCAGCTGGCGGCCGAGGAGGGGACCTTCGACCTGACCGATGTCTACCGCACCCTCGGCGCCAAGATCATCCGGCGCCACCCCCATGTCTTCGGCGATCTCGAGGTGAGCGGGGCGGACGAGGTGCTGCGCAACTGGGAGTCGATAAAGGCGGCGGAGCGACACGAGACGGGGGCGCCACCGTCGGCGTTCAGCGGCATCGCCCGCGCCCTCCCGGCGCTGGCCGCCAGCCGTGAGATCCAGGAGCGCGCTTCGTCGCTCGGCTGGGATTGGCCGGCGATCGAGGGGGTCTGGGAGAAGGTCGCCGAGGAGCTGGCCGAGCTCCACGAGACGGGCACGATGGACGGCGACGCCGGTCGGGATGCGCGCCTGCACGAATTCGGTGACGTGCTCTTCGCGGCCGTCAACCTGGCCCGCTGGATGAAGCTCGATCCCGAGGAGGCGCTGCGCAGCGCCAATCATCGCTGGATCGGGCGCTATGAGCGGGTCGAGGCGCTCGCCGGGGAGCGCTCGCTGGTCCTGGCAGACCTCTCGCCCGAGGCGAAGGACGCGCTCTGGAACGAGGTCAAGTCCTCGTGAGCCGGGTGGCGATCGTGGCGCACGCCGTCTTCCCCGGTGATCCACGGCTGCGGCGGCAGACGGATGCCCTCGTCGCGGCGGGCCACCGGGTCGACCTCTTCTGCCTCCGCGCCCCCGGCGAAGTCGCCCGAGAGGAGCTCCGGAGCGTCCGCATCCTCAGGCTGCCGGTGCATCGTGCGTTCAGCGGCTTCGCCGGGCACATGGCCGAGTACCTGGCCTTCGCCGGGATCGCGGCCATCCGTCTCGCGCGCGAGCATGGGCGTCGCCGATACCACCTGGTGCAGGTCGCGACCCTCCCGGACTTCCTCGCGTTTGCGGCAGCGCCGCTCAAGCTGAGCGGCATCCCGCTGCTGCTCGACCTGCACGAGGACATGCCGGAGTTCTTCCGCGACCGCTTCGCCCATCCCGCGCTTCAGCCGCTGCTGCCCGCGGTCACCGGGGCGGCGAAGGCATCGGCCTGGGTTGCGGACGAGATCATCACCGTCCACGAGCCGCTCCGCGAGCTGTCGATCGCGCGCGGCGTGCCGCCAGACAAGATCTCGGTCGTCATGAACAGCGCCGATGCCGACCTCTTCGACGCCACCCGCCACCCGCGCCGCCCGTTCATGGAGGACGGCGAGCTGCGCCTGATCCACCACTCCAACCTGCAGCGGATCTACGGCCTCGAGGTGCTGATCGAGGCGGTTGCCCGTATCGAGAGCGAGCTGCCCGTCCGGGCCGACATCTACGGCGACGGCCCGTACCGCGCCCACCTCGAAGCCGCCGTGGCCCGCACCGCGACTGCCGACCGAGTCCACCTCAACGGCCCGGTCCCGATCGATGAGCTGCCTCCCCTGATCGCGGCCGCCGACGTGGGCGTCATCCCGTCGCTGCCGGAGCCGTACATGCAGTACTCCCTCTCCACCAAGCTGCTCGAGTACGCGGCGATGGGGGTCCCGATCGTGGCCAGCGACCTTCGGACCATCCGCGCCCACTTCACCGATGACGCGATCCGCTTCGTCCCCGGCGGAGACCCCGGCGCGCTCGCCGACGCCCTTCGATCGCTCGCCGCCGACCCCATCGCCGCCGCCCGCCTCGGCGCCGAGGCGCATCGCCAGGAGGCGCAGTACGAGTGGGCCGACCAGGCCAGGCGCTACGTTGCGATCGTCGAGGGACTGCTGGCGCGCTAGCATCTTGTGCGTCGGGGCGTAGCGCAGCCTGGTAGCGCACCTGCTTTGGGAGCAGGAGGTCGCTGGTTCGAATCCAGTCGCCCCGACCATTCATCCTTCGAGGAGTCGACCGAGCCGATGTCGCGAGCCCCGTCGCTGGTCGTCCCGATCGCGCGGACCCCGCTCGGCTACCGGGTCGCCAAGCGCAGCCTCGACCTCGCCGCATCGCTGCTCGGCCTGCTCCTGGCCTCACCGATCCTGGGGCTGGTTGCGGTCGCGGTGAAGCTCGAGTCTCGCGGTCCTGTCCTCTTCCGCCAGGAGCGGCTCGGACTTGGCGGCCGACCCTTCACCCTCTACAAGTTCCGCAGCATGTACAGCAGCGCGGAGCAGGATCGGCATCGCGACCATGCCCGCGACCTGATCCGCCGAGACGCCACCGGGACGCAGCCCGGCGAGAAGGTCTGGGTCCCGATCGCCGCCGACCCGCGCGTCACTCGACTCGGCGCATTCCTGCGCCGCTCGCACCTCGACGAGCTGCCGCAGCTGGTCAACATCGTTCGCGGCGAGATGAGCCTCGTCGGCCCGCGGCCGCCGATCCCGTACGAGGTCGAGGTCTACGAGCCGTGGCACGTCCGTCGGCTCTCCGTGGTCCCGGGCATGACCGGCCTCTGGCAGGCGACCGCGTGGGGACGGGTCAGCTTCGACGAGGGAGTCGCGCTGGATCTCGCCTACATCGACCGCCGCTCGCTTGGCTTCGACCTGCGCCTCATCGGTCGAACCCTGTGGCAGATCGCCGTCGGCCGCCAGTTCTAGGAGGCGGGCTCCGCCACCGGGACCGCGCGCGCCAGCTGCGAGCCAACGCCGAGCAGGAACCAGAAGAGGAAGGCGACGCTGTTCGCCTCGAGCAGCATCGTCGTCATCGAATTGATGGCGAGGCCGATGACGGCTCCGCTGATGCTCGCCAGCGCCACCTGGCGCCCCCAGGCCGCCCGGCGAGCTGCGGCGATGATCGGGCCCAGCGCGGCGCCGACCATTGCCAGGTAGGCCGCCAGCCCGAGCAGCCCGGACTCCACCACGAGGTGCAGCCAGAAGTCGTCGACGGTGCGCTGGGACGGATTGGCGAAGAGCTCATCGGTCTCGTACCGGGCGTAGACCGGCGTGTCGTAGATGTCGGCAGCCGCCCCGCCATACCTCCCCGGCCCCACGCCCACGAGCGGATG
>DASSIB010000010.1:0-22635 GCA_035692365.1 Candidatus Limnocylindria bacterium | reverse complement strand
GGTCGGGATGAACCGCAAGCGTGCGCTGCGCCGTTGGCTGCCCAACCTGCAGCCGATGGTGGTCCAGCGCAACGGCTCGCCGGTCCGCATCAAGGCCTGCTCGCGCTGCATTCGGACCGCCGAGAAGGTCTGACTCAGCCCTCGATCACCAGCGTGAACGGCCCGTCGTTCACCAGCTCGAGCTCCATCTCCGCCCCGAAGCGTCCCGTCGCGACATTCCGGCCGACCTCGCGCAGCCGCGCGACGAATCGGTCCACCATCGGCTCGGCCACCTCCGGCGGCGCAGCCAGCGCGAAGCCCGGGCGCCGGCCGCGACGCAGGTCCGCCATCAGCGTGAACTGGCTCACCACCAGGAACTCGCCGCCAACCTCGTCGATCGCCAGGTTCGTGCGTCCTGCCGCATCCTGGAAGTAGCGGAGGGCGACGACCCGGTCCGCGAGGCGCTCGGCCAGCTCGGGCGTGTCACCCACCGCGATCCCGACCAGCACCGCCGCACCTCGGCCGATCGCGCCGACCACCGCACCGTCGATCCGGACCTCGGCGCGGCTGACCCGCTGGACGACGAGGCGCACCTCCGCTTACGAGCCCGGCGACGCGAGCGGACTGGTGATCGGCCCCGAGTCCTCGTCCTCGCGCGGCGGACCGAGCGCAGCTTCGGTGAAGCGGGCGGCGGCGTTCCAGATCATCCAGCCGTCGGCGCCGTTGTCGCTGGCCGCCTGCATCTCCTGCAGCACCTGGCTCGCGCTGTACGGCGGGAACGGGCCGTAGCCGAAGTCCTGGATCCACGGTCGGATCACCATCCGCAGGCCGGCTCGCTGTTCGTTCATGATCTCGAGCGTCTGGTCGATCACCTCGTACGGATGGTCGTTCGGGTTGGCGAAGCCAAAGGTATACGGCCCGTAGTGGCTGGGGTAGACCATCGGCGAGAAGTAGTCGACGTACGGCATGATCACCTCCGGCCGCTGCCCG
Organism: Candidatus Limnocylindria bacterium; assembly: GCA_035692365.1. Classification (GTDB taxonomy): domain Bacteria; phylum Chloroflexota; class Limnocylindria; order QHBO01; family QHBO01; genus CF-167. The sequence goes on along the minus strand of DASSIB010000010.1, from coordinate 21,666 downwards.
ATTCCCTGGTCGTCGGTGGCGATGAAGCTGATCGGGAAGACGTCGGCCGAGAGGAAGGCGCGCCGCGTCAGCAGGGCATCGGAGACGAGCCGGAAGAGGCGTCGGATGGCGGGCAGCCGGAACGACTGGGTGTTCGGCAGGTTCGTGTCGGCAACGGCGTAGTCACCGTCACTGAAGAAGCGCACGTAGTCGAGCTGCACCTCGTCGAATCCCTTGTCGGCGAGGTCGCCGGCCAGGGCCGCGATGTACTCGGCCACGCCCGTGTTGTAGGGATCCAGCCAGATGCCCCCGCCATAGTCACGCCACGGCTCGCCGGTCGCGGAATTCGTGACGGCCAGCTCGGGCCGCGACTTCCCGATCGTGTTGTCCTTCATCACCACCATGCGGGCAATGGTGTAGATGCCGCGCTCCTTCAGCTGTGGCAGCAGCTCCTCGAGCTGGAAGAGGGGCGCCTCCATCACCGCCCCCGCGGCGGTCGCCTCCGGAAGGTCGGTGGCCCAGTAAAGGTTGCCGGCCGTCTCCTTGACATCGATCACCATGGCGTTGACCTCGGTCCGATCGACGAGGTCGAGCAGGGCATCGAGCCGCCCGGCCCCCTCGAAGACCGCCGACGGCGCATACAGCGCGCGGGCCACGAACCGGGTGAGCGCCACGTCCTTCGTCATCTGCGCATCGATCGCGATCACGCCGAGCCGATAGCCGGGCATCTTGTAGATCAGCGTCCCCTGCTCCGGGACGTCGGGGAGCGTGTACCGCCCCTGGGCATCGGTCTCGATCGCCGGACCCGAGCCCTCGACGAAGATGCGGACGCCGCCGATTGGCTTCCCTTCGCCGTCCAGCACCCTGCCGCTCACCACGTTGGGACGCAGCGCGATGGTCAGGCCCTTCTCGTCGGGGACGGTACCGGTGCCGGCATCGAATCCATCGGCCGTCACCTCCACCGTCTCGCCGCCGACGCCACGGATCGTCCCCTTCCCCTCCGCATCCGTGACGGCCGATGCGGCCCCGGAGCGCAACGTGGCGTTCGGTACCGGGGCCTGGTTCGTGCGATCGACCACCGTGACCGTCACGTCCCGTGGCGGGCGCGGGGTCGGGCTGGCCTCGGGAGCCGGTGCCGAGCAGCCGGCCACGATCGCCAGCAGCAGGCCGATGCTGACGAGCGGGCGCGCGCGAGCGAGACGCGTCATGTGCCGCTCGCCGATGCGGCGGCGCGCAGCGCCTGGACGGTCGCTGACAGGTCGCCAGCCTCGCGGTAGAGCGCCCACCCGGCGACGAGGACCTCCCCGCCGGCGGCATGGGCTGGGCCGATGGTTTCCAGGTTGACGCCGCCGTCCACCCCGATCGGCAGGGAGAGGCCGCGGCGATCGATCTCCGTGCGCAGCTCCGCGATCTTCGGCAGCACCTCGGGAATGAACGCCTGGCCGCCGCGCCCGGGGTGGACCGTCATGACGAGGAGGAGGTCGATGTCGTCGAGATACGGCAGGACCGCCTCGGCCGGCGTCTCGGGGTTGAGCGCCAGGCCCGCCGCGCGACCGTAGCCGTGGATGGCGGCGATCACCTCGCTCGGGTCGTCATCGGCCTCGACGTGCGCGACGATCAGGTCGCTCCCCGCGTCGGCGAAGGCGCGGGCGTGGCGGAGTGGCTGCGAGACCATCAGGTGCGTGTGATACGGGATCGGGGCCAGCGGTCGCACCGCCTGCACCACGACCGGGCCGATCGTCAGGCTCTCGACGAAGTGGCCGTCCATCACGTCGAGATGGATCGAGTCGACGCCGCCGTCGACGGCACGCCGGACCTCGTCGCCGAGTCGCGCGAAGTCGGCATTCAGGAGGCTGGCGCTGATCTGCGGCGGGCGAGTGCTCATGCCGGCACCATCGGCAGACTCGCCGCGATCGGCCGCCCGGCGAGCTGGGCGTGGAGCTGACCGCAGGCCGCCTCGATCTCCCGCCCGCGCGTGTCGCGCACCGTGACCGGGACCCCGGCCTTCTGGACGGTGGATGCAAACGCCCGGACGCCGGCAGCCGCGGTGCCGCTCCAGCGCGAGCCGGGCGTCGGGTTGAGCGGGATGAGGTTGACGTGGCACAGCCAGCCGGTCGCCAGCTCGGCAAGGCCGGCGGCCTGCTCGGCGGCGTCGTTGACCCCATCGATCAGCACGTACTCCAGGCTCACCCGCCGCCGTGTGCGGTCGGCGAAGCGACGCCCGGCCGCCACCACCTCGGCGATCGGCCACTTGCGATTGATCGGCACCAGCTCGTCGCGCAGCTCGTCGGTGGCGGCGTGCAGGCTGATCGCCAGGTTGACCTGCGGCAGCTCGTCGATCATGCGGTCGATCCCCGGCACGACTCCCGAGGTGCTGACGGTGATGTGTCGCGCGCCGATGCCCAGTCGCGCCGGGTCGTTGAGGAGACGGACCGCCGAGAAGACGCGGTCGGCGTTGTTCAGCGGCTCACCCATCCCCATGAAGACGATGTTGTAGTGGCTCCGGCCCCCGCCGGGTCGCCAATCCGCGCCGAGCGCCAGCCACGGATCTCGATGCCAGTGCAGCACCTGGTCGACGATCTCGCCAGCCGTGAGCTGCCGGCCGAATCCCGCCTGGCCGGTTGCGCAGAACGGACAGCCGACCGCGCAACCGGCCTGCGAGCTGATGCACACGGTCGTCCGCCCGGCGCCGGAGCCGCGACCGGGGTAGCGCATCAGGACCGATTCGATGCGCTGGCCGTCCGCCAGCTCGTGAACAGCTTTCGCGGTCAGGCCACCATCGGCCACCAGCGTGTGGCTCCCTACGATGGACGAGAAGCGGAACGCCTCGGCCACCGCGGTCCGCAGCGGCCGCGCCAGGTCAGTCAGATCGTCGAGGCCGCTCGCCGTGGGCCGATGGGCGCCGGCGAGGATCTGGGTCGCCCGGTACGCGGGCTCACCGCGGGCGGCAAGCCACGCGGTGAGCGATGCAGGGTCGACCTCGCTGATCGCCGGGCGACTCCCGGCCAGGGTTCGCTCAGTCACGACGCCCCATGATCAGCATGAGGTAGTACAGGAAGGTGAGCAGCGCCGTGAGGGCCGCAGCGACGTAGGTCCAGGCCGCTGCCTTGAGGACCTCACGGGCGCCAACCTGGCGCTCGCCGGTCACGCCAAGGCTGCTTACGAAGGCAAGGGCCTTGCCAGAGGCGCCGATCTCGACCGGCAGCGTGACGAAGGTAAAGACCACGGCGCCCCCGAACGCGATGAGTCCGACCCACGCCAACCCCATCATGTTGAGCCAGAGTCCGGCGATGATGAGCCACGGCGCGAGGCCGGAGCCCAGCTGTGCGGCGGGCACGATGACCTGGCGCGCGGCCATCCACGGGTCGCGCTCGCGATCCTGGAGGGCGTGACCCACTTCATGGGCGATCACCGCGGCGGCGGCCACCGAGAGGGTGCCCGAGCCCTGCGGGAAGCCGACTGTGCGGTCGGTCGAGTCATAGGAGCCGAGCTGCGGCCTCCCCGATACGGCAGAGCTGACGCGCAGCACCTTGCCGCGCGGGTCGTAGTGGTCGGTCAGCTGGCCGGGGACCGGCTCGATCTTGACATCGGTGAGCCCCTGCCGGTCGAGTAGCTGGCGGGCGAAATCGAAGGCTGAGAGGTTGATTCCGGAGTCGACTTTCGACCACCGGGCGTAGGTCGAGCGCACGCGCCACGCCGCCCAGGCGGTGATGGCGATGCTCGGAAGCAAGACAAAGATGATGTACGGCAGGAAGCTGCCCATGGTGCTGCTGCTACCTCCTTGGAAGCCGGCCGAGTATAGCCGAGGCTCAATTTCGGCTCCGTGAACGGGAGGTGAAGATGGCTACGCCGGGGCGCTGCCGCCGCCGAGCAGGACGTGCTCGCGCGGGAGGCCTCGGCGCCAGGCATCGGCGCCCATGATCGGCTTCCCCTCGGGCTGGACCAGCTCCAGCGCAAGGGCGCCCTGGCCGCATGCGACGACGGGCCACTCCCCGGGGAGCAGCGTCCCCACCAGCGGACCGTCGACGCCGGCCACCGGGTGTGCGGCACGGATGTGGAGGCGGCGTCCATCGAGGGTGGTCCAGGCACCCGGCCATGGCTGGAGGGCGCGGACGCGCCGGTCGATGACGGTGGCGCCCTGCCGCCAGTCGACCCAGCCATCGGTGCGGCGGAACGGATGGATCATCGTGGCCAGCCGCTCGTCCTGCGGCGTCGTCTCGATCTCCCCCGTCGCCCAGGCTTCGAGCTGCGCCGGCACGGACTCGGCGGCGAGTCGAGAGAGCTGGTCCTCGAGCTCGGGGGTCGTCTCCCGGCCGGTCAGCTCGACCGGCCACTGGGCGACGATCGGTCCGGCGTCCAGCTCCGAGGTCATGACCATCAGGGTCACGCCCCCCTGCGGATCGCCCGCAAGGATGGTCGATGCGACGGGCGCTGCGCCGCGATGGCGCGGCAGGAGCGAGGGGTGCACGTTGAGCGGAGCCCGCGGCGCCACCTCGAGCAGGTCCGGAGGCACGAGCTGCCCATACGCGGCGAGGAGGAGGCCGTCGGGGGCGAACCCACGGAGCAACGCCCTCCCCTCGTCGGAGCGAAGGCGGCGCGGCGTCTCGAGCGCGACCCCGTTCTCGCGTGCCCAGGCCGCAACCGGCGACGAGCGCGTCTGGAGGCCGCGGCCGGCGGGACGATCCGGCTGGCTGACGACGAGCAGCTCGTCGGCGAGCGCCGGCAGCCGCGAGAGGAGCGGGACGCCGAATGATCCGGTGCCGAGGAACGCGATGCGCCCGAGCTGCGGCACTAGGTCCCCGCGGTCGCCGGTTCCTCCACCTCGCTCGGATGCTCGGTGACCCGCACCAGCTCTTCGAGCGAATCGAGGTAGTCGATGTAGAGGGTCCCGTTGAGGTGGTCGATCTCGTGCTGGAGCGCGCGCGCGAAGAGCTCCTCGCCCTTCACCCGGAACTCCTTGCCGTGGCGGTTCCGCGCCTTGACGGTGACCTTCGCGTGACGGTGGACCTCGGCCACGAAGCCGGGGACCGAGAGGCACCCCTCCCAGTCGATCACCTCGCCGCTGGTGCGAACGATCTCCGGGTTGATCAGCTCGGTCACCTTCTCCTCGAGCTCGATCACGGCGACCTGCAGCGGCACGCCGATCTGGTTGGCGGCGAGGCCGATGCCAGGGGCGTCGCGCATCGTCTCGACCATGTCCACCAGGAGCCGATGCAGGGACGCATCGAAGTGCGTCACCTTCCTGGCGCGCTGGTGCAGGATCGGTTCGTCGGCGGTCAGGATCGGGCGGATTGCCATCGCTGGCATTGTACCGATCCGCCGAGGGCGTCCAGCCCGCGCGGGACGGCCCGCCTACAGCAGCGATTCGGGGTCGACGTCGATCGCCACTCCCGGCGGGACGCGCTCGAGCGCCGCTGCACGCGCCGCTTCGTCGACGGCCCGGATCACGACCTGGAAGCGCCAGCGGCCGGCACGACGAGGAACATAGGACGGGAGCGGTCCGTGCACCTCGACGCCGGGCGAGGCCACCGCGGCTGCGGCGTCGCGGCCGCGCGACTCGGCCCGGGCGCGGTCCGGATCGGCGACCAGGAGGCGGGCGAGCACGCTGGATGGCGGATAGCCCAGCAGCCTGCGGCGGGTCAACTCCTCGTCGGCAAAGCCATCGACGTCCATCCGGCCCGCCGCCCTGATGGCGTAGTGGCTGGCCGCATATGTCTGGATCAGGACGCGTCCCGGCTGTTCGCCGCGGCCCGCCCGGCCGGCCACCTGGGCGAGGAGCTGGAAGGTGCGCTCGGGGGCGAGGTAGTCCGGGAGGTTGAGGGTCACGTCGGCGGCGATCACCGCCGCCAGCGTGACGCTGGGGAGGTCGAGCCCCTTGGCGGCGAGCTGGGTTCCCACGAGCACATCGACGCGGCCATCGCGGAAGTCGTCGTAGATCGCCTCGAAGCCGCGCCGCGCGGCGAGGGCGTCCGAGTCGAGTCGCGAGACGCGCAGGTGCGGGAAGCGGGAGCGCAGCTCGGCCTCGACCCGCTGCGTCCCGGCGCCGAAGTAGCGGATCCGGTTGCTGCCGCAGTGGGGGCACTTCTCGGGCGGCCTGGCGGTCCGGCCGCAGTGGTGGCAGCGCAGCTGCGCCCCGCTCAGGTGGAAGACAAACGGGAGGTCGCAGTCGGGACAGCGGAGGCTCTCACCGCAGTCGCGGCAGAGGACGAAGGTGGCGGCGCCGCGACGGTTCATGAGCAGGATCGCCTGCTCACTCCCCTGCTTCAGCCGGGACAGCGCCTCGGCCAGCGCACGCGAGAAGATCGACCGATTCCCCTCGGCCAGCTCCGCTCGCAGGTCGACGATCTCGACCAGGGGGACGAGGCCGACCCGCCGCTCAACGAGGCGCGCCCGTTCGACGAGGCCTCCCCGCACCCGCGCGATCGTCACGACGTCGGGTGTCGCCGTGCCCATCACGACCCCGGCGCCGGTCAGGGCGACCCGCCGTCGGGCCACCCAGCGCGCGTCGTAGCGCGGCGTCCGATCGGCCTTGTAGGCCCCGTCGTGCGCCTCGTCGACGACGACCAGCCGCAGGTCGGCGAGTGGCGCGAAGACCGCCATCCGGGTTCCCACCACGACCCGCGCCTCTCCGCGCAGGATGCGCCACCAGGTGTCGTGCCGCTCCCCCGCCGAAAGGCCCGAGTGGAGCACCGCGAGCTGGTCCCCGACGAGTGACGCGACCCGGTCGGCCAGCTGGGTTACCAGCGACACCTCCGGGACGAGGACGATCGCGGTCCCGCCCTCGGCGAGCACGCCTGCCAGGGCCGCGAGGTAGACATCGGTCTTGCCGGCAGCGGCGACCCCCTCCAGCAGCAGCTCACCGCCCGCGGGGAGCGCCTCCACCTGGCTGAGCGCGGAGCGCTGCTCGTCCGCGAGATCGTGATCGCGCGCCACCAGCGTCGGCCGATGCGCACGCGGGTCACGCTCGACGGTCTGCCACTCCATCACTGCCGCACCGCGCGCGACCAGCCGGTGGCCGGCCGCCAGCACGGCGCCCTGCTCGACGCCGATCTCCTCGGCGACCTCGGCGAGGGTCCGCGCCTCCGCACCGAGCGCGTCGAGGATCGCCCGCTGGAGCGGTGCCGCCCGGGGTGCTGCATCTGCATCGGGCAGCCGGCGCAGCGTCCGGATCCGGCGCGCCTGAAGCTCCGGCGGCCGCAGCGACCAGGTTGCCGTCAGGGCGCCGGATCGCCGCAGGCCATCGGCCGCGCTGCTCCATCGCGGTCCGAGGGCCCGCTTCAGGGCGGCATCGGTGAGCTCGTCGGCAGCTGACAGCGCCAGTCCCAGCTGCTCGGGCAGCCGGCCGGGATCGGGCGACCCCCAGCGTCGCTCGAGGCGCGACTCGAGCCCCGGGGGGAGCATCGCCGCGATGGTGGCGCCGAGCGGCGCGCAGTAGTAGACGGAGATCTCCTCGGCAAGGGCGAGCAGGTCGGGCGTCAGCATCGGGGCCGAGACGACTGCCTCGACGGATCGAAGATCGATCCCCGGCTCGGGCTCCGGCGTCCCGGGGAGGAGGTACCCGAGCGCCAGCCGCCTCCCGTACGGCACCAGCAGGAGCGATCCCGGCTCGGGCGAGCCGAGCTCGCGCGGAAGGAGATAGCTGAATGCGCGCTCCGGTCGGTCGGCGAGCGCCTCGACCGCGACGCGCACCGTCTGCCCGGCGGCCACCTCGGCCACCATGCTCAGACCTGGACGCGCCGCGGTGGGTCGCGCCGGGCTTCGGCCTGGATGATCTCCCAGATCTGCTCGACCGCGTCGTCGGGGTGATCGGTCTGGTTCACGATTGCGTAGTCGTAGTCGCCCGCCGCCGCCATTTCGGCCTCGGCGTTGTGGCGCCGCAGCGCACGCTCCGCACCGTCCTCCGAGCCGCGGCGCGCCAGTCGCTGCTCGAGGTCCTCGATGGACGGGGGCATGATGAAGATCAGGAGGGCGTCCGGCACCAGCGCGCGCACCGACCGTGCCCCCTGCGGATCGATGGTCAGGATGGCGTCGCGCCCAGCCGCCAGGATGCCGCGGACCTGGTCGACGGGCGTCCCGTACCAGTGGTCGTGGACGATCGCATGCTCCAGCAGCCCGTCACGGTCACGGAGCTGTTGGAACTCGTCGGGGCTCAGGAAGTGGTAGTGGACCTTGTCCTCCTCACCCTCCCGCCGCTCCCGGGTGGTGGCAGTCACGATCGGGACGACCTGCGGATGGCGTCGCGACAGCTCCGCCACGACCGTGCTCTTGCCAACTCCCGACGGCCCGGAGACCACCACCAGGAGCGGGTTGGGGAAGGCCAGTCGCTTGGCCGGCCTGGCAGCGGGTCGCTCGCCGGAGCGCTTGCCGCTCAATCCGCGTCCTCCACCACCGCCGCGCCGATCCCGACCGGGAGCCGGTCGGTGACGATCCCGCTCTCCGCCAGCGATGCGGCCAGGTCGGACGGCAGCTCGCTCCACGCGGTCAGGCGACGGCCGTCCAGGGGTCGGTCGAGGGTGACGCGCGCGGCGTGCAGGAACTGGCGCTCGAGGCCGCCCGGCCCGATTCCGCCTCCATAGCGCACGTCGCCGACGATCGGCAGCCCGAGATAGGCGAGGTGCGCGCGCAGCTGGTGCGTCCGTCCGGTCAGCGGATGGAGCGCCAGCAGCGAATGGCCGTCCGCGCTGCCGAGGACCTCGTACTCGGTGACTGCATCCCGCCCGCCGGCGACCACCGCCATCCGCTGCCGATCGCGCGGGTCGCGGCCCACTGGCGCCTCGATGCGGCCGCGCGACGCAGGTGGCGCGCCGAGCACCAACGCGAGGTACTCCTTCTCGATGCTGCGTTCCCCGAACTGCTGCATCAGGCTCGACTGCGCGGCGTCGGTCTTCGCGACCAGGATGAGGCCGGAGGTCTGCTTGTCGAGCCGATGGACGATCCCCGGCCGGCCGACGCCCGCGATCGAACCCAGCTGCTCGCCGCGCTCCTCGGCGCGTCCGACCAGGGCGTGGACCAGGGTCCCGGTGGCGTGCCCGTGGCTGGGATGGACGACGAGGCCCGCAGGCTTGTCCACGATCAGCATGGCGGCATCCTCGTAGGCGATCCGCAGCGGGATCGACTCACCGTGGAGCGTCGGATCGGGCGGCGCGGAAAGCTCGACGCGGATCACCTCGCCGCCGCGCAGGCGATCCGAGGCGCGCGCTCGTCGGCCGTCCACCGTCGCCCGTCCGTCCGAGATGAGCCTCTGCGCGTGTGCCCGGCTGATCTCCGCCACCGCGCTCACCGACAGGTCGAACCGGCCGCTCGAGGCCGTCCCGGTGACGACCCGATCCCCCGCGACGGCGGCGTCGCTCACGCGGTCGCCTCGCGCCTGTCGGGGCTCGTCAGGAAGAGGTAGACGACCAGGATCCCGATGCCGACCACGACCGAGGAATCGGCGACGTTGAAGGTCGGCCAGCGCGTGTCGCCGATCCCGACCGACAGCCAGTCCGTCACGTAGCCCTGCCGGAGCCGATCGGTGAAGTTGCCGAGGGTCCCGCCGAGGACGATGCCGAGGACGAAGTGCAGCCACGGGCTGCGGTCACGCATGGTGCGGTGGAAGTACGCGACCATGCCGATCGACAGCACCGAGACGACCAGGAAGATGACGGTCCCGCCCTGGAAGAGGCTGAACGCCGCGCCCCGGTTCTGCACGTGCCAGACCAGGACCAGGTCCCCCAGCAGTCGCACCTGCTCACCGATGGCGAGGTTCGCGACGACCAGCGCCTTGGTGACCTGGTCGGCGACCAGGATGGCCAGGGCGGTCAGCAGCAGGATGAAGGCCCTGCTCAATCCGCCGCTCGTCGGCCGCTCGCTGCTCACGGGACCGATGGTACGCGATGCGCCTCGTCAGGCGAGGCGCACCCCCAGCCGCAGCGAGCCCTCCGGCAGCGCCACCTCCTCGACCGTCGCCGAGGGACCGAGGTCAACCTCACCGCCGAGGTCGAGCGCCACCGCCAGGATCTCGGCCGCAAGCCAGTCCCGATGCGCCGCCAGCTGTCCGAGAAGCACAGGCGCGCCCTGGATCGAGGCCGCCACCCTGTCACTCACCTCGAGCCCTGCCGTCTTGCGCAGCCCCTGCAGCCGATGCGCCACCTCGCGCGCGAGCCCCTCGGCCTCGAGCTCGGGAGTGAGATGCGTGTCGAGGGCTACCAGCATGTCGCCGGATTCCGCCACCTCGTGGCCGGGGCGCGCTCGGGCCGTCAGCTCGAACTCGTCGGGCGCCAGCGTCACCCCTCCCGCATCCGCTCCACCCTCGGGGAGGAGCCGCCAGTCACCGGACCTGACCGCGGCCATGATCCGTCCGACGTCGGCCCCATGGCGCGGCCCGATCACCGGCAGGAGCGGATAGAGGGTGCGGTCCACCAGCTCGGATGCGTCGGTCAGCACTTCGAGCGACTTCGCGTTCAGCTCCTCCAGGATCTCGTTCTCCAGCTCCGCGGCGGTGGCGGGGTCAGGGCTCAGCCGGCCATCGGCGGACGCCGGCAGCTTCACCCGAACCGTGGCCAGCGGCTGACGGGTCTTGAGCTCCGACGCGGACCGCGCGGTGCGGCCCAGCGAGACGACCTCGCGCGCCAGGGCGACCGCGGCGTCGATCTCCGGCTGGGCTCGGCCCGCGATGCGATCCGGGAAGTCGGCGAGGTGGACGCTGTCGGGGGCTGCCGGATCTGCGGTCACCACCAGGTTGCCCCAGAGCGCATCGGCCAGGTGGGGCACGAACGGGGCCAGCAGGCGGCTCACCGTGGCCAGCACCTCGTGCAGGGTGGCGTACGCCGCCCGCTTGTCATCGTCGAGCTCGCCCTTCCAGAAGCGTCGCCGGTTGCGCCGCACGTACCAGTTCGAGAGATCCTCGACGAAGCCCTCGATCACGCGCGCGCCGCGGGCGGCGTCGAACGCGTCGAGGGAGCGCCGCACCTCGCCGACCACCGCGTCCAGGCGCGACAGGATCCATCGGTCGAGGAGCGTCCGGGCGGAATGCGAAGCCTCGTCGGCGGCCGACGGCGTCCAGCCGTCGAGGCGAGCGTAGGTCACCAGAAACCCGTAGGTGTTCCACAGTGGCAGGAAGAAGCGGCGCACCACCTCGTGGCCGGGCCCGTAGCCAAAGTTCAGGTTCGCGGCGGGGTTGGCGGCGGCATACATCCAGCGCATGACATCGGCGCCGATCTGCTCGGCGGCCTCGTCGAACGGGATGGCGTTGCCCCGGCTCTTGTGCATCTCCTCGCCGTGCTCGTCGTGGACCGTTGCGTAACCGAAGATCGTCCGGGTCATCGGCCCATCGGCCAGGACGGTCGACATCGTGAGCAGGGCGTAGAACCAGTTGCGGAACTGGCCGGGGAAGCCCTCGACGATGAAGTCGGCCGGGAACCACTCGCGCCAGTACTCGCGGTCGGAGTTCCAGCCCAGCGTGCTGAAGCTGACGATCCCGGCATCCAGCCACGGGTTGCCTACGTCCGCGATGCGCCGAGCGCGCCCGCCGCATGACGCGCAGGCGATCTCGACCTCGTCGATGAACGGCTTGTGCGGTGAGTGGCCCTCGAATGCCTCCCAGCCGGCGACGGCCCGCTCCCTGAGCTCGTCGCGTGACCCGATCACCTCCCAGGCCGCGCAATCGGTGCATTCCCAGATCGGGAGCGCCAGCCCGTAGTAGCGCTTCTTGCTGATCATCCAGTCGCTCATGTTTCGCAGCCAGTCGAGCTCTCGCTCTTCCAGCCCGATCCCCGGCGGCAGCCAGCTGATCTGCCGCGTGACAGCGCTGATCGGCTCGCGCAGCGGATCCATGGCGATGAACCACTCGTCGACGAGGCGGAAGACGAGCTGCGTGCTGCATCGCCAGCAGATCGGGTAGTGGTGCAGGTAGCGCTCGCGGCTCACCAGCAGCCCCTTGCGCTCGAGATCGGCCGCCACGTCGGCGGCGAGGTCCGCGGCGGGATCGTCGGTGGCGCCGGCGAAGCGACCGGTTTGCCAGCCATAGCCGTCGCGGAAGATGCCGGACTCGTCGATCGGGTCGAGGACCGCCAGCCCGTCGCGCTTGGCCAGGGCGAAGTCCTCCTGCCCGCAGCCTGGGGCGATGTGAACGATCCCGGTCCCCTCCTCGTCGGAGACCTCGTCCCACTCGATCACGCGGTGCTCGACCCCCGCCTGGACGGGCAGCTCGTCGAAGGGGCCGCGGTAGACGAGCCCCAGCAGCTCGCTGCCCGGCGCCTCGCGAACGACGGTCGCCTCGGGCAGGACGCGGGCCTGCGAGCCGCGGGACACCCACGAACGACGCCCATCGGCCCCCTCCGCCAGCACGTAGGTCAGACCGGGATGGACCGCCGCGGCCACGTTGCTCGAGAGGGTCCACGGGGTGGTCGTCCAGACCAGCAGGTCCTCGCCCTCGTGCCCGGGACTGGCGATCGGCAGCCGGAGCGTGAGCGACAGGTGGCGGATCTCGCGGTAGCCCTCGGTCGCGATCTCCATGTTCGACAGGCCCGTCCCGCACCGTGGGCACCACGGCATCACGTCGTGGCCCTTGTAGATCAGTCCGCGGGTGTGGCACTCCTTCAGGAAGGCCCAGATCGTGTAGTTGTTCTCGTCGCTGTTCGTGAAGTAGCTGTGCTCCCAGTCCATCCACATGCCGAGCCGCTTGCTCTGCTCGGTCTGGAGCGCGGCGAACCGATTGACCCGTTCCTTGCACAGCTCCACGAAGCGGTCGATCCCGAACGCCTCGATCTGTCGCTTGTCGTTGAAGCCGAGCTCCTTCTCGACCTCGACCTCGATCCACAGCCCCTGGCAGTCGAACCCGTTCTGGTAGCGCTGCCGTTCGCCCAGCATGGTGTGGTAGCGCTGGTAGAGATCCTTGTAGGTGCGACCCCAGGCGTGGTGCACCCCCATCGGGTTGTTGGCGGTGATCGGCCCGTCGAGGAAGCTGAAGCGGCGCTCGGAGCGCTCGTTGCGAGCCAGGTAGCGCGCCATCGTGTCGCGCTCGCGCCAGACCTCGATCTGCTCCCGCTCGAGGGCGGGGACGTCCAGCTTGCCCGATACCGGCTTGAACACGATCACTCCACTCAACGAAAAACCCGTCCCGGATCCGGGACGGGAAGGCGACTCCCCGCGGTACCACCCGCGCTTGACCGATGTCGCCGATCGACCTCGGTCCTCTCGTGGCGCCTCGCTATCGGGGGGCCTGCCCGGGAGGCGTTACCACGGCAAACCGCCGCTTGGCGCCTCCGGCTCTGGAGAGATCGCTCGTCGCCTCGAGGCCGCCCGCTCTCACCACCCGGGCTCGCTGCTGGCTCGATCTCGACGCGAGCGCTGGCTCCGTCATCGCCATCTTCGATTGCGCGGATCGTCGCAGTGCGGCGACCGGCTTGTCAATCCGGCTAGGCCAGGATGGTGCGTGTCAGCATGGCGAGCGCCGCCACGCTGCTGATCATGACAAGGCCACCGAGCCGCGGGTACCAGATCCGGGCGATCAGTGCGCCGACGGCCCCCACCGGGCCGACCAGGGCCAGGGCGGCGAGCAGGATCCGCGCCTCGTCGATCGGCAGCACCGGCCGTCCCGTGACCGTCACCGCGGTCCAGGCGATGCCGGCCCCGATGAGGGGGAGGGCGATCGGCATCGCCGCGGCCACCGTCGCCGGTCCCGGAACCGACAGCCAGGCGGGCCGCTGCCACTGTGTCCGCTCCCGGCGCCGCGCCACCCGTGGAGCTGGCTCGACCGAGGTGTCGGCCGGCACGGGAGCCAGCTCTGGCTCGGTCGCCTCGGGGACGACCTCGGCGGCCGCGCCGGCGCGCTCGGCATCGGCGGCTGCCTGGGAGGCGGCCCGCTCGGCGGCGAGCCGCTGCTCGATGAGCGTCCGCTCGATCCCGGTCAGCACCCGCGGCACGGGGGGCGCCGTCGGACGGGGTGCCACCTCCGGCGTCGGCGGAGCCGCCCGGCGCGCGGCGACCTCGTCGAGGCGCTCCTGGAGGCGAACTGCGTGGGTCATGGCTGCGAGCAGTTCGCTCTCGACCGCGGCGGCGATTGCCAGCCGCCCGCGATCGGTCGGCGCCACGATGAGCGGTGGGCGCCGGGAGAGGCGGATCAGCTCGATCGGCTCGTCGTCACGCAGGACGGCGGGGCCGACTGCCCAGCCGAGCGCGCCGAAGCGCGGCCGGAGGGCGGCGGCGTTCTCGCCGCTCACCGCAACTCTCGTCACCGATCCCCGCACCAGGCGATAGCTTCGCTCACCGCCCAGCCATCGCAGGCGCAGCACGCCGGGCTCGACCAGGAGGCGATACGACGAGATGAGGGCCACCAGGTAGGCGGCTGCCACGGCGGAGAGGACGCCGATGCCGACCAGGGAGATCCCGCCCGGGCCGCGGACCAGCAGGCCGGCGCCCACCGATGCAGCGGCGATCAGGGTGAAGAGGACCGGCGCCGCGAAGAGCCGCCCCCGCTCGCGGGCGAGCCGAACGGAGGTGATCTGGGTCGTCAGCTCGGACATCGGTCAGGCCTTCTCGGTGACCCGATACTCCAGGTAGCGCCCGGTCAGCAGGCGCGTCTGCGCGTCCAGCGCGGGCAGGTTGGTGAAGAAGATACCCACGAAGGGGAGGCCGGTCCAGCCCGCGTACACGAGCAGCCGGCGGAAGAAGCCCCAGTCCGAGGGCATCGGGGGGACGATGCGATGCTCGACCCAGATCAGCACCACCAGCGCCACCAGTGCGATCGACAGCATGCTGGAGGCGTAGATCGGCAGATTCTGGCCCAGCGTCGTCCGGGCGAAGGCCGGATTGATGAGGAGTGGGACGGTTGCGCCGAAGACCACCACGAACGGCGCGATGGCCCAGTTGATGTGCTCCCCGAAGAGGTTCAGCACGCGCCAGGCGCGCGACCAGAACGGGATCTCGCGATGCGCGATCGCGTTCTGCACCACGTAGGGCAGGTCGGTGACGCCCCACGCCCAGCGACGGGCCTGGAGGTACTGGCTGGCCAGCGATCGCCAGTAGCCCTTGGCGCGCACCGCGTCGCCATAGATCGGGATGAAGAGGGGTACCGCCCGGAACCGATCGCCGTAGGTGAAGAAGCTCTTCCAGTAGAAGCGGCTGTCCTCCGGGATCGCGTCCGTCGCCCAGTAACCAACCTCGTGCACCAGGTTGAGCGTCGTCGAGTAGCTCCCGAAGCTCTGCAGCTTCTCCGGCAGCACGCTGCGCCACATCTGGAGCGCCGTGAGGACTGCCGCGAAGAGCCGCGTCAGCAGCGGCGCCTCCCACACGTTGTTGTGGAAGTACGGGATCGGCTGGTAGAGCTGGGTGTCGCGGTTCGGGTCGGTGGCGTGCACCCAGGTCAGGTAGTTGAAGTACTGCGGATGGACCCGATAGTCGGCATCGAGATCGGTCACCAGCAGAAGGTTCGGATCCATCCCCCGCTCGCGGACGAGGAGCCGATACAGCCATCGGCCGCCGAAGGCCATCGCGCTGCTCTTGCCGACCACGATCCCCGGCTCGAGCGGATCGAGGATGTGGAGGAAGTCGGCGAACGCGGCCCCGAACTCCCCGCGCAGGATCTGGACGTTGGCGATGCCGGCGGTATCGGTCTCGCGGGTGATGATCGCGCAGATCTTCCGTTCCCCCGGCCACTCCGCCTCGGCCAGCGCGCGCACCGTGTGGCGCAGCGTCTCCAGCGACTCTGTGTAGGTCGGGATCAGGGCGAGGTGGGTGTATGACCGCCAGTCCGGCACGGCCTCGTCGTCGAGTGAGTCGAGCCGGCCGCGCCAGTCGGTGCGCAGCACATCACGGATTCGGCGGTAGGCGACGATCACCGCCCCGGAGAACCAGACGGCGCGACAGAGCCAGTAGAAGTCGAAGCTCAGTACGAAGTAGGCGACCAACCACGGGTAGCTGAAACTGAGCCAGATCGGCCCGATGATGACCGCCCAGCTGACCGTCCCCGGGACCATCTCCAGCAGCCGCTGCAGCCACAGATAGCGATCTCCGGTTCGCGCCTCGGACATGGGCCCTCGTCTGGCTCGCGGTCGCCGGCACGCCGGGGACCGGCGCAGCGGTCGCTAGTAGACCGGCGTCAGCCAGTCGCGGTAGGCGTCGGAGCTGCCGCGCACCGCGTCGAAGTAGAGGTTGTGCAGCCGGCGCGTGATGGGGCCGACCTTGCCGGTGCCGATCGGCCGGCGGTCCACCTCCACCACCGGAGCGAGCTGGGCGCCAGTGCCGCACAGGAAGACCTCGTCCGCCATGTACAGCTCGGTGCGGTCGATGCTTCGCTCCTTGACCAGGATGCCCATGTCGCCCGCCATCGTGATGATGTGCTGGCGGGTGATCCCCTCCAGGATGTTGTCGCTGCCCGGCGGCGTGATGAGGATCCCGTCGCGCACGATGAACAGGTTCTCGGCGCTCCCCTCGCTGACATGGCCCTCCTGGGTGAGCATCAGCGCCTCGTCGTAGCCGTTCATCTGCGCCTCGCTCTTGGCGAAGGCCCCGTTGACGTACGAGCCGGTGATCTTGGCGCGCGCCGGGATGGCGTTGTCATCGGTCCGGCGCCAGGTGCTGACCTGGGCCCGGATCCCCGCCTCGGTGTCGATGTACTTCCCGAAGGGGACGGCGAAGATGGTGAGGTCTGTCTCCAGGTTGTGGAGCCTGACCCCGATCGTCTCGCTGGACTTGTAGACGATCGGCCGGATGTAGGCGTCCTCGCGGAAGGCGTTGCGGCGAAGGAGCTCGACGGTGATCGACACGAGCTCCTCGGCGGTCGGCACCAGCTCGAGCCGCAGCAGCCTGGCAGACCGATGGATGCGCTGGAAGTGGGCCAGCAGGTCGAGTCCGTAGAGCTGCTCCTGCTCGGCGTTCCAGTAGCAGCGGACTCCCTCGAAGACGGCGGTGCCGTAGTTGAAGGCATGGGTCATGACGCTGACCTTGGCGTCGGCCAGGGGAACGAAGTCCCCCTGGAAGTAGGCCCACAGGTCGGCCGTGCGGTCCGTCTCGGCGGTGGCCGTGGTGGTCCCCTGCTTCAGCAACGTAGCCTCCTCAGCAGCCGGGCCGTGCCTTGACGGGCGCCGGCCTGTCGGCGCCGCAAGTATACGGCGCCGGGTGGCGCGATTCGGCATCGTGCTCGATCAGTGGCCCGCGGCCGCTCCGGCGGGCAGGAGCAGCGCCGCGGCTACGTAGGCGAGATAGATCGGGCCGCCGATCAGCAGCGACCACGCGCTCAGCTTCCCACGCCGCAGCATGACGCCGAAGATGAGGATGGTGGAGATGAACGCCGCGCCGGCGGACGCGAAGGCGAGGGCGCTGCTCGCCTTGAAGGTCCACTCCGTGAAGAGGATCCCGAGCACGGTCGGCAGGCAGCTCTGGAAGACCATCGCGCCGCTGATGTTCCCCATCGCCAACGTGTCCTTGCCGGTCCGCACCCACAGCACGCTGTTGAACTTCTCGGGCAGCTCGGTGGCGATCGGCGCGATGACCAGCGCAAGGATCCTCGGATCCAGGCCGATCGCGCTCGAGAGGTGCTCGACCGCTCCCACGAAGACCTGGGCGCCCACGATGATCAGCGCCAGGGCCCCGATCACCTGGGTGACGATGATCCGCAGCCGCGGCACGGCTCCACCCTGATCCTTGTCGGCCGGCTCGAAGGGGAGGACGTCGATCTCGACCGCGCGACCGTTCAGCCGGTTCGCGAGGCGACTGAGATGCAGCTGGTTCAGCTCGCTCGCGTCGCCCTCCTCGGCCGGATCGGTGAAGTGGGCGCGGACGTAGACCGCGTACAGGACCACAAGCCCCGCTGCGACCGCCCAGCGCAGCGGGTGCAGGTCGGAGGGGAGGAACGCGGTGGCGATGGCGATGCCATAGGCGACCATGAAGAAGATGACGTCGCGTCCGAGCACGCGGACGTTGATCGACATCTCCGTCGTACGGCGCCCCTTGCGCGAGAAGATCACGATCGCCACGCCGGTGACGAACATGGCGAGCGTCGCCAGCATGAATGGCGCACCCAGGATGGCTCCGACGCCGATCTCCTCGGAATTCGGCGAGCCGCCACCGAAAATCGCCGGCCCGACGATGGCGATGACCGGGATGAGGGTCTCCGGCATCGCCGTCGCGACGGCCGCCAGGACGCTGCCGACGGCGCCCTCGGCCAGGTTGAGTCGGTGCCCGAACCACTCGATCCCGTTGGTGAACAGCTCGGCGCCGAAGAGGATGATCGCCAGCGCGACGATCAGCAGGACCAGATCCATCGGCCTTCAGCCTCCGAATGCCTGGTTGCGGAGCCGACTCAGGGACGCAGGTGCTGCGGCGCCACCGGCAGCAGGGCGACGTGCCTTGCCCGCTTCAGGGCGACGGTCAGCATGCGCTGGTGACGGGCGCAGGTGCCAGTCTTGCGGCGTGGCTCGATCTTCGCCCGCTCGGAGAGGTATCGGCGCAGGCGGTTGACCTCCTTGTAGTCGATCGCCTCGGCCTTGTCGACGCAGAAGTTGCAGACCTTGCGGCGTCGTCGATCGCGGTAGTAATCCGCCGTCTCTCGGCGGGAGCGTGGGCTGGCCATGTGGGTGTTGCTTCCTCTCGCGTCGTGTCAGGTCAGAATGGGATGTCGTCGACGTCGATCGCTTCGACCTCGGCGCCGGCGGACTGGGCAGGCGCGCCTCGTGGCCTGGCTGCCGGCGGGGCGTCCATGCCACCCTCGGCGAAGCCACCGCCTCCGAAGCCGCCGCCCTCACCGGGCTCCCGGCGCTCGAGCGACTGGACGCGGGCGAAGCGGATCTCGAGCGAGGTGCGCTTCTGGCCGTCCTTGCCCTCCCATTCGCGGGCGCGCAGAGCGCCCTCGGCGAAGACCTTGTGGCCCTTTCGCAGCCGCTCGGCGGCCCGCTCGGCGGCCTGCTCCCACAGCTCCACGCGGAACCACTGGGTCTCTTCCTGCCACTCGCCGTCGGGTCCCTTGGAGCGGTCGTTGACGGCCACGCGCAGCTCGGCGACCGCCTTCCCGCCGGGCGTGTAGCGGAGCTCCGGGTCCGCCCCAAGGTTGCCGATGATCATCATCTTGTTCAGGGTCATGGTCTCGTCTCCTTGAACCGCCGGCATCACGCCTCGGCGGCCACCTCGTCCTCATCGCCAACATCATCGGGGAGCTCATCGGCGACGAGGTCGTCCACCTCGTCGATCGCGGCGGGGATCCCCTCCTCGACGTCGAGGAGGTCGTCATCGGCCCGTCCGAGCGCCTTCTCCTCGAGCACGGTCACGAGGTGACGCAGGATCTCCTCGGTGATCAGGATCCCGCGCTCGATGCCGCGCACCTCGGCCGGCGCGATGTCGAAGTGGATCAGGAAGTAGCTGGCCTCGCGGAAGTGCTTGATGTCATAGGCGAGCCGGCGCTTGCCCCACGGCGAGACCTTGGTCAGCGCGCCGCCAGCGTTGACGATGGCACGCGTCACCTTCTCGACCGCCGACTGGAGCTTGTCGTCCTCCAGATCCGGCCGGAACAGGAGCATCAGTTCGTAACGGCGCATCGGCCGATCTCCTCCTCTCTCTGGGCTTGCGGCACCGGAGGCTTGCGCCATGGTCAGTGCGGCAGAAAGGAGCCCATCTCGTGAAACGACCTCCATCGCTGGAGGCCACCGGAAGTATAGGGTCCCGGACCCCTCCCCGCAATCGACGGAGGCGGAACCCTATACTGAGCGACCGATTGGCTCCCCCAGCGAGGTCCACGTGCCAGCCAACCCGATCCTGATCTGCGCCCCGAGCCCGGAGCTGCGCGCGCGCCTCGAGCAGCTGCGCGAGGCCGGCTACGCCACGACCGCCGTCGAGACGGCGGCGGACGCCGTCAACGCCCTGGGCGCCGCCGCCTACGACCTGATCGTCGCCGAGGGGCTTGCCGTCTCCGGGGCGATCGGCCGCATTCGGGGCGCAACCGTCAAGCAGGTGCCGCTCATCGTCGTCTCGCCCGCCGGCGACGTGGAGGCCCGCATCGCCTTCCTGGAGGCCGGCGCGGACGACGTGATCGCCGCATCGTTCGCCTCCACCGAGCTCGAAGCGCGGGTCGAGGCCCTCCTCATCCGGACCGGCAAGACGCGTCCGGAGGGCGCCGCAGGAACCGGGGCCGGCAGGATCGTGACGTTCTTCTCCCCGAAGGGAGGCGTCGGCACCACGACGCTGGCTGTGAACTCGGCCGTGCTGCTGGCCGGCGGCCCGACCGCGATGCAGGGCCATGGCGCGCGGGTCCTCCTCATCGATTTGGACCTCCAGTTCGGCCAGGTGGCGACCCATCTGAACCTGTCTCCCCGCTACGACCTGGCCGACCTGTGCAGCGACGAGCAGGCGCTGGCCGATCCGATCCTGGCGGCGAGCTACCTCACCGTCCATGCGTCCGGGGTGAGCGTGCTGGCCGGACCCTCAAACCCCGAGGCCGACTTCCGCGTCACCGTCGATCAGCTGGAGAAGGCGCTCCGCATCCTGCGTCCGGGCTTCGACCACGTGCTCGTCGACTGCGGGTCGCGCCTCGACCCCCGGACCCTGTGGGTGCTCGAGCAGGCCGATACCCACGTCTTCGTCATCTTCCCGGAGATCGCCGCCCTCCGCGCCGCGTCGCTGATGCTCGGCTTCCTGGCCGAGACGGCAACACTGCGCGCGACGACGCACTTCGTCGTCAACCACATCTTCCCCAAGGAGCTGCTCAAGACGCGTGACGTGGAGAACCTCCTCAAGGCGAAGCCTGTCGCCGAGATCCCGTACACCGAGGTCGACATGATCCGCGCCGTGAACGAGGGCGTGCCGGTGGTCTTCAGCCGTCCCAGCTCCCCCGCCTCGCAGGCGATCGGGACACTGACCCTGGCGATCGTCGGGGCAGAATGGCGGCAGAGCTCGGTCGCGAAGAAGGGCGACGCGGCCCGACGTGGCGGACTGCGATTCGGTCGACGCTAGCTCGGTTCGGTGCCAATCGAATCTGGTGCCGGAGGAGGGATTCGAACCCCCACGCCCTTGCGGGCTGCCGGGTTTAAACCGGCCGCGTCTGCCATTCCGCCACTCCGGCATCCGACGAGCTGAGACCAGCGGGATTGGGACGCTCGCCCGCCGCCACTGCGGGGATGCTAGCGCGCCGCATCCATCGATGGTTACCGGAGCGTTGCGCTAGTCGTGATCTCCACGCTGCATCGGCCAGCCGCGGTCGATCCGAAACCTCGTGCCTTCAGATGTCCAGCGACGCATCGGCCAACGGTTCTCGGGCCGATTCACCCGAGTCAGCGCCTCGCGCGTCGCGCTCTCCCATTCCTGGAGCCAGGAGAGCCTCCGCCGGCGTTCTTCGCGGTGGCGGATCAGGATGGCGTACTCGAGACTGCCGGCGACCAGCGACGACAGGCTGAGAGCCTCGGCAAGGTCAGGCATACGTGGGAGATTGCATCCGCAGGGCATGCCTGCCAAGACGGGTAATGGTCATGGCGCTCCGCTGGGACCGAGGCAATGGTCACCTCGGGAGTTGCGAGTCGTGCCCTGCGCTGGATGGCCAGTGGCCTCTCGATCTCGCTCGAATGATGGAGGCGACGACGGGATTCGAACCCGTGTAAACGGTTTTGCAGACCGCTCCCTGGCCACTCGGGCACGTCGCCATGCTCATCTCGCGCTGGCTGCCCCGCGAGGATTCGAACCTCGGTTCACGGATCCAAAGTCCGCTGTCCTACCAGCTAGACGACG
>DASSIB010000009.1:0-6477 GCA_035692365.1 Candidatus Limnocylindria bacterium | reverse complement strand
GCCGATCACCCAGCTCGCCAAGCTGGAGGCCGACTATGCAGCCGACGCGCGCAACTTCCTCGAGCTCTGGATCCGCGATTCGGCTGTCAACTACAACGACGGCACGCCGACCGGGATGCCGGTGCATCCGGAGGGGACGATCAGCGAATCGGCGCTGCGGGCGCTGATCACCTTCCTGCTGAGCCAGAAGCAGTGAGCCGCCGATGAGCACCACCTACAGCGTCCCGCCCCGCCGCGACCTCGTCTCCCGCGTCTCGCGCGAGATCGACGACTTCATGAGCTGGATGCTCTACGGCAGCGAGACCTGGCTGGTGGCGCTGCTCAAGGGCCTGCCACTCTTCCTGTTCGTGTACTTCGTGCTCGGCTACATCCCGAACTACGCCAACACGATCACCACCCTGTACCTCGGCTTCGACAAGGACGTCGGGTTCCTGGTGGCGGTGGTGCTGATCGGCGGACCGACCTTCACCCTGCTCCTGATCCTCGCACTGTGGACCCAGGCGGCACGCGGCCGGCGCGGCTTCGCCTGGTCGCTGATCCGCTTCCTCGACTTCCTCCAGTACCTGGCCACCGTGCTGGCGATCATCCCGTTCATGCTCTTCAACCTGGCCGGCGGCAGCCTCATCCCGCTCGATTTCCCGTTCCAGGCCCTCGCGCTCGGCGCGATCGCCGCGGGTGGCGGAGCGATGGGCCTCGCCTATCTGTGGTTCGAGTACCGCCGCATCACGCGCCGCGAGGCTGAGGCCGCTGCGGCGGCCTCAGCTGCCTGGAGATCCGGCGGCTAGTCCGCTCACCGCCATCTCGCGGCTGCTGCTCGCCCATCTCGCCTGGTCGCTGTTCGTCATCGGCGTCGCCGCCGCGCTGATCGCCATCGAGCTGGGATCGCCCTGTCCGCCCGGCGGACCACTGGCGCTGGGCGATTGCGTCACGCTCCGTCCCTTCATCCTGGGAGTGCTCGGCCTCGGCGCGGCACTGTACGTGGTCGGGCTTTCAGCGGTGCTCGCCTGGGTCTCCGGGCTGCGCCGCCGCCGGGTGGCGGATCCGCGGGCCGCTAGCGACTGGTACCTCCTGGCCGCGGGCGTTGGCCTGCCGATCGCGCCACTCCTCGCGTTCACCCTCGTATCGGCGCTCCGCTAGCATGGCCACATGACCGCCGCCACAGCTCACGACCTCCTCGCAGGGCTCGATGGGATCGCCCGCATCGAGGGGTCGCGGCTCGTCGTCGATGACCCGATGCGCCTCCGCGGTGCGGCGATCGATCGGCTCGTGGAGGAGGCTGTCTTCAACCCCGAGGAGGCCCTCCGCGACGCCGCGCGCTGGCTGATCTGGAGCTCGTCCCAGGCACTCGGCTGCGGCTCGGCCAGCATCCACGAGCTGTACATGGCCCGCGGTCGGGGAGAGTTCCCGGCCGCGACGTTCACCGTGCCGGCGATCAACGTGCGTGCCTCCACCTACCTCGTGGCGCGCCAGGCGTTCACCGCCGCGCTGGAGCGTGACGCCGGAACGGTGATCTTCGAGATCGCCAAGTCCGAGATGGCCTACACCGACCAGCGTCCCGCCGAGTACACCGCGGTGATCCTGGCCGCGGCGATCCGATCGGGCTGGGTCGGGCCCGTCTTCCTTCAGGGCGACCACTTCCAGTTCAACGCCACCAAGTGGGCCGACGACCCCGGCGCGGAGATGTCGGGGCTCAAGCAGCTCACCAGCGAGGCGGTGGCGGCCGGCTTCTGCAACATCGACATCGACAGCAGCACGCTGGTGGACCTCTCCCAGCCGACGGCGGCGGCGGAGCAGCTGGTGAACGTCTCGAACACCGTGGAGCTGACCGCCCTGATCCGCGCCATCGAGCCGGAGGGAGTGACGATCAGCATCGGCGGCGAGATCGGCGAGGTCGGGAAGGCCAACTCGACCGAAGAGGAGCTGCGCGCATACCTGGACGGCTACTTCGGGATGCTGCACGGCTCGGGGCTGCCGGGGATCAGCAAGGTGAGCGTCCAGACCGGCACGAGTCACGGCGGGGTGGTGCTGCCGGATGGCAGCGTGGCGCAGGTCAAGGTCGACTTCGGCACCCTGCAGCGTCTCTCAACGGTCGCGCGCGATGAATTCGGCCTGGCCGGAGCCGTCCAGCACGGGGCGAGCACCCTGCCGGAGGAGGCGTTCCACCACTTCCCCAGCAACGGCACCGCGGAGATCCACCTGGCGACCGGCTTCCAGAACATCCTGTACGACGACGGCGGACTGCCCGATGCGCTGCGCGCCGAGATGATGGCCTGGTGCCTGGCCAACTGCGAGGGCGAGCGCAAGGACGGCGAGACCGACGAGCAGTTCCTCTACAAGACTCGGAAGAAGGCGATCGGGCCGTTCAAGCGCGCGCTCTGGGCGCTCCCCGCCGAGTCGCAGGAGGAGATCGGCGCCAACATGCACGTGAAGTTCGGCCTCCTCTTCGACAAGCTGGGGATCGCCGGCACCCGGTCGCTGGTCGACCGCTTCGTCCGGATCCCCGACCAGCCGCGACCCCTGCCCCTGGCCCTGGGGGGCGGTGCGGTCGAGGCGGTGATCGCGGGAGCGGCAGCCTTCGAAGACGACGGATCGGGAGAGTAGCGAGGGTGACCGCCACTCGCAGCAGCGGGGCGACGTGGGTCCTCGGCCTCGTCGATGGCGCGCTCCTGGGATTCCTGGCGATCATCTTCTTCACACTGGGCCTTATTGGCCTGGCCCTCATCTTCGCCTTGAGCTATGCCGTCTTCCGCAGCCTGACGCTGGTGTCCGGGATGCTGGTCGGGGCGGGGGGCGTGGTCGGCGTCCTGCTCGTTCGGCAGATCATCCTCATCTGCAACGAGCCAGATCGCGCGGCCTGTCCGCCCGGCGGGCTGGCCATTGCCGCGGCCTACGGCATCGGCCTTCTGCTCATGGGTCTGTTGCTGAGCGGCGTCTCGATGCGAAAGGGCCGCCTCGATGCCTGACCTGCCCATCACCGTCTAGGAGGATCCGATGGGCAGCATGCAGCGCAAGTCCCTCGACATGCCCGACGAGACGCGGACGATTCCCAACGGTCGGACCGACATCTGGAATCTGGGCGACTTCGTCGTCGGCAGGATCCTGTTCGAGCCCGGCTGGCGATGGTCGAAGGACGTCAAGCCGATCGCCGGGACCGATTGGTGCGAGTACCACCACCTCGGCCTGATGATGGAGGGGACGCTCCATTACGTCACGCCCGAGGGGCTGGAGATGGAGGTCACCCCCGGGATGCTGTTCGAGATCCTGCCCGGCCACGACGCCTGGGTGGTCGGTGATACGCCCGTCATCCAGTTCGACTTCGCCGGGATGCGCACCTTTGCGCTGCCGGCCGCGTCCCGGAGTGAGCGGATCCTGGCCACCCTGGTCTGCACCGATGTCGTCGACTCGACCGCCACCGCCCAGCGGCTCGGGCCATCCGCCTGGCGCTCGGTGCTCGCCGAGCTGATGGCCGATTGCCTGCGCCAGATCGACAAGTCCCGCGGCAAGCTCGCCACCACCACCGGCGACGGCCTGATCGCCATCTTCGATGGAGCCGAGCGGGCCGTGCGCTGCGCGGCCGCGATGAGCGAGGGTGCCGCGCGGCTCGGCCTGCAGCTGCGCTGTGGCGTGCATACCGGCGAGGTGGAGCTGATCCCCGACAACATCCGTGGCGTGGCGGTGCACATCGTGACCCGCGTGACGGGGCTGGGCGCTCCCGGCGAGGTCCTGGTGTCCGGGACCACCTACGAGCTCGTGGCCGATTCAGACCTGCGCTTCGTGGATCGTGGCTCGCACGAGCTAAAGGGCGTGACCGGCGCCCGCCAGATCTGGGCCCTCACCCCGAGCTGACCTCTACGGGGCTCGGCTCCTCACCAGTCCCACTTGTGTATCGGCGCATATGGCCCGCGCGATACATCCGGGCACCAGCTGGGCTGGTGGGACGACGCATCTGGAGTCGCTCAGCCACCGGATGTGACGGCTTCTGCGCCTATGTACCAGTCCGGCTTGTATCAGGCTCCCCTTCCCGGGCACGAAGAAGCCCCGGCTGGTGGGCCGGGGCTCTTGGGCGCAGAGGAGAGTGGGACTAGTGGCAGCCGCCCGCCTTTGCGGGGGAGCCATCGGTGTTGAAGGACGAGCCGCAGGCGCAGCTGCTCACCGCGTTGGGGTTGTTGATCGCGAAGCCGGAGCCCATCAGCGAGTCGACGTAGTCGATCTCGGCGCCCGCCACGTGCTGGACGCTGAAAGCGTCGATCACGACCGGCACGTCACCGTGCTGCTCGACGCGGTCGTCCTCGGCGATCTTGTCGTCGAACGCCAGGCCGTAGCTGTAGCCCGAGCATCCGCCGCTCTTCACGAAGAGGCGGAGGGCGGCATCGGCCTTGCCTTCGCGTGAGCGGAGCTCCTGCACCTTGGCCGCAGCGGCGTCGGTCATGCTGACCAGCAGCTCAGCGGGTGCGGGGGCAGCCTGCGGGGCCGATGGGGCCGTCTGCGGCGTCGATTCGGTCAGTGTCATGGGATCGGTGTTCTCCTCTGGCGCGATTGGCGTCGCGTCGCTCGGAAAGGTCGCTTCGGAAAGTATACCAGCGGTGCTTGTCAACACCGCAATGGGCCGATCGTCGGTGGGTCCTGTCAGCTCGCCGGGACCGCCAGCTCGTCGCGGGCCGCCGCCGCGAGCTCCTCGCGATCCAGGCCCATCCGACGCAGGGCCCTGGCGACCGTCCCGTGCTCCATCTCCGCGACGGCGGCGACGACATGAGCGCCGAGCAGCCGCCGCGGCTTTGGGTGCTTGCTGAGCTCAACGGCCCGCCGGAAGGCCGTCTGCGCCGATGGTGTGGAGAGGAAGACACCGCGAGCCTCGGGTGCGGGCACGACAGACTCGCCTGCCCCCACCTCGATCCCGACGGCCTGCAACGCATCGGCGTGCTGGGCTGCGATCGCGGATTGAAGGTCGTCGGGGTTGGCCCCCAGCCGCTCGAACGCACGCCGGGCCGTCCCATCCGGTAGAGAGAGGGCCGAGAGCAGCAGATGCTCGGCTCCCGGCTGCGCGTCGCCGGACTGCTGCGCCAAGCGCTCAGCCCCCTCGAGCAGCTCCCGTATCGTGTGGAACTCCCCCTTCAATCGGTCCATATGCCTGACTCCTCGTGCTCAGCGGCGTCCGTGAGCGTGCCGCTTGTGCGCGGCCTGTCGGGTGACCCCCAGCGCCTCGGCAACCTGAGCCCAGGTCCACCCCTCGGCAACTGCGCGGGCCACGGCGGCGCGCTCCAGCTGCTCCGCCAGGCGACGGAGGGAGACGACGGCCGCGAGTGCCTCCGCCGGATCGTCGGGTGACGGGATCATCACGAGCTCGCTCATGCGTCAACTCTAGTTGACAGCCCTCGCGCTTGTCAACCACGGTTGACGTGCGCAGCATCGCGCCTGAGCCACGCCATCGGTACACTCATCTCCCACCTGACGCACCGAGGCATTGAGCCGTGAAGCTTGCCAGCCGCATGGAGCGGATCGGGACCGAGACCGCCTTCGAGGCTGCCGCGCGTGCCCGGGCGCTGGAGGCGACCGGCCGTGACGTGATCCACCTGGAGATCGGCGAGCCGGACTTCGACACCCCACGCCACGTCAGCGAGGCGGCCAGCCGCGCCCTCCTCGACGACAACATGACGCATTACCCGCCGGCCGTCGGCATTGCGCCGCTGCGCGCGGCCCTTGCGGCGGACGTCAAGCGCTGGAAGGGAATCGACGCGACCCCCGACCAGGTGGTCGTCACCCCCGGCGCCAAGCCGATCATGTTCTACGCGATGCTCGCGCTCATCAACGAAGGCGACGAGGTCATCTACCCGAACCCCGGCTTCCCGATCTACGAGAGCATGGCCCGATACGTTGGCGGCACGGCGGTGCCGGCGCCGCTGCGCGAGGCCAACGACTTCCGGATGGACGTCGAGGAGGTGGCCTCGCTGGTAACCGATCGGACCCGGATGATCGTCACCAACTCGCCCCACAACCCGACCGGCTCGATCCTCACCCACGAGGACCAGCGCGAGATCGCGCGGATCGCGGTCGAGCACGACCTTGTCGTCCTGGCCGATGAGATCTACGGCCGCCTCCAGTACGAGGGCGAGCCGCTGTCGATCGCGACGCTGCCCGGCATGGCGGACCGCACGATCACGCTCGACGGCTTCAGCAAGACCTTTGCGATGACCGGCTGGCGGCTCGGCTACGGGATCGTGCCGAAGTGGATGATGCCGGCGTTCTCGGCACTCGTCATCAACTCCGTGAGTGGCACGAACGCCTTCGCCCAGGCCGGCGCAGTGGCCGCCCTGACCGGCCCGCAGGACGATGCGGACTCCATGCGCAAGGAGTTCATCGCGCGACGGTCGCTGATCGTGGAGGGCTTCAACGCCATCCCCGGTGTGAGTTGCCAGATGCCGCACGGTGCCTTCTACGCCTTCCCCAACGTGAGCTCATTCGGTCGCAGCAGCAACGAGA
>DASSIB010000008.1:0-4382 GCA_035692365.1 Candidatus Limnocylindria bacterium | reverse complement strand
CCCGTGGCCGTGTTGCCAGTGACGGGCGCGGACACCGGGGCCTTCTTCACGACCTTGCGATAGAGGGTCGCTTCCATCGGCGCGGTCGGGGGTGTGGCCAGCGCCTGATTGAGCCCGAGGTCTTCCATCTCGATCGGCTGGATGACGGTCGAAAGCGAGAGCGCGGCCGAGAGGCTGCGGCCGTCGCCCGCGGTGCGGTCGGCCAGGCTGAACGGCGCTTCGGCGACGGCGAGGAGTCGCATCGACTCCGCCGTCGAGGGGGTCGCGGATCGCGTGGTGAGGGGGGCCAGGAGGCCGATCGCGACGGCGCTGACGATCGTCAGCGTGGCGACACGGCGCAGGAGGTCCGGCAATATGATCCTCGCGGTAGCGGGTGGAGTTCGGCGACAGGCACGGTCGCGACCCGCACGAGACGACGCCTCACCCTACCATCCGACTTTGGCCCTGTCGAGCAGGAGATGGTCATGGCAACCAAGCGCAACCAGGCGCATCGCAGCGGTGCCGTGGTGATGCGTGGCCCCGAGAAGCGCCCCACCGAGGACCAGCAGCTCCTCCAGCAGGCTGGCACGGATTCCGCCTTCGTCAAGACCGATACGTGGCGCGCGCTCCGCATCCTTGGCGAGTTCGTGGAGGGCTTCGATGCCCTGGCTGGCATCGGCCGGGCAGTCAGCGTCTTCGGCTCGGCACGGATCGGCCGCGGCGACCCCTCGTACCGCATGGCGCGCTCACTCTCCCGGAAGCTGGCCAAGCACGGCTACGCGATCATCACCGGTGGCGGTCCTGGGATCATGGAGGCGGCGAACCGCGGAGCGCGGGACGCCGGCGGGGTATCGGTCGGGTGCAACATCGAGCTGCCGTTCGAGCAGGGGCTGAACGAGTTCGTCACGCTCGGGATGGAGTTCCGCTACTTCTTCGTCCGCAAGACGATGTTCGTCAAGTACGCGGAGGCGTTCTGCATCTTCCCCGGCGGCTTCGGGACCCTCGACGAGCTGTTCGAGGCGCTGACCCTGATCCAGACGGGGAAGGTGAAGCACTTCCCGGTCGTCCTCTTCGGGACCGCCTACTGGAGGGGCATGCTCGACTGGCTGAAGGCAACCCCACTCGCGGAGCGGAAGATCAGCCCGGAGGACCTCAGCCTGTTCACCATCACCGATGACGTCGACGAGGCGGTGTCAGTGATCCTGGCCCACCACGAGATGCACATTGCCGAGATGGGCGAGCGGGCGGAGCCGCCGCGCGGGATGCCCTAGGCCCGATACCCCTCGGTCACCTCTCCCTTGTGCGCCGCGAACGCGGCGAGGACCTCGCCCTTCTCCTGCTCAGGGACGCCCACGGTGTCGAGCGTGCGCCCCAGCTCAGCCGCCACCTCGTCGAACTCGTCGGGAGAGATGCGCAGGTTGCGGTGCGCCTCCTCCAGGCCGAGGTCGGTGCTCCCCGCACGGGTAGCCACGTACTTCTGCGGGCCGCCGGCAACTTCGCAGACCCAAAGTGTGCGCATCCACTTCAGGCCGGGCAGCCGGCCGAGGTTGTTGGTGTGCCACTCGCGGAGCTGCGGATTCGCCGACTCCTGTCCCACGATCGGGTTCTTCACGATCGCGTCGCTGAAGTGGTCCACCACGGCCGCGATGGCGAAGACGCCACCCAGTCGGTCGTACAGGCTTGACTCGGCCATCGGTCCGTTACCTCACCGCGTCGCTGGGTAGGAGGCTGGCCGCCTTCTATCGTTAGCGCTCGTTAGTGATACATCGGCGAGGCTCGCCCGTCAATGCCGGGGCGGACCTTGAGGGGATGGCGGGCCCGACCGGATTCGAACCGGCGATCTCCAGCGTGACAGGCTGGCATGTTGGGCCGCTACACCACGGGCCCGCGGGAGCGACGGTGGCGGAGTATAGCAGGGGCGCTTTCCGACCTCAGATCGGCTCCCCGCGCGAGCGGATGACGAGGGCGGTCACGATCGCATAGCCGATCACCCCCAGCCCCAGGCCGATCGCCGCGGGCACCATGTAGATCGCTGGGGCGGAGCCCGAGGCGATGCTGACCACCGCGGCAACCGCGAACCCCAGTGCCAGCACCGCCATCGTCGAGGCCAGCACCACGGCGCCGGTCGCGGCGACCCGGACCCCCAGCCGCAGGGCAACCGCCATCGCGCCGTGCACGAGTCCGAGGAAGGCTGTCGCCACGCCGAGGGCCACCGCGGCACCGCCAACGGCCGGGGCGTCGACCGCGGCCTCCGGTGGCAGCTGCGAGCTGATCAGGCCGGGATTGAGGATGCCGACGGCGATCGACGCCGCGCCGGCGATGA
Organism: Candidatus Limnocylindria bacterium; assembly: GCA_035692365.1. GTDB lineage: Bacteria > Chloroflexota > Limnocylindria > QHBO01 > QHBO01 > CF-167. Next base: position 2,080 of record DASSIB010000008.1, on the reverse strand, counting down.
CCAGCACGATACCGGCACCGAGGAGGATGGCCCAGGCCAGGCGGGATGGCCGCCCCATCCGGGAGGCAGGAGCTAGCGCTTGAGCCGCGCCAGGATCACGGCCGCGCCGCCGAAGGCGACGACCGTCACTCCCAGGGCGGCAAGAAGGACGATGTCCCGGCGGTGAGGCGCCATGAGGAGTCCGAAGCCGATGAGGGCAAGCAGCGCGGTGATCGCGGAGATGCTGATCGCAAATGGCCGGCTGCGCGGGAGACCGGCAAGCAGCGCCGCCGAGCTGCCGACGATCAGCACCCCGAGCACGAGCAGTCCGATGCCGCCGACCACCTGGCCAAGCCCCAGTGTGTCCACGTTCGGGGGCGGATCCGATGCAAAGCGTCCCGGAAGGGTCAGCCCGCTCACAGTCATGGCAACCGCGGCGATGAAGATCGCCATGCCCCCGATCGCGGTTACGAGGACGGCAGCCGCACCTCGCTCGCCGAGGTGCTCGGGCGCCAGCGAGTGGCCGCGGTGCCTCGGCACGACGGTTCGGGGAGCGGGCCTGCTGACCTTTGGACTAACCACGGGCCCGGATTGTAGGGGAGCCGGTGGTGGGGCACCACCGTATACTCGGCCGAGTGCCGTTCGAGCCACCGCCAGACCCACGCCATGCGCGCCGTACCGCAATCTGGCGGTTGGTCTCCTTCGTAATGGCCCTCTCGCTGGTCCTCCTGGTGGCCTACCTCGCCTATGTCGGCTACGACGGCTCGCAGGTGTTCGGTGCCCATTCCCGCTCGGGTGACTGCCGCACGCCGGCCTCGGCCTTCGGCTGGTCGTACGAGGCGATCAACTACGACCTCGCCTCCGACGCGGAGCTCGACGCCTATCCCGATCGGACCGCCTGCGCGAACCCCGGGGAGGCGGCCGGAGGGAGGCTGACGGCGAGCGACGGGGTCAGGCTCGCAGGCTGGTTCATCCCGGCGGCAAGCGCGGGCGCGTCCGCGCCGACCGTCGTCCTGGCGCATGGAAACGGGAGGACGAAGAGCGAAATGCTCAGCTGGGCAGAGCCACTGCACGCCGAGTACAACCTGGTCCTCTTCGACTTCCGCAACCACGGCCAGAGCTCTGGAGACGTCACGACCCTGGGTGTCCAGGAGACGCGCGACATGCAGGCCGTCATCGACTGGCTGGAAGAGAGCAAGGCCCCGTCTTCGATCGCGGTGTTGGGGGTGTCTATGGGTGGGGCCGCCGCGATCGACGAGGCGGCGGACGATGACCGGGTGGCGGCGATCATCATCGACTCCACGCATGCCACCCTGGTGAGCGCCCTTGAGGCACAGCTCAAGAGCCGGGGTCTCCCCCTCGCTCTCCCCGGATCGTGGTCGATCCTGCTCGGCGGGCTGCTGCGGACCGGCGAGGACCTGAGCGTCGCCGATCCCGTCCAGGCGATCGCGCGCATCGGTGAGCGTCCGGTGCTGATCGTGACCGCCGGACAGGACGAAGCCGTCGGCCCACGCGACGCGGAGGAGCTGATGGCAGCCGCCGCGCAGCAGGGAGCGCAGATCGAGCTCAAGACGTGCCCCGCAGCCGGCCATGGCCAGTCGGTGGTGGCGTGCTCGGCCGAATATGCCGGCTGGGTGCTGGACTTCCTCGACCGTTCGCTGCCACACACGCCATGAACGCGGCGCGCCGTCCCGGGGCCGCGATCCTGGTGCTCGTGCTGGCTGCCTGCACTGCGGCCCCGGCGGCGAGCGTGGATCTTGCAACCTGCCCGACATCGGCCCCGAGCGCGGCCCAGGCCGCGACGATCCTGACCGATGCGGCGCGCGCGGAGGTCTCGACCAGCCTCGGGTCGTTCACCATCGAGCTGGACGCGCGATCGGCCCCGATCGCGACCGCCAATTTCGTCGCGCTGGCGCGCTGCGGCTTCTATGAGGGCATCACCTTCCATCGCGTGCTCGTGGACTTCGTGGCGCAGGCCGGCGATCCGCAGACGAGGACGAATCGCGAGCCCTTCCAGGGGCTGGGCAGCGGCGGGCCCGGCTACAAGTTCGAGGTGGAGTTCCCCACGGTCGACCAGCCCTACGATCGGTACGCGGTGGCG
>DASSIB010000007.1:0-2540 GCA_035692365.1 Candidatus Limnocylindria bacterium | reverse complement strand
CCGGATCTGGTGGCCCTCGTCGATGCCGGCGGGGATGGTGACTCGGAGGCTTCGCTTGCGTTCCGTACGGCCGTCGCCACGGCACGTGTCGCACGGGGTCTCGATGATCTTGCCCTCGCCATTGCAGCGCGGGCAGGCGCTGACGTTGACCATCTGGCCGAGCATCGTCTGGCGGACGCTGCGAATCTCGCCGCGACCGTCGCACTGCGGACACGTCGTGGCCTCCGTGCCGGGCTTGGCGCCGCTGCCGGAACAGGTCTCGCAGCGGCCCAGGACCCGGAACTCGATCTCCTTCTCGGTGCCATGGACGGCCTCCTCGAAGGTGATCCGCAGGTCGTAGCGCAGATCCGCGCCCGGCTGCGGCCGCCCGCGTCGAGCCGAGCTGCCGCCCGCGGAACCGCCGAAGAACGCATCGAAGATGTCGCTGAACCCGCCGAATCCCTCGAACCCGGCACCCGGGCCACCGGCACCACCGTCGACGCCGGCGCGGCCGAAGGTGTCATACCGCTGGCGGCGTTCCGGGTCGGACAGGATCTGGTAGGCCTCGCTGGCCTCCTTGAAGCGGGCCTCGGCCTCGGGGTCCTTGTTGACGTCCGGATGCCACTGCTGGGCGAGCTTGCGGAAGGCGCGCTTGATCTCGGCGTCAGTGGCGCCGCGCTCGACACCGAGCACGAGATAGAGATCGCGTTCCGTGGTGGCCATCGAACGCGAAGTCTACGAGAGGCACGCCGGGGGCGCGGCCGAGCGTGGGCTCAAGGGCGCGCCGGTCACGACGTTTGCGCCAACAGCACCGCCCGAGTGACGACCGCATCGAACATGGCCGGAGTCAGGCGGCCTGTGAACGTGTTCTGCTGGCTCGGGTGATAGGACCCCAGCAAAACGTAGGGCCCGAGCCGCGCCTCGGCGCCGTGCCCGAACCGCGGCTTCGCCCGTCCAGCGGGCCGATGCCCGAGCGCCGCCAGCGCACGCAACGCCGCGTCCCACCCGAAGGCGCCGAGCGCCAGCACCACCCGGACGGAGCTCAGCAGCGCCATCTCCCGAACGAGGAACGGCGCACAGGTGTCGCGTTCGAGGATCGTCGGCTTGTTGGCCGGCGGGGCGCAGCGGACTGCGGCCGCGATGTAGACGCCGGTTAGGGTGAGGCCGTCATCCGCGCGCCGCGACACCGCCCGATCCGCGAGCCCCGCGCGGTGCAGCGCCGGCCACAGGAAATCGCCCGACGCATCGCCGGTGAAGACGCGCCCCGTCCGATTGCCACCATGCGCGGCCGGCGCCAAGCCGAGGACCAGGATCCGCGCATCGGGATCGCCGAAGCCCGGCACGGGACGGCCCCAGTACGTCTCGTCGCGGAACCGCGCCACCTTCTCGCGAGCGACGCGCTCTCGCCACTCGACGAGGCGCGGACAGCGACGGCAGGCCTCGATCTCTCCGGTGAGCGCCGCCAGCGCGGCAGGGTCCGTCGGTGGGCGGGCCAGCAAGACCGGAACCGCCCGCTACGTGAGCAGCAGTTTGTCGAGCCGCCGCGACACGACGAACAGCCCCGCGAACCCCATCACCAGCAGGTACGCGACGTGGAACAGCAGGATCGGCGAGATCGCTCCGACCGTCAGCGAGCGGATCAGGTCGACGCCCTGGTAGAGCGGCGTCAGCTGGACGAGGACGCGCAGCGTCTCAGGGTAGGTCTCGATCGGGTAGAACGTCGCCGAGAACAAGAACAGCGGCAGGATCACGAGCTGGATCAGGTCGAAGTCCTGCCAGGTCTTCATGAACGACGTCGCGGCCATCCCGACCGCCCCGAACGCGAACCCGAGCAGCAGCGCGGCCGGCACCGCAAGCACGACCCACGGCGACACGACCAGGCCGAGCACCACCATCACGACCATGAACCCGATGGCGTACAAGCCGCCGCGGATGAGCGCCCACGCCAGTTCCCCGACAGCGACGTCGCCCGGCGAGAGCGGGGTCGACAGGATCGCGCTGAATGTCTTGTTGTAGTTGAGCTTGAAGAAGAAGTTGAACGTGCTCTCGGAGATCGCCCCGTTCATCGCCGAGCTGGCCAGGAGCGCCGGGGCCACGAAGAGTTGGTAGGAGATCGGCGCGCCGCCAGGCCCGGGGATCGTCCCGATCAGCGCGCCCAGGCCGAACCCGATCGAGAGCAGGTAGAACAGCGGCTCGAAGAAGCCCGACAGGATGATCAGCCAGCCGTGCTTGTAGACCAGCAGGTTGCGCTCGATGAGGCGCAGGGATCGGCGGCTGCCGATGAGCAGGCCCGACGTCAGGGGAAAGGCGGTCATCCGCGGAGCAGCTTCGCGTTGACGGTCCGGATCGCGAACCACGTCCCGACGGCGATAAACCCGAGCAGCACCGCCAGGTGCACGGCGGCCATCAACGGGTCGGCGCCGATCGTCCCCAGCGACAGCCCTCGAGCGAGCGACACCCCGTGCCACAGCGGCGTGACCCACGCCAGGGGCTGAAGCACCGTCGGCAGCGACTCGACCGGGTAGAACGTGCCGGAGAAGAGGAAGAGCGGGGTGATCCCG
>DASSIB010000006.1:0-3723 GCA_035692365.1 Candidatus Limnocylindria bacterium | reverse complement strand
CGTAGCATCCCGCCAATCCATTCGAGAGGAGTCCTCGCCGTGCCCGCCCGATTCGGCCTTGCCCGCAAGACCCTTGCCATCCTCGCCGGCAGCACGCTGCTGCTCGCCGCATGCGCGGCGCCCAACAAGCTGCTCGTCCTGGAATGGAGCGGCTACGACGACCCGGACTACTGGACCGACTTCAAGTCCGCCAACCCCGAGGCGGCGGTGACGTTCGAGATCGGCAGCTCCGACGCCGACGTCCTCGGCAAGATGGAGGCCGGCAGCCAGGCCGACGTCTTCCATTTCTACACCGGCTGGCAGCAGTTCTACGTCGACGCGGGCCTGGTGAAGGAGATCGACACCAGCAAGCTGACGAACTGGGACAAGGTGCCGGACAGCTTCAAGGAGATGGGACAGATCGACGGCAAGCAGTACTACCTGCCGTGGGACTGGGGCTTCACCTCGATCCTCTACAACACCGATGAAGTCGCCAGCGTCGACAGCTGGGATGTGCTCTTCGACGAGACCTATGCGGGGCATATCTCGATGTGGGATGACGGGCCGGCGGCGGTGACGGTGTCCTCCTACGTCCACGGCTGGGACGAGACGGCGATCACCGACGAGCAGCTGGCGCAGGCCGAGCAGGAGTGGAAGGACCAGAAGGATCTCAACTTCCATTACTGGACCGACGAGTACGCCGACCTCTGCCCGGACGTTGAGTCCGGCGACATCTGGATCGCCTACGCGTGGCAGGGCTGCTATGCGGACCGCCTCTACGCCGGCCAGGCAGTCGCCTACGCGAACCCTGTCGAGGGTCGCAACTCGTGGGTCGGCCTGTATGGCATCAGCTCCAAGACCGCCAACTACGACCTGGCGCTCGAGTTCCTCGACATGAAGCTGGCGACGCTGACCTGCACGAATGCGGTCGTCAACTTCTACTACGGGTGCGCGAACCAGGAAGTGATGGAGGCGATCGACGACCCGGTCCTGATCCAGGCGTTCAGCATCGACGACCCGTCGATTCTGGAGAGCACCAACTTCACGCCGCTCGTCACCGACGCGCAGCGGGAGGCGTGGACCGAGATGTGGGCAAACGTCAAGGCCGACTAGCAGCGCGCGTGTAGACCGATGCTCGGACGGCGAGGAAGCCTTCGGTTCCTCGCCGTCCCGCCGTTTGCGTGGCTGATCCTCCTCTTCGTCGCACCCCTCCTGCTGGCCATCCTCATCAGCTTCCGGGGCGAGCGCGGCCCGATCGACTTCGGCAGCCTCCTGCAGCTCTCCACGCTCCAGTACGCGAAGGTCGTTGACTCCCCGCTATGGCTGCGGCTCCTGGGCATCTCCGCCCTCATGGCGCTGATCGTCGCGGTCGTTGCCACGACGCTGGCGTTCCCGATCGCCTACTTCCTGGCGTTCCGGGCGCGCCACCGGGCACCGATCTTCCTCGTCCTCCTGCTCGTGCCGGCGGCGACCAGCTTCCTGATGCGGGTGATGGCCTGGAAGCTGCTCCTCGGCAGCAGCGGCGCCATCAACTCGTTCCTGCTCTGGACCGGCGTCATCCAGGAGCCGATCGGCCTGCTCCTCTACTCGCAGGCAGCCGTGGTGATCACGCTCATCTACGTCTGGACCCCGTTCGCGGCGCTGCCGATCTACGGCGCCCTGCAGCGGATCGACCGCAGCCACCTGGAGGCCGCCGCCGACCTCGGCTCTGGCCCGTGGTCGCGCTTCTGGCGAGTGACCGTCCCGTTGAGCCTGCCAGGCGTCCTTGCGACCTTCTTCATGGTGTTCATCCCCACCGTCGGTGAGTACGTCACCCCGTTCCTGGTGGGCGGCACCGACGGAATCATGTACGGCAACCTGATCCAGGACTTCTTCACGCGGGCGGGCAACTGGCCGCTGGGGTCGGCGCTGGCAGTGATCATGCTGGTCACGACCCTGGCGCTGGTGGGGATCGCGCTCCGGGTCGTCAACCTGCGCCGGGCAGTCGCATGACCGCCACGACGCGGCGTGTCCGACGCGGCGCGATCGGTGTCGGAAACACCCGCCTGCCGCTGGGGCCGGCGTATGCCGTCCTCTTGCTCCTCCTCTACCTGCCGATCGTTCTGCTCGCCGTCTTCTCGTTCAGCGCCAATACCTCGCTCAGCTTCCCGCTCGAGGGCTTCTCGCTGGATTGGTACGGCAAGGCACTTGCCGACCCTGCCCTGGTGGGAGCCGCTCGCAATAGCCTGGTCGTGGCCAGCACCGCAGCGACCGCCGCCACAGCCCTGGGCTTTGCGGTGAGCATGGCGGTGTTGCGCTTCCGGTTTGCGGGACGTCGCCTCCTGCTCGCCCTTGCCGCCGCCCCACTGGTGGTGCCGTTCGTGGTGCTGGGTGTGGCGCTGTTCCTGGTCTTCAACCTGCTCGGCGTTCCCCGCTCCCTGATGACCATCGCTCTGGGCCACAGCGTGGTGGCGCTGCCCTACGCCACCCTGATCCTGCTCTCGCGCATCATCGGCCTCGATCCGGCCCTCGAGGATGCGGCGATGGACCTCGGGGCTTCCTACCCGACCACCCTGCGGCGGGTGATCCTGCCGCTGGTCGGGCCGTCACTGCTGTCGGCCTGGCTGACCTCGTTCATCGTCTCGTTCGACGAGGTGGCACTCGCCAACTTCCTGGCGGGGGGCGATCCGACGTTCCCCGTGTTCCTCTATGGACAGCTGCGCTTCGCGGGGAGGCTCCCGGTCCTGATCGCGATGGCCGTCCTGCTGATGACCGTGACGATCATCCTGACGCTGATCGCCAACCGGCTGCGGTCACGCCACGCCTGATCGCTAGCTGGCGTGGCGGGCGGGATGCGTGGCGGTGACGGCCTTCAGCAGACGGCTCGACGCCCGGGCGATCTCGTCCACGGCGTGGTTGAAGGCGTGCTCGTTGGCGGGCGACGGCTTCCGATAGCCGCTCACCTTGCGCACGTACTGCAGGGCCGCGGCGCGGACCTCGTCATCGGGCGCGGGCTCGTCGAGGACTCGGAGGGTCTTGATGCTTCGACACATGCCGCAGAGGGTAGCGCGAGCCCGCTCGTCACGCCTCGACCAGCAGCTCCTCGAGCGAGTCGATGACCCGGTCCGCCGCGGAGACGTCGGTCTCGGCGAACTGCGGGACGGCGATGCAGGTGAGCCCCGCCGCCTTGGCGGACGCGATCCCCGAGGCGGTGTCCTCCAGCGCCAGCGCCTCGGCTGGCGCGACGCCGAGGCGCTCGCAGACGAGGAGGTAGAGGTCGGGCGCGGGTTTGTGGTGCGCGACGTCGTCAGAGCTGACCAACGCGTCGAAGGCATCGCCGAAGCCGGCGCCGGCCATCGCGGCGTCGACCAGGACGCGCGGCGAGTTCGAGCACAGCCCCAGCGGGACCCTGCCCTTCAGGCGACGGACCAGCTCGACGGCGCCGGGGCGGGCATCGACCTGCGCCTGGAGCTCCTCGTGCATCAGCTCGGTCACCTCGGCGATCAGGGCATCGGCCTGGCCGGGCTCCACCCCGAGGCGCCGCGCGAAGAACTGGCCCGTGAAGGTGGCGCTGGTCCCCATAACGGTCAGCTTGTCCTCGAACGTGAACTCCGCACCATGGCGCTCGAAGAGGCGCGCCTCCGCGCGCTGCCAGAGCACCTCGGTCTCGAGCAGAAGGCCGTCCATGTCGAAGACGACCGCGCGGAACCGATGGAGCGGCTGGCTCACGCGCGCGGCGCGAAGAACGACCCGCCGCTCTCCGCC
>DASSIB010000005.1:0-14491 GCA_035692365.1 Candidatus Limnocylindria bacterium | reverse complement strand
AGGAGAGGAAGAGGTCGTCCTCGTTGAAGTCGACCGCCTGCACCCCGCCCTCGAAGTTGTGCAGGATGTTGCCGTGGGTCAGCACCACCCCCTTCGGGTTGGCGGTGGTGCCCGAGGTGTGGACGATGGTGGCCACCTTGTCGCGACCGAAGCGCTGCCAGCTCTCCGTCCACTCGCGGATCTCCCCCGGGTCGGCGGTGGCCAGGTCGAAGATGTCGTCGAAGCTGATCGCCCCGGCGGGGAGCTTGCCGCGATCGTCGATCACCACCACGTGCTCGAGCGATGGGCACTCGGCCCGCACCTGGTCGATCTTGGCCGCCTGCTGCAGGTTCTCGACGAAGATGAGCCGCGCCTCGACGTTGTTGATCACGAAGGCGGCCTGGTTCGGCTCGACCGAGGGGTAGATCGGGCAGGTCACGGCACCCAGCGAGAGCGAGCCGAGGTCCGCCGCCAGCCAGGCTGGGCGGGTCCGGCTCATGATGCAGACACGGTCGCCGTCACGGATGCCGAGGTGCTTCAGGCCCATCGCCACCTGGGTGATCCAGTCCCACGTCTGGCGGTAGCTGGTGGAGGTCCACTCCACCGCCTCCTCCTCCGGCGGACCGCCGGTCTGGCGCTTCGTCTTCGGCAGCTTCCAGCGCAGCGCCTCCTTCTCCGGGTTGCGCAGGACCGAGTTGTGAACCAGCGCCACCAGGCTGTCGGCGCGCAGCTCGGCGGGGATGTCGAGCGGCTCGATCTCGGTCTGCATCAGACGGGGCTGGACGGCCTCCGCCGTCTCCTCGGGTGCCGTGGTCGTCATCGGTCGGACCTCTTCATCTCCTCGATCAGCTGCTGCGCAATGATCAGTCGCTGGATCTGGTTGCTGCCCTCGTAGATCTGTGCGCCCTTGGCGTCGCGCATGAAGCGCTCCACCGGGTTGTCGCGCGAGTATCCGGCACCGCCGTACACCTGGACGGCGTCGGTCGCCACCCGCATGGCGGTGTCGCTGGCGAACATCTTGGCCATGCTGCTGGCGGCGTTGATCGAGCCGCCCGCGTCCCGCAGCCGCGCCGCCCGCCAGGTCAGCAGGCGGGACGCCTCGACCGCCACCGCCGCATCGGCCAGGATGGCCTGGATCATCTCCTGCTCGGCGATCGGGCGCCCGAACTGGGTGCGCTGTGAGGCATAGCGGGTCGCGTGCTCCAGCGCGGAGCGGGCGAGCCCGGTGCAGGCGGCGGCGATGCTGATCCTCCCCGAGGCGAGCGAGCCGAGCGCCACCTTCAGCCCCTCCCCCTCTGCGCCGAGCCGGTTGGCCTCGGGGACCGGCGCCTCGTCGAAGATCAGCTCCGCGGCGGGCGAGTCGCGGATCCCCATCTTCCGTTCGTGGCTCCCGATCCGGAAGCCGGGCGTCTCGCGCTCGACCACGAAGGCGGTCACGCCGTCACGGCCGCGGGAGCGATCGACGGTGGCGAAAACGACGTAGACATCCGCCTCCCCGCCGTTCGTGATCCAGACCTTGGTGCCGGTCAACGCATAGCCGTCGTCGGTGCGCCGCGCAGCCAGCGAGAGTGCCGCCGCGTCGGAGCCGGCGCCCGGCTCGGTCAGGGCAAAGGCGCCCAGGTGCGTGCCCGCGGTCATCTGCGGAAGGAAACGGGCCTGCTGCTCATCGGTCCCGTGCGCGTGGATGCAGAGCTGCGAGAGGACGTGGACCGAGAGGCTGACCGCCATCCCCATGTCGGCCGCGGCGATCTCCTCGCAGGCCAGCGCCCATGCAAAGTAGGAGAGCCCCGCGCCGCCGAGCTCTTCGGGGTACGGGATCGCGGTCAGACCCAGCTTGCCCATCTGCGTGAAGAGGGCCCGGTCGTAGCGCTCCTCCTCATCGCGCTGCGCCACCGTCGGCGCCAGCTCTCGCTGCGCGAACTCGCGTGCGGTGTCGCGAACCGAACGCTCCTCCTCGCTGAGCGCGAACGGATCGGGCCGCGTGGGCGTCGCGGTGCTCGTCATCAGCCGATCTTCGTCCCCCGCTCGTCGTAGCGATAGAACCCACGCCCCGTCTTTCGCCCGAGGTGACCGGCCGCGACCATCTGGCGCAGCAGCGGGGCGGCGCGGAACTTCGGGTCGCCGAAGCCGCGGTACAGGACGTCGAGGACGCTGAGCATGACGTCGTTGCCGATGAAGTCGCTCAGCTCGAGCGGACCCATCGGGTGGTTCAGGCCAAGCTTCGCCCCGGTATCGATGTGCTCCGCGCTGCCGGTGCCATCCATCAGCGCGAAGACGGCCTCGTTGATGAAGGGGCCGAGCATTCGGTTGACGATGAAGCCGGGGTAGTCCTTCGACTCGATCACCGTCTTGCCGAGCTCTCCGGCAAAGGCGCGCGCCGCGGCCTGGGTCGCGTCATCGGTCTCGAGGCCGCTGATGATCTCGATCAGACCCATCACCGGAACCGGAGAGAAGAAATGCAGACCGATGAAGCGGCCGGGCCGGTCGGTCGAGGTGGCCAGCGAGGTGATGCTGATGCTGCTCGTGTTGCTGGCGAAGATGGCATTCGCGTCAGCAACACTTGAGAGGGCCTGCCAGGTGTCGCGCTTGACCGATTCGTCCTCGAAGACAGCCTCGATCACGATGTCGTGACCACCTGCACCGCTCGTACCGACTCCGGTGCTGATGCGCGCGAGCACCCCGTCCGCGTCATCCTGCGCCAGCTTCCCCTTCTCGACCTGCCGCGCCAGGTTGCCGGCGACGCGAGCCTTCCCCTTCTCGGCCAGCTCGGCCGTCCGGTCGGCGAGGGTCACCTGCTTCCCCGCCGCCGCGCTCACCTGCGCGATGCCGTGGCCCATCAAGCCGGCGCCGATGACGAAGACGCGGTCGAGGCTCATGGCTGGGAAGGGTAGCAGCACCGATAATCCCCCTCACCATGACGCCCTCCGAGCCAACCATCCGCCTGCGACCGATTACTGCCGAGGAGTTCCCCGCATTCGTGGCCGTGTCCAAGGCTGGATACGCGGAGGGGATCGAGGTTCATGGCGGCCAGACGCACGAGGCGGCGCAGCAGAAGGCCGAGGCGGACTTTCCCGCTGTCCTGCCGCTCGGGCTCGAGACACCGGGCCACTTCATCTTCGTCGTCGAGGCCAACGGAGAACCGGTCGGCCGGCTCTGGCTGGCGGAGCGGCAGATGGGCGGGCGGCGGGTCCTCTTCGTGTACGACGTCTCGATCGATCCGGAGCAGCAGGGGCGCGGCTACGGTCGCGCGGCGATGCGCCTCGCCGAGGATGAGGCCCGCACCCTTGGCATCGATCGCATCGAGCTCAACGTCTTCGGCGGCAACGACGTGGCCCGCGGCCTGTATCGCTCGATGGGCTACGTGGAGACATCGGCCCAGATGCGGAAGGACCTGGCCTAGGCCTTCCCTTCCTCGCCGAGGAGTCGCTCGGCCGCGGTGATCGGGTCCAGCTGGCGCGAGGCGACTGATTCGATGGTCGCCTCCCAGGTGGAGCTCGCCCCCGCACGGCGTAACGCGAGGTCGCCCAGCGCGCGGCGAACCTGGTTGCGGGCACGGGCCGTGGCCGCGTCGGGCGAGCGGGCGACGGAGCGGTGCGCCTCGATCGCGTCGGCCAGGGCCGGAACCCCGTCGCCGGTCGTGGCGGTCGTCAGCAGGATCGGGGGCGGCTTTCGACCTACACGGCCACCCGCAGTGGAGAGCATCGCCCGCAGGTGCCGAGCGGCGAGAGCGGCGCCAGGTCGGTCGCCCTTGTTGACCACCAGCAGGTCGGCAACCTCGAGCAGCCCCGCCTTGATGGCCTGCACCTCGTCCCCCATCTCGGGGACCTCGACCACCACCGTTGTCTCGGCGAGGCGGGCGACCTCGACCTCGCTCTGACCGGCGCCGACGGTCTCGAGCAGGATCGGGTCGTAGCCGGCCGCGTCGAGGGCGGCGGCGGCCATCCAGGTCGCCGCAGCGATGCCGCCGAGCTCGCCCCGGCTGGCCATCGAGCGCATGAAGACATCCCGGTCGGCGGCGTGTTCCATCATCCGGATGCGGTCACCCATGATCGCGCCACCGGTGTACGGCGACGAGGGATCGACCGCCACAACGCCAACCCGCAGGCCACGGCTGCGGAACTCCTGGGTGAGCGCGTTGACGAGGGTGGACTTGCCGCTCCCCGGCGGACCGGTGATCCCGACCAGGTGGCCCCCCTTGCCTGCGGCGAACAGCTCGGGGAGCAGCTCGCGCATCCCGGGGGCATCGTTCTCGATCGCGGTCAGCAAGCGTGCAAGGGCGAGTCGCTCACCGGCCACGGCGCCGCGCAGCAGCCCGGAGAGGTCGGCCACGACCCTCAGGCGCGCCGGCGCGCGTGCTCGCGGAAGTAGCCCGCGATCTGCCCGATGCTCGTTCCCGGGCCGAACACCTCGCCGATCCCCGCCGCCTTCAGCTTCGCCACATCGGCATCGGGGATGATCCCGCCGGCTGCGATCAGGACGTCGTCCATGCCTCGGCTTCGGCTCAGCTCGACGACGCGCGGGAGCAGGGCCATGTGCGCACCCGACAGGATCGACATGCCGATGACGTCCACGTCCTCCTGCTCGGCGGCGTCGACGATCATCTCCGGCGTCTGGCGCAGTCCGGTGTAGATCACCTCGAACCCTTCGTCGCGGAGGCCCCGCGCCAGCACCTTCGCGCCACGGTCGTGGCCATCCAGGCCTGGCTTCGCGATCAGGACGCGGATCGGAGCGCTGCGGGCGTCATCCATGCGCGGCGATTCTAGCGTCCGCACGCGCGACCTCGGCCGCGCGTCCCAGCTCCCTGACCCCTGCGGCGTTCGGGGGCCACAGGTGAACGATGAGGTGCTCGATGCCCATCTCGCGGTACTCCGCCAGCGCGCGCCCGACCTCCTCAGCGTCGCCGGAGATGGCGTTGTCGGGCGGATCCTCGTCCTCGGGCTGTTGCAGGGCGGGGAAGTAGGCGAACAGCCCGAGCGTGAGCGTGATCTCCGCCGGGTCGCGCCCCTCGGCCGCGCAGGCCTCGCGCAGGTGCGCAATCCGCTGCTCGAGCTCGCCGGCCTCCTCTCGCCGGCCGTACCAGGCGGCGTTCCAGGCGTCGGCGTGCCGGGCCACCAGCCGGAGCATTCGGGGTCGCTTTCCGGCGATCAGGATCGGCGGGCCGTTCGGCCGCGGGCCGGGTGGCATGAGCTCCGCATCGGCCCGGTGCCATCGGCCTTCCACCGTCACCTTGCCGTCGCGCAGCAGCGGCAGGACGACGGCCAGCGCCTCCTCGAACCGGCCGACGCGATGGTCGAAGGGGAAGTCGAAGGCATCGAACTCCGGCTCATGCCACCCGCAGCCGAGCCCCAGGATCAGCCGCCCGCCCGACACCTCGTCGAATGCGGCCGCCATCTTGGCGAGGAGGGCCGGGTTGCGGAATGGCAGCGCCAGGACGAGCGGACCGATCTCGACCCGCTGCGTGATCGCCGCCACCGCGGTCAGGACGGTCCAGCACTCGTGGATCCCGCTCGAGCTGCCGTCCTCGCGGAAGATGAGGTGATCCGCGGCCCAGACGGAGTCGAGCCCCGACTCCTCGGCCGCGAGTGCCATCTCCCGGAGATCGCTCCACGGCAGGGTCTGGCCGGACTTCTCCTGCTCCCCAATGGGAAGCATCAGGCCGACCTTCACCCCACACCCTCCCCGCCGAGACGGTCGATCGTCGCCGCCATCGACACGTCCTTCGCGGTCAGCCCGTGCGACGCCTTGGTCGTCAGCGTGAAGGTCACCCGCCGCCAGTTGATGGCGATGTCGGGATGGTGGTTTGCCTCCTCGGCGGCATCGGCCACCCGGGCGACCAGGTCGATCGTCGCGCGGAACGAGGGGCACTCGAAGGTGCGGACCAGGGTCTCACCGTCGCGGCGCCAGCCCGGCACCGCGGCGAGCGCCGCGGAGATCTCCGGCTCGGTCAGGAGCGTGGCGTAGGGCATCGGCCTAGCGGTCGGCCGTGCGACCGATGAAGGTCAGGAACTCGGAGCGCGTGCGCGCATCGGCCCGGAATGTGCCGAGCATCGAGCTGGTGACCATCGTCGCTTCCTGCTTCTTGACGCCGCGCATCACCGTGCACAGATGCGTCGCCTCGATCACGCACGCGACCCCCTTCGGCTTCAGCTGCTCCATCAGGAAGCCGGCAACCTGCTGGGTCAGCCGCTCCTGGACCTGGAGCCGGTGGGCGTACATGTCGACGATGCGCGGGATCTTCGAGAGGCCGATGATCCGGCCGCGCGGCAGGTAGCCGACGTGCGCCTTGCCGAAGAAGGGCAGCAGGTGGTGCTCGCACAGCGAGAAGAACTCGATGTCGCGGACGACGACCATCTCGTCGTAGTCGACCTCGAAGGCGGCCCCGTTGAGGAGGGCTTCCGGATCGGTGCGATAGCCCTCGGTCAGCTCGGCATACATCCGCCGGACGCGGTCCGGGGTGCCAGCCAGGCCCTCGCGATCCGGGTCTTCGCCCAGCTCCGCCAGGAGGGTCCTGACGGCCTCAGGGATCTGGCTGCCGGGAGCACGCTCGTCCATGCCCGGCATGCTAGCAGGGGTTCCGCGCGGGCTAGGCGCGAGGCCCCGGCGACGGTAGACTCGGCGTGCGCCCGCGGAATCCGCACGAACCATCGCCCGCCGCCATGGTGATCCACCGACCCACCTCTCCATCGCTGCGCCTCGCCCTCCCCCGCACCGGCGGAGACAGGCTGAGCGGGCCGCTGGGGAGGCGTCTCGACGACCGGTTCCACTACCTGCGGCTGGTGCTCGCCGGTGGGAAGGAGCCGATCGAGGCGGTCGTCGTCGGACCGGGCGGGACCTGGGCCCTGACGCTGCGCGTCGAGGCGGGCAGATACCGCAAGCGGAATGGCCACTGGTATCGGCACAGCCCTTCCACCGACTCGTGGGTGCCATGGGACGCGGCCCGCCTCACGGCCGCGCGGCTGGCTGGACGGCGCCTCGAGATGTACCTGGAGCGTGCCACCCTGCCGTCGTCGGTGACCGCCTGCCTCGTGCCACCGCGCGGCGTCGAGATCGAGTGGGACGCCGGCCAGCGACCCGGGATCCAGGTCATCCGCGACGCGGACGCGCTCGCCGCCGTGATCGGCGCAGGCGGCAACCTCACCAAGGTCCAGGTGGACCGGGTCGTGGCGCTGCTCGATCCGCGGCAGCCACTCCCCAGGCTGCGGAGCGCGCGTGCCAGCTGACTCCCGCGCGGCCGTGGCTGCCGCGTTCCTGGTGTCGATTGCGCTGGCGGCCGCCTGGGTGTGGCCCCCGCTCGCGGTCATCGTCGTCTGGCCGCTCCTCTTCGTCGTCCCGGGCTGGGCGGTCGTCGGCTGGGCGCGACCCCGCATCTCGGCCACCGGGCGTCTCGGCCTCGCGATCGTGCTGTCGGTGGCGCTCAGCGCGCACCTCGTCTACTGGCTCTCGCTCGCGACCGGCGGCTACAGGAGAGAGACGATCTTCGTGGCGGCCGCGCTGCTCGCCATCCCGATCCCGCTCGGATTCCTGCGCGGCGGCGGCGGCGCCGCGGCCACGCAGCTCGGCGCGGCCTGGCGGGCCGTGCGACGTGACTGGTTCGCCTTCGTCGTCGCGGGCGCGTCGGCGGGCTTCGTGGGTGCCGTCCTGCAGTCCGGCCTGTGGCGGGCGACGCCGAGCGGGATCTCGGCTGGCGGGTCGAACTGGAGCGACCTGGGCGTGCATCTCTCGATCGCGCAGTCCGTCAACGCGGGCAACTTCCCGCCGCAGGTCCCGTACTTCGCCGGCGAGCCGCTCGTGTACCACTGGTTTGCCGACTTCCACGCCGCGGTCGCTGCTCGCGCGGCGGATGTCTTCGCCGTCCCGAGCTTCGTGGTCTCGTCCGCGATCCTGGCCGGCGCGCTCGCCTTGCTGGTGCATGGCCTGTCCCGCACCCTTCTGCGAGGTCGCGGGGCACGACGAGCGGCGGTGCTGGCGGCGGTCCTCGTGATCTTTGCCGGGGGGCTGGGCTGGATGCGGCTGGTCGGCGACATGGCGAACGGGTTCGGCGACCTCCCCAGCCTGGTGCTCGACAACTCGTACGACAACTCGTGGCTGACCGATTGGCCCTTCTTCCGCATCCCATCGGTGATGGGAACCGGGCTGCTCGTCCATCGCGCCACGACGGCGGGGCTGCCGATGCTCCTCGGCGCCGTCCTCCTGCTGCTGGCAGGCCTCCCCACCGCCCGCGCCCGTGCCGCCGGCTGGAGGGACCGACCCCAGCTGATCCTGCTGGCGGGCCTGCTGGGGGCGCTGCTGGCGCCCTTCCACTTCTTCTTCTTCCCTGCCTTCCTGGCGCTCGCGCTGGGCTGGGTGGTGGTGGGTGGACGGCTCTTCGACCCCGATGCGCCGCGCAACGCGGCCCTGCTGCTGGCGCCGTACGCGCTTGCGGTCCCCTTCGTGATTGGACCGGTGCTGCAGGCAGGCGGCAGCGGAGCCCTGCGCTGGGTGGCGGGCTGGGAATCAGCACCGATGGCAGACGGTCCCGGGGCCGTCCTCTTCTTCTACGCTACCAACCTGGGGATCCCGTTCCTGCTGGCCGTGCTGGCGCTCTTCCTGCCCCGCCTTCCCGGTCGCGGCTTCCTGGCGTTCTGGCTGGTCACCCTGTTCCTGGTGCCGAACGTGGTCCAGGTCAGCGCCATCGGCTTCGACATGAACAAGTACTTCCAGGCGATGTGGATCGTGGTCGCCCTGCTCGCCGCATGGTTGATCCGACGCTGGCCGGCACCGGCGGTCGCGGCGGTGCTGCTCTTCAGCATCCCGTCACCGCTGCTCGTCTCGGCCTGGACGGCGCTCAACCGCGAGGTGGTGCTCGGCTGGAACGAGGTCGAGGCGGCGGACTGGATCACCGCGAACACACCCGAGCGCTCCGTCTTCGTGACCAACGGCTGGCTCAACTCGCCCACCGATCCCGCCGGCCGGCTGCGGCTCCTCACGTTCACGCCGTACATCGCCAACCTCGGCTATCCGCCCGACCAGCGGCACGCGCTGGTCGACACCATCTACTGCTCGGGCGATCCGCAGCACGCTGCCGACCTGACCCGCGCCCTCGGCGCGACGTACCTGCTGGACACTGGGCCGCCGCGTGACTGTTCACCGACGATCTTCGATGGCAGCCCCGACTGGGAGCTCGCATACGACCGATCCGGGGTGCGCATCTGGCGCGTCACCGGGGGGCTGGCGTCGGTCGACCGGCCGGCCTCCCTATCATTCGGCCGGTGACCAGCAGCGCGGCGGTCGTCCGCCTCGAGCACCTCAGCAAGCGGTACGGTCAGGAGGGCGGCGCGTTGGCCGTCTCCGACCTGTCGCTGGAGATCCCGGCCGGCGAGATCTGCGTCCTGGTCGGCCCATCGGGCTGCGGCAAGACCACCACCATGAAGATGATCAACCGGCTGATCGAGCCGACCTCGGGGCGGATCACGATCGACGGCGAGGACGTGATGGCGCTGCCCGCCGTCGAGCTGCGGCGGCGGATCGGGTACGTGATCCAGCAGGTCGGGCTCTTTCCGCACCTGACGGTCGCCGAGAACGTGGCGGTCGTGCCGCGTCTGCTGCGCTGGCCGGCGGCGCGAGTCACCGCCCGCGTCGAGGAGCTGCTCAATCTCGTCCGACTCGAGCCGGCAACCTATCGGGACCGCTACCCTGCCGCGCTCTCCGGCGGTGAACGCCAGCGGGTCGGCGTGGCCCGCGCGCTGGCGGCCGATCCCCCGCTGATGCTGATGGACGAGCCATTCGGTGCCGTCGACCCGATCCTGCGCGATCGGCTGCAGAACGAGTTCCTGCGGCTGCAGGCCCAGGTCCGCAAGACGATCGTCTTCGTCACCCATGACGTGGACGAGGCGATCAAGATGGCCGATCGGATCGCGATCCTGCAGCGCGGCGGAGTCCTGGCCCAGTACGACACCCCGAACGCCATTTTGGCGGCGCCGGCCACCGACTTCGTCGAGCATTTCGTTGGAGCCGATCGTGGCCTCAAGCGGCTCTCGCTGGCGCGGGTCCGCGACCTGGAGCTCGAACATCCGATCACCGCCTCCGAAGGCGAGCGGCGCGGCGACCTGCGGCAGCGTCTCGAGGCAGTCGGGGCCGACTACGCCCTGCTGGTCGATGCCCAGCAGCGGCCGGTCGGCTGGATCAGCCGCTCAGACCTCCAGGGCGATGACCCGCTGACGGCGGAGGACGCCACCCCCGGCTCGCCGACGCTGGGGCCCGAGACCACCCTGCGCGACGCCCTCTCGACGATGCTCTCGTCGAGCGTGCAGCTGGGCGTGGTGGTGGACGAGCGCGACGCGGTCATCGGCCTGATCAGCGTGGATGCCATCAGCGAGGCGCTCCGAGCTCCGCAGGCAACCGATGCTCCCGCGACACGTCGCCGATGAGCGAAGGCGAGCCGTTCTTCCAGATCGGCTGGGTGATCGACAACGTCGACATGCTGGTCCGCCGGGTGGGTGAGCACATGACCGTGACCGTGATCGCGGTCGGCGCCGGCTTCGTCATCAGCTTCGGCCTGGCCCTGCTGGTGCGCCGCTACCCACCCGCCTATGGCCCGATCCTGGCGGTCGGCAGCCTCCTGTATGCGATCCCCAGCATCGCGCTGTTCGTGCTCCTCATCCCGATCACGGGACTCTCGCTCCTGACGACGGAGATCGCCCTGGTCAGCTATACGCTGGTGATCCTGGTGCGCAATATCGTGACCGGGCTGCGCGGCGTGCCGGCCGAGGTGATCGAGGCCGCCCGCGGCATGGGCTACAGCGATGCGCAGCGACTGTGGCGGGTCGAGCTGCCCATCGCGATGCCGATCATCGTGGCCGGTGTGCGGATCGCGACGGTGACGACCATCGGCCTGGTCACGATCGCGACCCTGATCGGCATGGGCGGGCTCGGCTACCTGATCGTGAACATCGGGGTGCAGCGCCGCTTCCCGACGGCAACCATCACCGGGATCATCATCGTGGTGCTCCTGTCGACGGTCGTCGACCTGGGACTCCAGGCGCTCCAGCGGCGCGTGACCCCGTGGGCACGGGCGCGGCAGGCCTAGCCGATGGAGTTCCTCGGACAGGTCCTGGCGTGGTACACCGATCCGGCGAACTGGACGGGCAACAACAGCATCCCCCTGCGGCTGTGGGAGCACCTGTCGCTGACCATCGCCGCGCTGGCGGCCGGGCTCGCCATCGCGCTGCCGATCGGGCTGTACATCGGGCACACCGGCCGCGGCGCCCGGGTGGCGGTCGCGGTCAGCAACATCGGGCGGGCGATTCCGTCACTCGGCTGGCTTGGCATCGCCTACCCGATCAGCACCGCCCTCTTTCAGCGTGGCGGGCTCGGCTTCCTGCCGGCCTTCATCGGCCTGGTGGCGCTCGCCATCCCACCGATCGTGACGAACACCTATGCGGGGCTGCGTGACGTTGATCCCGACCTGCGCGAGGCGGCGAGGGGGATGGGCATGGGCGAGCTGCAGCTGCTCGCACGGGTGGAGGTCCCGGTGGCGCTGACCGTCATCCTGGCCGGCATTCGCATCTCGGCGGTATCGGTGGTGGCGACCGCGCCGCTTGCCGCTCTGGTCGGGGCCGGCACGCTGGGCTCGTACATCCTGCAGGGCCTCGCCCTCAGCGACGAGGTCCGCGTCTTCGCCGCCGCCGTGCTGGTCGCCCTGCTGGCGATCCTGACCGAGCTGGGCTTCGCCTGGCTGCAGCGCCGCGCCGTCTCGCCCGGCCTGGCGGGTCCCGAGGGCGGCCCTCTGGAGGAAGCCTCCCGGGTCCCCTCAGCGCTCGGGGCGATCTGAACGCGACACCACCAAAAGGCGTATAACTGGTGTCCGGAGTCGCTGCAAGACTCCGGAGCGGTCGCGCAGGAGCACGACACGCGGAGTCCCATTTCACAAGGAGGACCCAATGCGGAGATACCGCACGCTCGCTCTCGGGGCGGCGTCGCTGGTGCTCGTCATGAGCGCCTGCACGCCGGGTGGGAGCGAGGGATCGCCGAGCGGAAGCTCGGCTGGAGAGAAGCCGACGGTCAGCATCGGCTCCCAGCAATTCTGGGAGAACTCGGTCGTCGCCGAGATGTACGCCCAGGGTCTCGAGGCCGCTGGCTACCCGGTTGAGCGCCACCTGGAGCTTGGCGGACGGCCGATCACGCATACGGCGCTGGAGGCGAACGAGATCAATCTCCTGCCGGAGTACCTCGGCGGGCTTGGTGGCGACGGACTTGGCCTCGAGGCACTGTCGACTGACCCCCAGACCGCCTGGGACAACATGCAGGAGGCGCTCGCCGGGAAGGACTGGGTCGTGTACGACTTCTCACCCGGGACCGATGCCGACGGGTTTGCCGTTCGCGAGGAGACTGCCGAGGAGTTCGGCCTGACAAACATGAGCGACCTCGCCGAGGTCGCTGACCAGCTCGTCTTCGGCATCGCCGAGGAGTGCATGGAGAATCCAACCTGCGCCCCGGGCCTGAAGGAGGTCTATGGGATTGACCTGACGCAGCTCGAGGTGGAGACCCTCGAGGCCTGCACCGCTGACATCGCCACCGCGCTGAACGACAGTGCCGTTGACGTCGCGCAGGTGTGCACCACGCAGCCCGAGATCGGGTCGCTGAACCTCGTGCTGCTGGACGATGACAAGCACCTCCAGCCGGCCCAGAACCTCTTGCCGCTGGCACGGCAGGATCTCGTAGACGCAGCGGGCGCCGACTTCGCCGAGACGCTGAACGCGATCACCGCCAAGTTGACGACAGACGCTCTGACCGAGCTCGGCGTTGCGATCAACATCAACCATGAGGAGATCGCCGACGTGGCTCGCCAGTTCCTGCAGGACAACGGCCTGCTCTAGGGGCACGCTCGGGATGCCGATGCGGGCGGCGCAGCCTCCGGGCGGCGCCGCCCGTACACTTCGCGGGACCGATGTCCGACCACCTCGACCTGGCCGATTGGCGCCGCCGTGTCGCGGCGGCCTACGACGCCCTGCGGCACGACCCGCGGGCCGAGCCGGCACGGCTGCTCGGCTTCCGCGCCGCGAAGGATCGGCTCTTCGCGTCGCATCCCTCGTCGCCGGTGCCGCCTGCCGGCCGGCGCGACTTCCGCGGCCTCGCCTACTGGCGGTATGCCCCCGAGCTCGCGTTCCGCGCACCGCTCGAGCCCGATCGCGAGGCACCACCGCTCGAGGTCCCGCGCTCCGGCACCGGCCCGCCGATGCCGTACGCACGCATCGGCTGGGTCAGCTTCGCCGTCGATGGGTCGCCCGTCCGGCTGGCGGTCTACTGGCTCAACGAGTACGCGGGCGGCATCTTCATCCCGTTCCGCGACGCGACCAGCGGCAGGGAGACCTACGGCGGCGGACGCTACCTGTGGGATTCCGGCAAGGGGGCCGACCTGGGATCCCAGGGCGATGAGCTGGTGATCGACTTCAACTATGCCTACCACCCGTCCTGTGTCTACGACCCGGCCTGGAGCTGTCCGCTGGCGCCACCCGAGAACTGGCTGACCATCCCCATCCCCGCGGGCGAGCGGCTGGCGCCGGCCTCGTGACCGAGGTCGACCCGCGCCCGCTGCGCAACTGCTACAAGTGCGGCCGCCAGATCGGCCCCGACGAGACGATCTGCGCGGTCTGCAACCGGGCCGGGATGGCGACCCCGTCGGCGACCCAGTACCACGGCACGATCGTGGTCGCGATCGTGGCCGGGGTGGTGATCATGGCGATCGCCGCCAGCTTCGCGCTGCGGGGGATCGGGCCGTTCCACGGCGAGGCGCTGCGCTGGGGCAGCGATCCTCCGGACGCCGTGGTGGTCGACCTCGAGGTCACGAACGAGGGGTCCCGGGAGGGCAGGGCCAAGTGCCGACTCACCGCTCGCGACGCCTCGAACCTGGTGCTGCGCACCCGCGCGACCATCTCCCCGCCGGTGCGCGGAGGCGGCAGCGTCACCTTCACCGAGCGGATTCCCGGCCTGGCGCAGGCGCCGGCCAGCATCACCGTGACCTGCGCCTAGCGGCGGACTATCCTGCTGACGTGGGTGCGCTCCGCTTCATCCGGGTTGCCGTAAGCGTCGTCTTCGGCTTCTTCTGGGCGATCGTCATCGCCTTCGCCGTCTTCGGCTTCCCGGGCGTGCCATCCGGCGAGCACCCCTTCCCCGACCCGGTCGATCGTCAGGCGGTCTATGACCCGGCGGAGGCGCTCGCCCCCGAGATCGAGCAGCTCCTCGAGACGCAGATCGACGCGATCGAGGACCGGAGCGGCGCCGAGATCGCCATCTACGTGCAGGTCGACGCGTCCGCCACGCCCGACTCGAACCTGGCGGCCGCGCGCGCGCTCATGGATCAGTGGGGCGTCGGTCGCGAAGGCTTCGACGACGGGCTGGTCTTCCTCATCAGCTTCGAGCCGAGCCTCGTGCACGGCGAGGCCCATTACTTCGCCGGCGCGGGATTCCTGCGCGGCTACCTGTCGCAGGGTGACCTGCAGGCCGTCTTCGACCAGGTGATCCTGCCGGCCGCAGG
>DASSIB010000004.1:0-10126 GCA_035692365.1 Candidatus Limnocylindria bacterium | reverse complement strand
ACCCGATCCTGCTGAAGCTGATCATCGACAACCTCACCGGCCCGAAGGACATCGGACTCCTGTATCTGCAGGCGGGGCTGATGATCGTCCTGCCGATCGGCACCAGCCTCCTCGGCGTCTGGCAGTCGTACCTCTCGAACGTGGTCGGCCAGCGGGTGATGGACGACCTGCGGCTTGCGCTCTACACCCACCTCCAATGGATGCCGCTTCGCTTCTTCACCGAGACGCGGACCGGCGAGATCCAGAGCCGCATCGGCAACGATGTCAACGGGGTCCAGTCGGTGGTGACCGATACGGCCGCCTCGTTGCTCGCCAACTTCGCGACCGTCGCAACCACCGTGATCGCGATGCTGATCCTCGACTGGCGGCTGACGATCCTCAGCCTCGGCATGCTGCCGATCTTCGCCTACATCACCTACCGCGTCGGCAAGGTGCGCCGCGTGGTCAGCGGCCTCACCCAGAAGTCGCTGGCGGAGGTGAGCGCCATCACCCAGGAGTCGCTCTCGGTCTCCGGGATCCTCCTCTCGAAGACGTTCGGGCAGCAGCAGGCCAGCATCGAGAAGTTCGGACGGGAGTCACGACGCCTGGGCGACCTGCAGATCCGACAGCAGATGATCGGGCGCTGGTTCTTCGCCATGATCGGCACCTTCTTCTCGATCGCGCCTGCGTTCGTGTACCTGCTGGCCGGGTCGCTGATCATCGACGGTGACACGAACGTCAGCATCGGCACCATCGTTGCCTTCACCACCCTTCAGAGCAGGCTCTTCTTTCCGCTCGGCCAGCTCCTCAACGTGCAGGTCGAGATCCAGGGCGCGCTCGCCCTCTTCGACCGGATCTTCGAATACCTCGAGATGGAGCCGGAGATCCGTGACGCGCCCGACGCGGTTTCGCTCGATCCCTCGACGCTGCGCGGTGACGTCCGCTTCCGCGACGTCACCTTCCGCTACCCGTCCGCGCCGGCGCAGTTCGTCCCCGAGGGGGGTGCTGCCGAGGCCGAGGCCGAGGCCGTGGCGGAGGGCCGGGCGGTCCCGACCGCGATCCGGCCGTTCGGCCTGACCGAGATCGACTTCGAGGCGCTCCCCGGGCAGCTCGTGGCGCTGGTCGGACCCTCGGGCGCGGGGAAGACGACCACGACCTACCTCATCCCGCGGCTGTACGACGTGGATGAGGGCGCGGTCGAGATCGATGGCATCGATGTCCGCCGGATCCGCCTCGCGTCACTGGGGCGCGAGATCGGCGTCGTCACGCAGGAGACGTACCTCTTCCACGCATCGGTGCTGGAGAATCTGCGGTACGCCAGGCCGGAGGCGACGATGGAGGAGATCGAAGCCGCGTCGCGGGCGGCGGCGATGCACGACCGCGTGATGGAGCTTCCCGATGGGTACGACACGATCGTCGGCGAGCGGGGCTACAAGCTCTCCGGCGGGGAGAAGCAGCGGGTGGCGATCGCGCGCGTGCTCCTCAAGGATCCGCGCATCCTCCTGCTGGACGAGGCGACCAGCGCCCTCGACACGGTCAGCGAGCGCCTCATCCAGGGGGCGCTGGCGCGGCTCATGGAGGGGCGCACCACCATCGCCATCGCGCATCGGCTCTCGACCATCCTCCGGGCGGACCTGATCCTGGTCTTCGACCGCGGGCGGATCGTCGAACGCGGCACGCACGACGAGCTGGTGCGCCACGAGGGCCTCTACGCGCGCCTCTACGCCGAGCAGTTCGCGAGCGAGCGTCCCGCGTGACCAACCGACTCGCCGCCGAGACGAGCCCGTACCTGCTCCAGCACGCCGGGAATCCCGTCGACTGGTATCCGTGGGGCGCCGAGGCGCTCGAACGGGCACGGGCCGAGGAGAAGCCGATCTTCCTGTCCATCGGCTATTCGGCCTGCCACTGGTGCCATGTCATGGCGCACGAGTCGTTCGAGGACCCCGCCATCGCGGAGCAGCTGAACCGCGACTTCGTGGCGATCAAGGTCGACCGCGAGGAGCGCCCCGACCTCGACGACGTCTACATGGCCGCCGTGCAGACGATGACCGGCGGCGGTGGCTGGCCGATGAGCGTCTTCCTGACCCCCGATCTCGAGCCCTTCTTCGGCGGCACCTACTTCCCGCCACAGGACCGACACGGGATGCCCGGCTTCCCGCGGGTGCTGAGCGCGATCGCCGAGGCCTACCGCGAGCGCCGAGACGAGGTCGTCGAGCAGGGCCGGCAGCTCGGGACGCACCTCCGTGAGCAGCTGGAGGTCCAACCCGGCAGGACCGATGTCGAACGCCGCCAGCTCGACGGCGCGGTGGCCCGCCTGGCCGCGTCCTTCGACCCGGAGCACGGTGGATTCGGCGGCGCGCCCAAGTTCCCGGCGCCGATGACGCTGGAATTCCTGCTGCGGGCGTGGCGTCGCACGAAGGACGCGAGCGTGCTGCAGATGGTGACCCACACGCTCGATCGGATGGCGGCCGGTGGCATGCACGACCAGATCGGCGGCGGCTTCGCCCGCTACAGCACCGATGCGCGCTGGCTCGT
This sequence comes from Candidatus Limnocylindria bacterium, assembly GCA_035692365.1. Lineage (GTDB taxonomy): Bacteria > Chloroflexota > Limnocylindria > QHBO01 > QHBO01 > CF-167. The sequence goes on along the minus strand of DASSIB010000004.1, from coordinate 7,612 downwards.
GCCCCACTTCGAGAAGATGCTCTACGACAACGCGCAGCTGGCGCACGCGTACCTGGAGGCGTTTCGGGCGACCGGGGAGCAGCGATACGCAGACGTCGCGCGACACACCCTGGAGTTCATGGTTCGCGAGCTTGCCACCCCCGATGGCGGCTTTGCGTCGGCGCTCGACGCCGACAGCGAGGGCGAGGAGGGTCGCTTCTACGTCTGGGACCGGGAGGCGTTCATCGAGACGCTCCGCGCGGGGGGCCTGGACGCTGCCGAGTCGGCCGGCGTGGCGTCCTATTGGGGCGTCGTGCAGGGCGGAAACTGGGAGGGTCACTCGATCCTGCACCTGTCAGGTGCGGCGGCCCCCTCCTCCGAGGCCCTTGAGCGTGCGCGGGATCTGCTGCTCGCGGCGCGGGACCTCCGGGTCCGGCCGGGCCGCGACGACAAGCAGCTCGCCGCATGGAACGGGATGGCGCTCCGTGCGCTGGCGGTCGGGTCACTCGTGCTCGATGACGATCGATTCGGTGCGGCCGCGCGGAGCTGCGCGGGCTTCATCCGCGCCCAGCTCGTTCGCGACGAGGGACGGCTGTGGAGGACAGCCCGTGGTGGGAACGCTCATACACCTGGTTTCAGCGAGGACTACGCGAACGTCGCCGACGGACTGCTGGCGACCTACGCGGCGCTGGGCGAGGTCGCGGACCTGCAGCTGGCGGCCGCCCTGATGGACCGCGCCGTGGCGGACTTCTGGGACGAGCCGAGCGGCACCCTCTTCGACACCAGCGACGAGCACGACCGGCTCGTGGCACGGCCGCGCTCCCTGATCGATGGCGCGACGCCGGCGGCCAACTCGGTGGCGGCCGACGTCCTGCTGCGTCTCGCCCTGCTCACCGGCGAGCCCGACCATGACCGCCGAGCTCGCAGCATCCTGCGAGCTGCTGGCCCCGCTCTGGATCGACACCCGGTCCAGTTCGGCCGGATGTTGTCGGCCGCGGATCGGGCGTTGGGCGAGCCGATCGACGCGGTGATCGCCGGCACCCGCGACGACCCGCTGGCCGTGGCCATGCGGCGTGCCGCCGCCGCTCCATACCAGCCTGACCTCGTGATCGCGCCGCTCTCGACCGACAACGGTGTCGCACCCTGGGCGCTCTTCGATGGGAAGACCGCCCGCGATGGCGTGGCGACTGCGTACGTCTGCCGTGGCTACGCCTGTGACGAGCCAACCCAGGACCCGGATCGGGTGCGCGCCCAGGTGGCGGGCCTGGCATGAGACTCCGCATCCTCACCGTTGCGCTGCTCCTGGCCGGCTGTGCGTCCGCGTCGCCAAGCCTCGCACCGAGCGTCGCTCCGAGCGCTGAGGGCCCGAGCCCGACGGAGGTCTCCAGCCCAACCCCGCGCCCCACCCCGATACCGATCCCCATCGACGAGGAGATGCTGGCGAAGCGCTTCACCGTGCTGGTGGCCGGGTCCGACAGCAGTGCCGTGCGCAGGGCGCGCGGCGAGGTCGACGAGAACACGGATGCGCTGATGGTCGTCAGCGTCAGCGCCGACAAGTCGCAGATCGCGATCCTCTCGCTGCCGCGCGACACGGTCGACATCCCGATGCCCGACGGATCGACCTATCGCGGCAAGGTGAACGGCATCGCGCAGCGCTTCGGAAATGACGTGCTGCGCGGCGCCATGGCGTCGCTCCTCGGAGTCCCGATCGACCGATACATCCGGGTCGACATGGACGACTTCGCGTGGATGGTCGATGCCGTGGGCGGCATCGACGTCGAGGTCAAGACCCGAATCGCCGACCCGCAGGTGCAGCTCTTCCTCGACCCCGGTCCCGCCCACCTCAGCGGAGCCCAGGCGCTGAGCTTCAGCCGGACGCGGGTCGACTCGGACTACGGCCGCGCCGCGCGTCAGCAGCAGGTCATTGTGGCGCTTGCCCGGAAATGGCTCGATCCGCTACCGGGAACGCTGATCGGTGTCGTTCGCCTCCTCGATTCGCTGGAGACCGACATCGGGCTCGACGAGCTGACGACGCTCTTCGAGATCGGGCGCCGCTCGGCCACCGCCGAGGTCACCGCCATCGTCCTCCAGCCGCCGCGCTTCTCCCGCTTCGTGGGGTTCGAGCCGAACAGCACGCGAGGTTGGGTGATGATCCCCGACGTGCCGGAGATCCAGGCCTACGCTCGCGATCTCCTCTCCGACTGAGGCTCCGCCACGGGGCTATGCCCCGGCGTACGAGTGCTCGCCCACGAACAGCAGGCCGGCACCGAGCCAGGTGAAGAGGATCGCGGCAAATCCGAGCACCAGCAGCCATGGGGCCGATGCAGCCCATCGGTCGCGCCGGCCCGCGACGTGCAGGTAGCCGCCGTACACCAGCCAGGTTGCCGCCGCGGCCAGCTCCTTGGGGTCGTTGTTCCAATACGACCGCCAGGCGAGGTTGGCCCAGACCGAACCCAGCACGATCGCGGCGGTCAGGATCGGGAAGGCGAGGATCGCGGCCCGGTGCGAAGCTGCGCGACACAGGTCGGCGGATGGAAGCGACGCAATGCCGTCGCGCGTCGCCCGCTGCGCGATCTCTCCGAGAGCGGCCGCGAAGGCAACCGCCCCGATGGCGTAGGCGAGCATCGCGGTCCCGACGTGGATCGTGAGCAGGAGCGGCGCCTGCAGCGCCGGCACCAACGGCCGCACCTCGTCGGGCTGCAGCAGCGAGACACCCAGCAGCCCGGCCGCGACGAGCGCCACGACGGGCGTCAGTCCGGCGATCGGCCTTCGGATGGCCAGGCCGATGAACACCACCAGCAGCCCGCACGCGAACGAGGCGCTGAACTCGTGCAGGTTGGACCACGGGGCGTGGCCGGTGGCGGCGGTGCGGACTGCCAGGGCACCGAGCAGCAGAATGGCCGCGAGGACGGCGCCCGCCAGAGCGGTTGACGAGCCACTGATCCGGGGTGGGGCGAGGGCGCCGGCGCTGCCCGCAGGCGCCCCCGCAGGCCTGCGCGCGAGCTCGACCAGGGCTGAGGCGAGGCCGATTGCGGCCGCGCCGAGGAGCGTGATGAACGCCGCGACAACGAGCGCGGTGGATGCGGTCATGCGGTGGGTCGTCCGTGCCAGCGGCCCGCCGGACGAAGGGTCAGGCGGCGGCGCTCAATCCGATGCGGGCGCCAGCGTGTCGTGCGTCCCGCATCGGTAGCAGGACTCGTCGGCGGCCCGAATCGTTGCACCGCAGTTCGCGCACGAGACAAGCAGGTCGGCCTCGCACTGGGTGCAGAAGCGCGCGTGGCCGGGGTAGCGCAGGCCGTCGTTGGGGCAGTACGCGACCCCGCCCGGCACGTCGATGGCGCCGTCCGGCGCGCGCGGCAGCTGGAGAGCCGGCAGCGTGGTGGCCTCGGCCCGGATGCCGACCTGCGAGACGCGCAGGTAGCCGATCACGACCCAGAGGAGATAGAGCCCGACCAGGCCGATGAAGCCGTAGGGCGCAAGCGTCGCGACGAGGCCGCCGAGGCCGGTCGCGATGAAATCGATGACGTCTCGGATCAGCTCCATGGCGCCGCGATTCTAGCATCGGCTCGCGGGGGCGCCGCCACGCTTATGCTGCGCTACACTCCGCCAAATCGTCGCCTCTCGAGGAAGATGCCCCGACCCCGGATCGACCCCCGAACGCCGCTCACCGAGCTCCACGTCCATCTCGGTGCGGCCGTCACGCCGGCCATCATGTGGGGGATCGCCCACGCCCAGGGGATCCGCCTGCCGACCAAGGACTACTGGGCGTTCCGTGACCTGATCACCGTCGGGCGCCGCCGTCGCTCGTTCGACGCGTACCTCGACCTCTTCCACTGGACCGAGCTGATCCAGTCGAGCCCGACCGCGGTGGAGCGCAGCGTCTACGAGGTGATCGGCGGCGCCTACCGGAAGAGCAACATCACCCGCATCGAGCTGCGCTTCAACCCGATGAAGCGGAACCGGGGCGGGGAACAGGACCTCGACCACATCATCGCCGCGGCGGTGCGCGGCATGGACCGCGCCGTGCTCGAGTACCCGCAGGTGCGTGCCGGCCTGATCTTCTGCCTCGACCGTGCCTTCAGCCGCGACCTGAACGAGATCATCGCCGCCAAGGCGATCAGCTGGCATAGCCGCGGCGTGGTGGCGGTCGACATCGCAGGCCCGGTCGATCGGTCCTTCCGCTTCGCCGACTACCGGGACGTCTTCGACGAGTGCCGGCGTGCCGGCCTGGGGGTCACCGTGCACGCAGGTGAGACAGGAGGCCCCGAGGAGGTGCGCGAAGCGATCGAGGGGCTGGCGCCGACCCGCATCGGCCATGGCATCAAGAGCGCCTACGACCCGATGGTGATGGGGATGCTGCGCGAGCGCGGCATCGTGCTGGAGGTGTGCCCCTCGTCGAACCTCACGACGCGGGTGGTCCGCAACGCGGCCGAGATGCGCTTCATCCTGCGCTCGCTGGTCGACAACAAGGTGCCGTTCACCCTCTCGACCGATGGCCCCGAGATGCTCCGCACCCATCTTCGGGACGAGCTGGCCCTGATGCTGCGCACCGAGATGATGACCCTCACCGAGATCGGCCAGGCGATCGAGACAGCCCACGCAGCCAGCTTCGTGGCGGACTCACCGGCGCCCGTGGATGGTTCAACGGGCCAGGCCGCAGGGGCCGGCGATCACGCGCCGATCGCGCTCGAGATCGAGGTCTAGGCTGATAGACTCCCGGCCGTGTCCTCGATCTGGCGGCCGGTCCGGGAGCGGAACCCTGCCCGCAGCCTGATGGTCGTGGTCGCCCACCCGGGCGACGAGGCCTTCGGATTCGGCGGTGCGATCGCCCACGCGGCGGAGTCAGGCGCGTACACCGTGGTGGTCTGTGCCACCCGCGGCGCCTTCGATCGGCGCCTCCTCGATCGCGCCCCGGCGCCGGGCGGGCGCAACCGGTCCTACCAGAAGCCGCTCATCTGGCGGAACCTCGATACCGTCCGCGAGGACGAGCTGCGCCGGTCGGTCGGGCTGCTCGGGGTGCGGGTCCTGCGCATGCTCGACTACGCCGAAGAGGGGCTCGCCAGCGTCAACTTCGAGGAGCTGGTTGGGCGACTTGTGCAGCCGATCCGCATGCATCGGCCCGAGGTCATCCTCACCTTCGGCCCCGACGGCGTCACCGGCGACCCCGATCACGTGGTCGTGGGACGCGCGGCGGCCAAGGCGTTCGAGCGCGCCGCCGAGCCACTGGCCTACGAGGACGATCTCGAGGAGGACCAGGTTGCCTGGCGGGCGGCGAAGCTCTACCAGCTGGTCGTCCCTGCTTCCTCCATGCGCCCCCTCGGTGACCGGGCGCCCGACGGATACGGATTGCCGGATGGGACCGATACCCTGACCCTCGAGCTCGGCGAGCTCGCGCAGGTCAAGCTGGGCGCCATCCGCCGCCACGTCTCGCAGACCGGATCCGCTGGTCCCTTCCACGACTGGCGCCCGGAGGTGCGGGACGCCTTCCTCGGCACCGAGCATTACCGGCTCGCCGCGTCGAACCTGCCGGTCCCTGCCGGAGCCGGTCCCGCGACCGAATCGGGGCTTTGGGACGGGCTCGTCTAGCCCAGGGCGCGCGTTCTCAACATAGGTAGCATCCCCGCGACGCCCGCTCTGCTACGCTCGAGGCACTGGCGCTCCGCTGACACCCGAAAGGACACCCCCCTGACCAAGGTCGACCAGCTCACCGACGAGAACATCATGGCCGCGCTGTCGCTGGTCAAGGACCCGGAGATCGGGAAGGACCTCGTCAGCCTGGGGATGGTGAAGGCGATCGAGATCACCGGATCGGAGGTCGACCTCACGGTCGAGCTCACCACGCCCGCGTGCCCGCTGAAGGCGAAGATCGAGTCGGACATCGTCGACGGCCTCGCCGCGCTGGGCGCGACGACCGTCCGGGTCGACTGGGCGAGCAATGTGAAGCGCTCGTTCGGCGGGCCGGCGGCCGACCTGATCCCGGGCGTCAAGAACACGATCGCGGTCGCCTCGGGCAAGGGTGGCGTCGGCAAGACCACGGTGGCAGTCAACCTGGCCGTCAGCCTGGCGCGCGACGGGGCGCGGGTCGGCCTCCTCGATGCGGACATCACCGGCCCCAACGTGCCGCTGATGATGGGCACCAGCGGATCGCACGTCACCGGCGTCGGGTCGCGTGTCAACCCGGTGGTTGCCCACGGCGTCCAGATGATGAGCATCGAGTACTTCCTGACCGGCGGGGCGCCGGTCATCTGGCGCGGGCCGCTCATCCACTCGGCGATCCAGCAGTTCCTTCGCGACGTCGAATGGGGCGAGCTCGACTACCTGATCGTGGACCTGCCGCCGGGAACCGGCGACGCGGCGCTCAGCCTCAGCCAGCTGATCCCGCTTACCGGCGCGGTAGTCGTCACGACCCCGCAGGAGGTGAGCCTGCTGGATGCGCGCAAGGCGATCGCCATGTTCAACAAGGTCAACGTCCGGACGCTGGGCGTCGTCGAGAACATGAGCGGCTTCATCTGCCCCGACTGCGGCACCGAGCACGACATCTTCGGGACCGGTGGAGCAGCCAGCCTGGGCCGCGAGCTGGGCCTCGAGGTGCTGGCGCGCATCCCGCTCGAGCCATCGGTTCGAACCGGTGGGGACGCCGGCGCACCGATCACCTCCGCCCAGCATCCGTCCAGCGAGACCTCCGTCGCCGCGGCCGCCCTGCGCGAGCTGGCCCGCACAGTCGCGGGACGCATCAGCGTGATCGCCGAGCCCTTCGCAGGAGCGCGAGCGAGCTAGTACCACCCGGAAGTCCCCCTGCCGGGGGATTGCCTCGTACTGGCGGCTGGGCAGAATGCCGTGCATGCGGATAGCGGTGCTCGCGGACCTGCACGCCAACCTGCCCGCGCTGCGCGCGGTGCTCGACGACGTGCTCGCGCTGGGCTGCGACACGATGTGGTGCGTCGGCGACATCGTCGGACGCGGCCCGCACCCGGCCGAGGTGGTCGAGGAGCTGCGCGCCCTCGCCGTGCCGACCATCCAGGGCAACTGGGACGACGCGGTTGCCCTCCACCGCGAGCACGCCGGTGTCGCCTGGCCGGACACCGAGGCCGAGGCCGCCGGACTGGAGTCCCTCGAATGGACGATCCGGCATCTTTCCGAGGACCAGCGCTCGTGGCTGCGCCAGCTGCCCGCCAGTCTTCGCTTCCCGATGGACGACCGATCGGTGCTCCTCTTCCACGGCTCGCCGACGCGGCAGAACGAGTACCTGTGGAGCGATCGGCCGAGTCGCGTCTTCGCCCGGGTGGTCAGCGACCAGGGCGACGACCTGATGTGCTTTGGCAACACCCACGAGGCGTTCCATCGGCTGGTGGGGAAGAGCCACTTCGTGGCTGCCGGATCAGTCGGCTGCGGGACCCTCGACGACATGAGCGCCCAGTACGCGGTGATCGACATCGCCGGACCTGAAGTCATGGTGAACTTCCGATCGGGCCCGTACGACCACTTCAGCGTAGAAGCCGACATGCAGGCCGCCGGGCTGTCGCCGCTCTTGCTGCGCGTGCCGCCAGCACCCCATGTGGCCCTCGATGCCGAGGCCGAGCATCTGGTCGAGGCCTAGGCCGCCGGCGCCTCGCGGTACGAGGCCAGGGCGCCG
>DASSIB010000003.1:0-3455 GCA_035692365.1 Candidatus Limnocylindria bacterium | reverse complement strand
CGACCACGGGGAAGAGGTAGGTGACCATGGTGGCGACCGTCGCCTCGAGGTGTGCGATCAGGAAGTAGAGGAGCAGGAAGGCGAAGAACGAGCCCAGCAGCCCCAGCCAGACGACCGCGATGATGCTGTCGGTCTGGGTCGGGAGTGCCGGGTTCGCACCGCTGATCAGAGCGAAGACCCAGATGTAGACGGCGCCGAAGGTGAGGTTGCCGGCCGCCACCACGTTGCGCGGCGTCCCATGCACCATCGCCTTGTTGATCGACGCCCCGCCCGCGTACGAGATGGCCGCCACCGTGACGGCCGCAACGCCGATGAGCGCCAGCGGATCGCCCCGCAGCGCGAACTCGCGCGATGCGAGCAGTGCGGCTCCGGCGAAGCCGGTCACCAGGCCCAGGACACGCACCAGCGTCACCGACTCGGTGCGCAGGATCGTCCCGGCCAGGATCAGGCTGAAGATCGGCGTCAGGGAGTTGAGCACCGCGGCGGTGCCCGAGTCGATGTACTGCTCGCCCCAGGTGATGAGGAAGAACGGCAGGGCGGTGCCGATCATCCCCAGCGCCGCCATGGGCGCGAGCTCGCGAACGGTGCGCGGGAGCTTCTCGCCGGTGAGGCGCACGTAGAGCAGCATCGCCAGCGCGCCGAGGCTGATCCGGTAGGCCACCAGCGTGGCCGGGTCGAGCTCCTGGACGCCGATCTTGATCCACATGAAGGAGGAGCCCCAGATGAGCCCGAGTAAGATGAAGGCAGCCGGAACCAGCCAGGGTCGTTGGGCCATCGGCGAAGGGTAGCGGGAAGGAAGGACCGATGCCGACGCATCGCGTGGCCGCCTGCCAGATCGATCCCAAGCTCGGCGAGGTCGAGGCGAACCTCGATCGGATCGGGCGCGCGGTGGCGGAAGCCGCCTCCGCCGGTGCGGTCCTGGCGGTCCTCCCCGAGGCTGCGGTCACCGGCTACGCCTTCGGCTCACTCGAGGAGGCACGACCGGTGGCCCGACGCGCGGGGGCAGTCGCCCATGACGTCATCGCCGGGCTCGCCGAGGTGCATCGCATGACGGTGATCTGCGGCACGCTCGAGGCGCAGGGTGACGAGGTCTTCAACTCCGCGCTGGTCGCCATACCCGACGGGCGCCGCTACACCTACCGCAAGATGCACCTCCCCTTCCTGGGGGTCGATCGCTTCGCTACCCCGGGGCCGAACCCGCCGATCGTGTTCGAGGCCGGCGGCGTGCGCATCGGGGTCTTGATCTGCTACGACCTGCGCTTCCCCGAGGCCGCCCGCATGTGCGCGCTCGACGGCGCCGACCTGATCGCGCTGCCCACCAACTGGCCGGTCGGGGTGGACTTCCATCCGGGCATCTTCGCCCCGTCCCGCGCGGCGGAGAACCACTGCTACCTGCTGGCCTGCGACCGGGTCGGGACCGAGCGCGGGACGACCTTCATCGGCCGATCGGTGCTGATCGACTACGACGGGCATCAGCTCGCAACGGCGAGCGATACCAAGGAGGAGTTGCTGGTCGGCGACATCGACCCTGAGGCGGCGCGGCGGACCCATGTGCGGCGGCTTCCCGGCGAGCACGAGTGGGACACGATGGCGGATCGACGGCCCGGCCTCTATCGGCGCCTGCTGGAACCCGCGGTCGATCGCGAGCGATCGTCGATGGAGAATCTCTTCTCGCCCGACGTGGACTGACGCGTCAGTCGGAGGCGGCCCACATCACGAAGCCGCAGACGAAGACACCGGACACCAGGCCGATGAATGCGGCGGCTCCCTCCGGGCCCGAGCCAAGGTGGGTGGGCGCGATGATGTTGATCACCGGCAGCCCGACGATCATGTAGAGGAGCCAGCCGACGCTGAGGACGGCGGCGATGATCGCCTTGGTTCGGCGGGTTACGGTCACGTCGCGCATCGTAGCAAAGGTCAGTCCTCGCCTCGACCCGTCTCCTCGCGGATCGTGTTCACGATCCCGGTGTCGGCGAGGGTGGTCACGTCGCCCAGCGGCCGCTTCTCGGCGATGTCTCGCAGGAGGCGACGCATGATCTTGCCCGAGCGGGTCTTGGGGAGGTCCGGCGTGAACATGATCTGCTTGGGGCGCGCCAGCTTCCCGATCACGGCGCTGACGTGCTCGCGCACCTCGGTGGCCAGCTCCTCCGACGGCTCGTTGCCGTGGCGCAGGATCACGTAGCAGAAGATCGCCTGGCCGGTGACCGGGTCGGTGCGGCCGACCACCGCGGCCTCGGCCACGGCGGGATGCGAGACGAGGGCCGACTCCACCTCGGTGGTGGAGATGCGGTGGCCGGAGATGTTCATCACGTCGTCGACGCGGCCGAGGAGCCAGTAGTAGCCCTCCTCGTCGCGCTTGCAGCCGTCGCCGGCGAAGTATCGGCCCGGATAGCGCGACCAGTAGGTCTGCACGTACCGGTCGTGGTCGCCGTAGATGCCGCGCAGCATCGCCGGCCACGGACGCTCGAGGACCAGGTACCCGCCGCCGCCCAGCGGGACGGTGTTGCCGGCCTCGTCCACGACATCGGCCTTGATGCCGGGGAACGGGAAGGTGGCGCTCCCCGGTTTGGTGACGGTGATCCCGGGGAGTGGCGTGATGAGGATCATGCCGGTCTCGGTCTGCCACCAGGTGTCGACCACCGGGCAGCGCTCCTTGCCGATGTACTCCCAGTACCACGCCCACGCCTCGGGGTTGATCGGCTCGCCGACGCTTCCCAGCAGCCGCAGCGAAGAGAGGTCATCGGCGGCGAAGACGTCGTGCCCGTACTTCATCAGGGCGCGGATGGCGGTCGGGGCGGTGTACAGGATCGTGGCGCGATAGCGGGCCGCGATCTGGGCCCATCGGTCCTTCTCCGGGAAGTCGATGGCGCCCTCGTAGATGATCCCGGTCGTCGCGTTCGCCAGCGGGCCGTAGACGATGTAGCTGTGGCCGGTCACCCAGCCGATGTCGGCCATGCACCAGTACACGTCGGTCTCCGGCTTCAGGTCGAAGATGTACCGATGGGTGGTCGAGACGCCGGCCAGGTAGCCGCCGGTCGTGTGCATGATCCCCTTGGGCTTGGCCGTGGTGCCGCTCGTGTAGAGGAGGTAGAGCAGGTCCTCGGCGTCCATCGGCTCGGGCGGACACTCGGCCGCGGCATCGGCCATGAGCTCGTGGTACCAGTGGTCGCGGCCGTCCCGCATGCCCACGTCCTGGCCGGTCCGGCGCACGACGACCACGTGCTCGATCGTGGGCGTGGTCTCCAGGGCCACGTCGGCGTTCGGCTTGAGCGCGGCCGGCGCGCCCCGGCGGTACCCGCCGTCGGCGGTGACGAGCACCTTGGCCTCGGCGTCGTTGATGCGATCGGCGAGCGAGTCGGAGGAGAAGCCGCCGAACACGATCGAGTGCGGCGCCCCGATGCGGGAGCACGCCAGCATCGCCACCGGCAGCTCCGGGATCATCGGCATGTAGATGT
>DASSIB010000002.1:0-12865 GCA_035692365.1 Candidatus Limnocylindria bacterium | reverse complement strand
CGGTGCATCAAGCGCCGAGCCTCATGAATGGAGCATCACCATGACCCGCACGCAACCGTCGCGCCGCATCCTCGGCGCGCTCGTCCTCGTCGCCGGCATCGCGCTCGTCGGCTGCACCACGGGCAGCCCCTCGCAGAGCTCGGCCGGCTCCAGTGGCTCGCCCATCGCGTCAGCAGGCATCGAATCCTCCGTCCCGGCATCGAGCGTCGAGCCTTCGGCAAGCGCTACTTCCGATGAGCCGACCGAGAGCCTGCCCGCCTTCGCCTGCGTGCCATCGGTCACGATCGCCTCGACGACCGACCGCGCGCAGATCACCGACGTCCGGGTCGGGACCCATGACGGTTACGACCGGGTCGTCTTCGAGTTCGATTCCGGGCTCCCGAACGCGGTCATCGAGGGAGTGCTGCCACCGTTCTACGCCGATGCCAGCGGCCTCGAGATCGAGGTCGCCGGTTCCGCGTTCCTGCAGGTCAGGATGAATTTCGCCAGCAAGGTCTCGCCTGACGGTGTCACCACCTATGACGGCCCGACCAGCTTCGAGCCCGAATTCGACCGACTGGTCCACCTGCTCGAGGGCGGTGACTTCGAGGCGGTCAGCACCTGGTACCTCGGTCTCGACGGCGGCAGCTGCTTCAGGGTCCTCACCCTCAGCGACCCGAGCCGGCTGGTCATCGACATCGAGCACTGATCGTTGACTGACGGGAGGATGATGGCCGGACCGATGGCATCGGTTCCGGCCCTCCTCCGCGCCACTTCGGGGATCGGCCTCGTCGCGCTGGCACTCGGGCTGCTGGCCCAGTTCCTCTTCGTCGATGCCGCGCTCGGGATCAACGTCCCGATCGCGACGGTCGCGCTGCTGGCCGCTGGATGGCTGGTGCGAGATCCGGCACGGCCGAAACCTCGCCTCCTCGACGCGTGGCTGGCGCCGAGCGCCCTCATCCTCTCCGCGTTCGTCGCGCTGCGCGGCGACGGCACCCTGGTGGCGCTCGATGTCATCGGGGCGATCACCCTCTCCGGCGCGGCGCTCGTCAGCTTCGGCGGACTCCGGGTCCTGGAACGCCCGTTCGCCGCGATCGCCGAACTCGCCGGACGATTCGCCGTCTCGGCGCTCGTGGCCGGCGGACGGGCCTTCTCGGGGCTGGCCACGGCGCTGCCATCGCTTCGTGGGCGGCCAGCCACCGGCAGGGTTGCGCCGATCCTCCGCGGCCTCCTCATCGCCGTGCCGCTGGTGATCCTGTTCGTCGCCCTCTTCTCCGCGGCAGACGCGGTGTTCGCGCAGATCACCGAGGACCTCTTCGACTGGGACCTCGACCTCGGGTCGCTGCCGGGTCGACTCGTGGTGACCGCGGTCGTCGCCTGGCTGTGCGCGGGCCTCCTCGTCTTCGTCGCAGGAGGCACCGATCAACGGCCACAGGGGGCCTTGGAAACCGCCAAGCCAGCCCGGTTCCGCCTCGGGTCAGCCGAGGCGGTGACGGTGCTGGTGGTGCTCGACCTCCTCTTCATCGGCTTCGTGGTGCTGCAGGGCACCTACCTCTTTGGCGGCCGCGACACGCTCGAGGCGAGCGGACTCACCTACGCCGAGTACGCGCGCCGCGGCTTCTTCGAGCTGCTGGCGGTTGCGTTCCTGGTCGGCGGCCTGATCCTCGCCGCGGAGCGATTCGTGCGCGACCGGCCGCGCGCGTACGTGCTCGCCGCGATCGGCCTCGTGGTTCTCACCATCGTGGTGCTGGCGTCTGCGCTGCTGCGGCTCCGCCTCTACCAGGGCGCGTACGGCTGGACCGAGCTGCGCTTCTACGTGCTGGCGACGATCATCTGGCTCGCGCTCGGAGCGTTGATCGCGATCGTGACGCTGGCGACCGATCGGAGTCGCTGGCTGCTGCATGGGATGGTCGTGCTGTCGTTCGGCTTCGGACTGGCATTCAACGTCATCGGGCCTGTCCAACTCGTCACCGAGCAGAACATCCAGCGTGCGCTGCAGCCGGAGCTCGTCGCGCCCGGAGGCGAGACCGGCCTCGACATCGACTACCTCGCGTCCCTCGGCGACGACGCGCTGCCACTCCTGGCCGAGCACCGCTGCGATCTTCCGTTGTCGGGGGTGACGACGAAGGGGCTTGATCTGCGAATCAGCCTGCTCGTCGATGACGAGGGGGCAAGGGCATGGCAGGCATGGAACCTGTCCCGAGAGCGGGCGAAGGATCTCCGATTCGAGGCCATCTGCCTCCTCTCAGCTCGCTGAACGCGCCGCCCGCTCGTCGGGTAGCATCGGTTCGTCCCATTCCTGCAGCTCGAAGGTTTCGCATGGCTGACCGATTGATGGCGCCCAGCGGCGCGCTCGACCTCACCAAGTCGTACGCGGCGCGATTCAAGACCGAGCGCGGCGAGTTCGCCTGCGAGCTGTATGCCGCGGATGCGCCGATGACAGTCGAGAACTTCGTCAACCTGGCGCGCGCCGGCTTCTACGACGGCACGACCTTTCACCGGGTGATCCCCGGCTTCATGGCCCAGGGCGGCGATCCCACCGGTACCGGCACTGGCGGACCCGGCTACTCCTTCCGCGACGAGCTGTCGGTGAAGCGCCGCCACGACGGGCCGGGCGTCCTGTCGATGGCCAATGCGGGACCGAACACGAACGGCTCGCAGTTCTTCATCACCTTCGGCGCCACGCCGCACCTCGACGGGCGTCACACGGTGTTCGGTCGCGTCATCTCCGGCATGGAGGTGGTAACCAGCATCCGCGAGCGCGACCCGCAGCGCGACTCGCAGCCAGGCGACCGGATCGACACGATCGAGATCGACGAGACCTAGCCTCGGACGGCGCTCAGCGGCCATGGTGAGCAGGGGGTTCCGCACGCTCGACGACGTGGCCCGGCGCCCGGAGCCGGGCATGGACGCCCCCGGCGGGGGTGCCTTTTCGCCGGACGGTCGCTCGATCACCTATCTCCACGCCCCCGACGGCTCGCTCGTCCGCTCGCTGTGGCGACATGAGCTGGAGAGCGGCGAGCGCACCGAGATCGCAATGGCGCGGCCCGAGACGACCAGCGAGGATGCCCTCTCGCGCGCCGACCAGCTGCAGCGAGAGCGGACCCGGACGACCGAGCTCGGCGTCACCGCGTTCGCCTGGGCCACCGACGCGAAGGAGCCCACCCTGCTCGTCCCGATGGGCGGCCGACTCTTCGTGGCCTGGGGATCCGAGGCCGAGCGCGGCGTCCACGAGATCCCCGGCATCGAGGGCGCGAGCGGATCGCTCCTCAGTCCGGACGGCTCGCTCGTCTCGTTCACCGTCGGGGGCGACCTTCACGTCACTCCCGTGCGCGGGGGAACGACGCAGCGCATCACCGATGATGCCGAGCCGGGAGTCTTCAACGGCCTCGCGGAGTTCGTCGCGGCCGAGGAGCTCGCGCGCTTTGAGGGCGCCTGGTGGAGCGCCGACTCGCGGTTCCTGGCGTTCGCCCACGTCGACGAGCGCGACGTTCCGCCAGTCACCATCCTGCACGGCGCAGGCTCCGAGCCGGCCGATGAGGTCCACCACTACCCATTCGCCGGGGGCCCGAACGCACGAGTCAGCCTGCGGATTGCCGATCTGGCTTCATCGGAGCGACGCGACGTCGACCTGGGCATGGCCACGGACGACTACCTGGCGCGGGTGATCGCAAACCCCGCGGGCGGCTGGCTGGTGGCCGCGCTACCGCGCGACCAGCGCTCGCTGCGATGGCATCACGTCGGAGCCGATGGATCAGCCACGCTCCTGTGGACGGAGCTCGGCGACCCCTGGATCAACCTCGACGACGACACGATGATCCTGCCGGGTGGTCGGATCCTGCGCTCGACGGAGCGGAGCGGGGTCCGCCACCTTGAGCTGCGCTCCCCTGGCGGCGACCTGGAGCGGGTGCTGACGGCGGGAGCGTGGGTCGTCACCGGCGTCGTTGCGATCGCCGCGAGCCGAGGGGAGGTGCTGTTCACCGCGACCCGCGACGGCGTCCTCGAGCGGCACCTGTATGCGGTCCCCCTGGCGGCGGAGCGGCCGGTCGCGGATCCCGACCGCCTGACCGAGGCGCCCGGCTGGCATGCCGTGGTCGCCAGTCGCGATGGCGAGCGCTGGATCGACACATGGTCGGATCTGGAGCACGCCCCACGCATGACGGTCGGCGGGCGGGACGGGGAGTCCCTGCTGATCCACGCCTCGTCAACCACCGCCACGAAGGAACTCCTCGACCAACCACAACTCCTGGAGGTGACCTCGGCGGACGGCCGAACGCCACTCAACGCTGCCCTCTACGCGGCTGCGACGGGTGCTGAATCGTCGGAGCCGACGCCGACGGTGGTGTGGGTCTACGGCGGTCCGCATTCCCAGTACGTGAAGAACGCCTGGGAGCTGACCGTGCACGGCTTGCGCCAGGCGCTGTCCCACGCCGGAGCGACCGTGGTCGTGGTCGACAACCGCGGCACCGGGTTCCGGGGCCTCGAGTTCGAATCGGCGGTCAACGGGCGGATGGGCTGGAACGAGGTCGCCGACCAGGCAGCCGCGCTGCGCCAGCTGGCCGAGCGTGGGCTGGTGGATCTCGCTCGCGTCGGTATCACGGGGGGCAGCTACGGCGGCTTCATGGTCATCCTGGCGATGGCGCTGGAGCCGGACCTCTTCACCACCGGGGTCGCGATCGCACCTGTCGGTGAGTGGACCGGGTACGACACCGCCTACACGGAACGCTACCTGGGCTTGCCGAGCGAGAACCCGGACGACTACCGCATCTCGTCAGCGCTTACCCACGTCCCCGGGGTGAGAGGCGATCTGCTGCTCATCCACGGGACCGCGGACGAGAACGTGCACCTCCGCCACTCCGAGCGGCTGATCCAGGCATTTCACGACGCGGGGCGCGAGATCGAGCTGGTCACGCTGCCCGAGCAGCGCCATCGCACGCGCGGCGGAGCGATTCGCGAGCGCGACGGGCGCACGATCGCGCACCTCCTGCGCGGGCTGGCGCTGCAGGCTCAGGCTGCCGAGGAGTAGAGGAGCTCGTAGGTGACGCCGGGATCGGGGGCGAAGTCCATTCGCGTGGAGCAGCTGCCGCACACGAGCTCGTCATCGCTCTCGTTGATGGTGAAGGTGACCTCATCGGTGCACCATGGGCAGGAAAGTTGAATGGTCATGGCGCGATCCTGTGCGCCGTGCGTGACACCTAGCGTGTCGCGACCGCGCAACGGTCACGCGGGCCAATTACTTGCGTCTTTGCGCAAGCAGTGACACAATCGTCGCGATGGAAGCGACCCTCAGCCCCGATCTCCTCCGTGACCGCGCCGCCGCGATCGCCCGAGCCCTCTCGGACGCCAAGCGGCTGTGCGTCGTCGAACGGCTGGCCGACGGGGAGCGATCGGTGAGCGACCTCTCGCGCGAAGTTGGCTGCCAGGTGCCGAACATGAGCCAGCACCTGTCCGTCCTGCGCGCGGCCGGGATCGTCGCCTCTCGACGCGAGGGGAGCACCGTCTTCTATCGGCTCGCGCACCCCGAGGTGCTCGAGGTCTACCGCATGCTTCGACAGGTCGCCGGCTGACGGCGTCACCACGAAAGGACCAAGCAACCCCCATGTCCAATGTCCGAGAGGCGACCGACGCCAACTGGGAGCAGATGGTGATCCAGAGCGAGAAGCCGGTCATCGTCGATTTCTGGGCCGCCTGGTGCGGTCCCTGCCGGCTCGTCGCACCCGAGATCGAGAAGCTGGCGGAGAAGTACGCCGGCTCGGTCGAGGTGCTGAAGCTCGACGTCGACGCCAACCCGCACACGGCGATGCACTACGGGGTGATGAGCATCCCGACCGTCGCGTTCTTCGCGCCGGGTGAGCCGCCGAAGGCCGCCGTCGGCTTCCGTCCGGCCGAGCAGCTGGAGACCGCCTTCGGGCTCGAGGCCTTCGCCAAGAGCGCCTGACACCCTCTCCAACTATCCTGCGGGGGTGATGCGTCGAGCGACCCCCCGCATCGTCTCGCTCGCCGCGGCAGCGGCACTGGTCCTGCTGGGCATCGCCCCGGCGGTGCTGCCTGGGCGCGTTGCGCTCGCCGCGGATCGCGGCCTGGTGGTCGTCGCGCAGACCCGCTACCAGGCGCTGCCGGAGGAGAAGCGGGTCCACGTCACGATCGACGCGGTGGCGACCTCGTACACCCCCAATCCGGTTGACGGGCTCGCCTACTACCCCAGCGCCAACTTCGCGGTGCAGGCCGGTGCCACGCGTATCGCCGCCTCGTCGGGCGGGCAGTCGCTGGGGGTGGTACTCGACGCCTCGGACCCGGACTTCATCGGCGTCACCGTCAACTTCGCCGAGGGGGTCTTCTTCGAGCAGAGCTACGCCTACCGCGTGACCTACGACCTCCCCGATCCGGGCGGCACTCCCGATCGGAACCTGCGCATCAGCCCGAGCATCGTGGCCTTCCCGATCTGGGCATTTGGCAGCGCCGACGAGCCCGGCGGGAGCGTCACCGTGATCCTGCCGGGCGGGTTTCGCCCCAACGTGCAGGGCGACGACCTCGTCGCATCGGAGGGGGCTGCCGGCGAGATCGTGCTGGCGACCACCTCGCTGCCCGATCCGGTCGGCTTCTTCGCCTATCTCTCGGCGGACCGTCCGGGGGCGTTCGACGACACCCTGCTGACCGTCGAGGTGGGAGGCGAACCGGCCCCGCTTCGCATCCGTGCCTGGCAGGACGACCCCGAGTGGGGGACGACCATGAGCGCGCTGATGACCGATGGGCTGCCCGCCCTGCAGGAGCTCATCGGCCTCCCCTACCCCGCCCCCGGCACGCTGACCGTCGAAGAGGCGGCGACCAGCCGGCTGGGTGACTACGCGGGGGTCTACAACAGCCTGACCGGGATCATCCGGGTCCGATACGACGCCGATGCCTACGTCGGGCTGCACGAGGCTGCCCACGTCTGGTTCAACGGGGATCTCTTCCGCGATCGCTGGATCGGCGAGGCCTACGCCGAGTTCTACGCGGTGCAGGCGGCGATGGCGATCGGCGCCAGCGGGGACGTCTTCGACCTGACCGATGAGCTGCTCGGATTCCAGATCCCGCTCAACGACTGGGGCGACATCGGCGCGGTCGAGATCGGCATCGAGGAATACGCCTACGCGGCGACCTACCATCTCGCCCTGTTGATCTTCGAACGAACCGATGTCGCCGGCCTCCAGGCCGTCTGGCGCGGGGCGGACAGCAGCGAGATGGCGTATCAGCCGGCAAACCCCAACGGAGATCCGGAGAAGGGCGTCGACTTCGACCTCGCCGGCTGGCAGCAGCTGCTCGACCTCCTCGACGAGCGCGCAGGCGCGACCTTCGACGACCTCTGGAGCGATTGGGTCGTCAACGACGAAGAGCAGCGGGAGCTCGAGGACCGCGCCGCGGCGCGCGACGAGTACGCGACGATCGTGGACGAGGCCGGCTCGTGGAACCTGCCGAAGGACCTGCGCTACGCCATGGGATCGTGGGAGTTCGAGGAGGCCGAGGCGGCCTTGGCATCCGCCGGCGTGGTGCTCGACGAGCGTGACCAGATCGAGGCGAGGGCGAGTGACCTGCAGCTCACCCCGCCGGCCTACCTCCAGGAGCTGTTCGAGCGGGACGGCGGGCTGAAGGCGGCCAAGGCCGAGGCGGATCTCCAGATCGAGGCCCTGGCCGACATCGACGCCGCGACGGACCGGCTGGCCGAGAAGGAGACCCTGCTCGAATCGATCGGCCTGCTGGGAGCGGATCCGGCGGCCGAACTCGCGTCGGCGCGAGACCTGTTCGAGGCCGATGAGCTGCACGACGCGAGCCGCGATGCGGAGCTGGCCCTCGCCGAGCGCACCGGAGCGGCCGAGGCCGGCCAGACCCGCGTCCTCGTCGCTGGCGGCGGGGTCCTCGTGCTGAGTGGCGCGACGATCGTGGGCTTCCGCATCCGGGGACGCCGCCGAGCGGCCGCACGGATGTCCCCTCCGGCGGCAGCAGAACCGCCGCAGGAGCCGGCCGAGCTCACCGAGCCCAGCGCCGAGATCCCCTACCACCAGCCCCTGGATCCGCCGGCGTGACCTCACCGGCCAACCGCTCGATCCGGGCGGTCCTCTTCGGCACCTTCACGCTCCGCTTCAGCACGGGCCTGACCGGCGGCCTCTTCGCGTACTACGCCGCGCAGCTGCCCGAGCACGGCGGCGTCGAGATGACCGCTTTCATGCTCGGCCTGATGATGGCCACCTACTTCATCGCCGAGCTCATCCTGTCGCCCGGCTTCGGGGTCCTCTCCGACCACCTCGGGGCGCACCGCGTGATGCAGTGGGGTCCCGTCTTCGGTGCGGTGGCGGTCGTCCTGACCTTCGCCACCACCGATCTCTTCCTGCTCGGCGTAACGCGCTTCATCGAGGGGGCGGCGGCGGGCGCCAGCATCCCGTCGATCCTGGGCTACATCGCCATCGCCACCAGCCGGGACGTGCCGCTGCGCGGCCGGACGGTGGCGCGCTTCGAGGCCGCCACCATCGCCGGGCTGGGGATCGGCATCGTCGCGGCCGGGCCGATGTGGGAGGTCTTCGCCCGCACCTCGTTCCTGCTCAACGCCGGCCTGTACGGCGTCTCCTACGCGATCTATCGCTGGGGCGTCGCGGACGTGGCCACCCATGGCCAGCCGCCGGATGTCGTGCCGGTGCACTCCGCCGAGCTGCGCCCCGGCAGGTTCGACTTCGCGCGGTACCGGAAGGTGGTGAGCAGCCCGCGCGTCTGGCTGCTCGCCCCGACCTGGATCGCGCTCAACGCGGTCATCGGCACCTGGACCTCGCAGTCGATCTTCCAGCTCGTGCGCGAGCCCTCGCCGCGCTTCTCCCATCAGCTGCTGATGGGCGGCTTCCGGCCGATCGAGATCAGCATCGGGCTCGGCGCCGCCCTCGCCATCTTCTTCGTCGGGCTGCTCTACTGGGGCGGGCGCTTCAAGCGGTATCGCCGGACCTCGATCATCGTGGTCGGGATCATCGGCGGGCTGGTGATGGTGGGCGCCACGTTTGGCATCAACCACTCGGCCGCGGTCGGGCTCGCGCTCCAGGCGCCCCTCACCCTGGCCGCCTTCGGGGGCCTCTTCGTGCTTGCCGGCGCCACACCGGCCGCGTTGGGGCTGCTGGCCGACATCAGCGAGGCGCACCCAGCCGACCGTGGGGCGATCATGGGCCTCTACTCGGTGTTCCTCGCCCTCGGCCAGATCACCGGCAGCCTGCTCGGCGGTGCCGCGGCCGAGTGGCAGGGCGTCGACGGGCTGCTGGCCGCCTCGCTCGGCCTCCTCCTGCTGGCGCTCCTCCCGGTCCGGGGGCTCCGGGAGACGGAGCACCTGGTCGGCCTGGCGCACGACGACGACGGTTCGGCGGCCAAGCCCTGAGCCGGGGGCACAAAGCCAGCCGGTAGAATCAGCGCTCCATGCGCATCTCCAGGCTCTTCTTCACCTCGCTGCGCGACAACCCGGCCGATGCCGAGATGGCATCGCATCGGCTCCTGGTGCGCGCCGGCTACATCCGGCAGCTCGGTGCCGGGATCTACAGCCTGCTGCCGCTCGGGTTCCGGGTCAGCCAGCGGATCGAGCAGGTGATTCGCGAGGAGATGGACGCCATCGGCGGGCAGGAGATGGAGATGCCGGTCGTCCATCCCGCCGACCTGTGGCGTGAGTCGGGGCGCTACGCCAAGATCGGCCCGGAGATGGTCCGCTTCAAGGACCGATCCGGACGCGACATGGTGCTGGCCATGACGCACGAGGAGGTGGTCACCGACCTCCTGCGCGACATCGTCAAGAGCTACCGGCAGCTGCCGGCGATCGTCTACCACTTCCAGACCAAGTTCCGCGACGAGCCGCGGGCGCGCGGCGGCCTGATCCGGGTCCGCGAATTCGTGATGAAGGACTCGTACACGCTCGATCCGGACGAGGCGGCGCTCGACGTTTCGTACCAGGCCCATTACGGGGCGTACCAGAAGATCTTCGGGCGGCTGGGGCTCGAGACGGTCGTGGTCGGCGCCGATGTCGGGATCATGGGCGGCAGCCAGGCGCACGAGTTCATGGCCCTCAACGAGGCCGGCGAGGACACGCTGGTCATCTGCGAGTCGTGCGACTACGCCGCAAACCAGCAGATCGCGACCGTCACGAAGCCGGAGTCACCGGCCGAGGAGGCTCGCCCGACCGAAGAGGTGGCGACCCCCGATACCCCGACCATCGCCTCGCTCGCCGAGCTGCTTGGAGTCGGCACGGACCGCACCGCCAAGGCGACCTTCTTCGTCACCGGCGACGGGCGGCTGCTGACCGCCATCGTGCGGGGCGACTTCGAGGTCAACGAGACGAAGCTGGGCAACGCGGTGAAGGCGATCGGCGGGCTGCGTCCCGCACAGGCCGAGGAGATCCAGGCAGCCGGGATGGTGCCCGGGTATGCATCTCCCATCGGTTCGTCCGGCAGCACCGTGGTGGTCGATGACCTGGTGGCGCGCTCGCCGAACCTCGTTGCCGGCGCCAACAAGCACGGCTACCACCTGCTGAACGTGAACGTGGGCCGCGACTTCACGCCCGACCTGGTGGTCGACATCACCAACGCGCGCGCCGGCGATCCCTGCCCCAGCTGCGGCGCGCCGGTCGTCCTGCGCCAGGGCATCGAGGTCGGCAACATCTTCAAGCTCGGCACCGACTTCACCGAGAAGCTCGGGGCGACCTACCTGGCCGAGGACGGCAGCCGGCGCCTGATCGTGATGGGCAGCTACGGGATCGGGCTGGGACGTGCGATGGCCTGCATCGTCGAGGCGCATCACGACGAGAAGGGGATCATCTGGCCCGCGGGCGTGGCGCCGTACGCCGCGCAGCTGGTCACGCTCAGCGCCTCGAAGGACCCGGCCGTCGGTGAGGCGGCTGAGGGGCTCTACCAGCGCCTGACCGATGCCGGCGTCGAGGTCCTCTACGACGACCGAGACGAGTCGCCCGGCGTGAAGCTCACCGACGCCGAGCTGCTGGGCATGCCCCTGATCGTCACCATCTCGCCGCGATCCCTTGCCGCGGGCGGCGCGGAGATGACGGATCGGGCCACAGGTGAGAGGGCGGTTCATCCCATTCCGGAGATCGAGGCACGGCTGAAGGGCTAGCCATTTCGCATTGCTGGAGGACTTGACCGATGGAGCGCTGGAAGCCTGCCGAAATGGGACGAGCTGCGCTCATCCTTATCGGAGTCTCATGGCTGGCCTACCTGTTCGTGCCGTTTGGGTCGTACCTCTGGCTGGGGCTGGGCCTCCTTGGCCTCGTGCTCGTGTGGGCCACGAGCGAGTGGAGCGCGTCACGAAAGTTGCTGACGACCCTGATTGCGGTCGCGGTAACCGCGCTGATCGTCGTCGGAACCAGTTTCCCCGGGTACTAGCTCGCCATGCCGCGCGACCCGAACATCCCCGACTTCTTCGACGTCTACACGCTCGTGCTGCTGCGTCGCCCGGACGACGCGCCGGACCTGCCCGAGGCTGAGCTCGATGCCCTGCAGGCGCGTCACCTCGCCTATAGGGCGGGACTGCGGCGCGAGGGTGTTCTGGTCGTGAACGGTCCGCTTGGTGCGCAATCCGACCCGGCGATGCGCGGCCTCTCGATCTTCGCCTGCGACGCCGACGAGGCGCGACGGCTGAGTGACGGGGATCCATCGGTCCAGGCCGGGCGCCTGGCGTACGACGTCATGGAGTGGTGGGTCGCCGCAGGCACCCTGGCCTTTCCCGAGGCCGACCGCCAGGTTGGCCGCCGGCTGGCCATGCCCGACGACTGAGGCAGAGCGCGCCGTCGTCAGCGCAGCTGGGGCAGAACCTCCGCGCCCAAGCGCTCCAGCTTCGCGACGTCGCTCACCCCGCGCACGCTGAACAGGATGTGCTGTGCGCCGGCCGCACCCAGCACACCGAAGCGCTCGACCAGCTCGTCGTTCGACTGCGCATCGACGTCCACGCTCTGCAGCGTGCTGCGCTCGATCTCGTCATACGGGCGGCCCAGCCGCTCGCAGTGCTCGCGCAGCACCGCGTACTTGTGGGCGATCCGCCCCGCGTCGCCGAAGACGTTGCAGGCGTCGCCGTACTGGGCCACCAGGCGGAGCGTCTTCCGCTCCCCGCCGCCGCCGATCATGATCGGAATCCGCGGTCGAGAGATCGACTGGGGCGAGTTGAGCAGGCGGGTCGCGCTGTAGTGCTTCCCCTCGAATGCCTCGCCGCTGCCCGTGCCGCCCGCCCACATCGCCTGCGCCATCTGGAGCGTCTCCTCGAGCATCTCGAATCGCTCGCGCAACGGTGGGAAGGGAAAGCCCAGGGCGGTTGACTCCTCCTCGTTCCAGGCCGCGCCGATCCCGAACCACGCCCTGCCGCCGGACAGCACGTCGAGGGTGGTGACCGCCTTGATCCACAACCCCGGCGGCCGGTAGTGGATGCCGCCAACCATCAGCCCGAGCCGGGCCCTCTCCGAGTTGGCGGCCATGAAGCCGAGCGCGGTGAGGCCCTCGAGCATCGGCGCCTCGGGCGGTCCCAGGCCGCGGATCTGGAAGAAGTGGTCCATCACCCAGATCGAGTCGAAGCCGGCGTCATCCGCGGCTCGGGTGACGCGCGCCAGGGTTGGACCGATGGCGGCTGCGCCGCCCGGCCAGGTGAACGAATTGATCTGCAGGCCGAACTTCATCAGCTGTTCCTTCGCAAGGCGTTTGTCACGTGCGCGCCCCCCGGCGGGACGTCGCTGCGGAGGCGGATCCCGGAGCATGGATTCTGCCGTACGAAGAGCCGGAGCGCAGGAGCGCCGGTGTGCTTCGTGGCGCCAACCGAGAGAACCTCAGGAGGGGTCATGGACGCCATTTCGATGCTCAAGGCCGATCACGACAAGGTGAAGAAGCTGCTCGACGAG
>DASSIB010000001.1:0-4989 GCA_035692365.1 Candidatus Limnocylindria bacterium | reverse complement strand
CGAGTGTCTCGGCCGATCCGAGTGCCTCGGGGAGTGCCGCTCCATCGGCCTCGGGCTCGGAGAGCGCGTCGGCAGAGGCATCGGCTTCGGGGTCCGAGAGCGCATCGGCCTCGCCGTCACCGTAGGGGCAGGCCGGGACGTACGCTGAGCGTACATAACGGCCAACTCCCGTCGTCGATACCTCAGCCGAGCTTGTCGATGATTCCCGCCATGGTGGTATCGACGTTCTTCTGCACGTTGGTGGCCAACGTTTCGGACTTGTTGTAGCGCGCGACCAGATCCTGCATCTGCGTGATGAGCTTGCCCTGGTTGGTCCTGATGATGTTCAGCCGGCGCAGGTCGGCCTGCATCCTGAGAAGGGAGCGCTTGTCAATCGCGGGGGCGCGTGGTGCCGCGGGCATCGGCTGGGTCCTTCCTTGGGCGAGTCGAACCGGATGAGTGTACGAGGCCGCGTACCACCCGCCGGTGTGGCATTCGCAAGGTAGGTCAGGGGCCCGCGAGGGGCGCGGAAGCCATCGGTGATATCCTTGGCACCTCGATTCCGACCCTTCAAGAGGACTTGTGTCCATGTTCAGCCGCGTACGCATCGCGATCCGCTTCTTCTTCATGGGACTGGCGGTCGGCGTGCTGCTCGCTCCTCGATCCGGCCGTGAAACACGGCGACTGGTCCGCGAGCGAGCCGATCGGCTCCTGAACGACCTGCTCGACGCCGCGACCCTGGGCGCCTTCGACTCCGGCCCGGCGCCGCTCGAGGAGGATGAGCCCTCCACCGCCAAGACGGGCAACGGACGCACCCGCAATCGGGCTGCGACCCCAGCCCAGGCCTAAGCCCGCCGAACCTTTCAGCAGCGGCCGCGTCACGCACGACGCGGCCGTTTGGCTTGCCGCCTGAACCGATGAAGTGGCTCCGCCTCCGCTCTCGGCAACGCGTCCCGGCTGGCCACGCCGAGTCGCTGGAGGCCGCGCGAGTGCGGATGGTTCACGACCAGATCGCGTCCCGCGGGCTGCGGGACCCAGAACTGCTGCGAGCGTTCGCCGCGGTGCCTCGTCACCTGTTCGTGGAATCGGGCAGCCCCTATGCCGATGAGGCGCTACCACTGACCGCCGGACAGACCATCTCGCAGCCGTACATCGTTGCCCTGATGACGGATGCAGGGCGACCGACGCGGGGCTGGGATGGGGCGCGGGTGCTGGAGATCGGGACGGGGAGTGGCTACCAGGCGGCGATCCTGGCCGAGCTGGGAGCCGAGGTCATCAGCATGGAGCGGCACCGCCAGCTCTCCGAGTCGGCGGCCCGCCGCCTGGCCGATGCCGGCTACGACTCCGTCCAGCTGGTGGTTGGCGACGGGACGCGGGGCTGGCCCGCGGGGGCGCCGTACGACGCCGTGCTGGTGACCGCGGCTGGTCCATCGGTCCCGGCGCCGTTGCTCGAGCAGCTGTCGCCCGACGGCGGGAAGCTGGTGATGCCGGTGGGGTCGCGGGTGCGCCAGGAGCTCACCGTGGTGGAGCGGCGCGGCGCGGAGTACGTCCGGTCTGGCCAAGACCCGGTGGTGTTCGTGCCGCTGATCGGCGAACACGGGTTCGAGGAATAGGGTCTGCCCGCAAGGTGGATCGCAAGGTGCATCGGCTATACCTGCGCCGTGATCATCCTTCGGCTCCGCTGTTCGTCCTTCTGGGTCGACGTGCGGCTGCGTGAGATCAATGGGCGGTGGATCGCCTCCACCGACACGCCCGATGGCCCGAGCCTCGGGATGGGCAAGGGCGCTGTCGAAGCCATCGAGCACGCCCTCGAGCCGTTCGCGGAGATCGCCAACGAGCTGATGGAGAGCCTGCCCCGCAGCGCCATCCTCTGACGACCGATCTCCGGGTCTTAGTCGGTATAGGACTACATCGGCACGCGGGCCGGGCTGATCGGCTCCTGGGGGCCGGGTTGGTATGGGACTGAGCCGATGCATCGGCGACCGCAGACGCGACAACGTAGTCCCATAGGGACTGGGCGCCAACAAGTGGGGCTGGTGTATCGGCGCATGAGGGGCCCAAACTGGCTCCCGACGGGTCGCGGCACAAGTGGCACTGGTGAGAACGCTCGGAATCGGACCCTCGCGCGCTATTGCACTAGTCCGGCTGGTACGGCGGGGACCCTAGAGCGGCGGGATCTCGAGCGCGGCGCGGCCGACGGGCTGGGCGCCGCCGCTCCGGGACGGGGCTCGCTCCGGGGGAAGGGCGCCGGCGCGGACCAGCTCCTCGTCGTAGACCTCCTCGATCTGGCGGACCATCGCGTCCAGGCTGAACCGAGCCTCGACGGTGGCGCGGCCCGCCTCTCCCATCCGGGCGCGCAGCTCGGGAGAGCAGGCGAGCCGGATGCAGGCGTCGGCCAGGGCTGCGGGATCGGCCGGCGGGACGAGGAGTCCGTCGATGCCGTTGGTCAGCACCTCGGGGATGCCGCCGACCGCGGACGCCACCACGGGCTTGCGGCGGGCCATGGCCTCGAGGATCGAGATGCCCTGGGCCTCGCGCAGGGATGGGAGGACGGCGACGTCGATCTCCGCGGTGATGGCGGCGACGTCCTCGCGACGGCCGGTGAAGATGACGCTGTCGCGGGCGGGCGCCGGCAAGGCGGATGCCAACGACCGCAGCTCAGCGTCGAGCGAGCCCTCGCCGACGATCACCAGCCAGGTCTCCGGCGCGCCGCGCAGGATGGCGGGCATCGCCTCGATCAGGTATCGGTGCCCCTTCTCCGGCTCGAGCCGGGCCACCACCCCGAGCAGGGGCGCGCCATCCGGAATCCCGAACTCGCGGCGCAGGGCGCAGGCACCGGGCGGGAGGTCGAATCGGGCCAGGTCGACCCCGTTGGGGATGACGCTGAACGACGCGGCGCCGCGGCCCTCCGCGCGCACCTTGGCGACGATCGAGGCGGACGGCACGAGCAGCCGATCCATGACCGGCGTCAGCGCGGCCAGTGTCGCGATGTCCTCCGCAGACCGCACCCGCGACGAGTGGACGGTGGCCATCACGACCGCCGTGCCCGCGGCCACAGATGCCCGTGCCCCTACCACCTCGGCGCGGTACATGTGCGCGTGCAGCAGGTCGATCTCGTTGCGGACCAGGTACGCGGTCAGCTCGCGGACGGCGGCCTCGTCATCGGCCTCGTCGATGACCTCCACCTCCAGGCCCAGCCGCCGCAGCCGTTGGACCGCCGACCCGCTCGACAGCGAGAGGGCGCGGACCTCGTACGCGGAGCGGTCGAGGCGGAGCAGCAGCCCGGTGTAGCTCTCCTGGGCACCGCCAGTGCCGCCGGTCGCCAGCAGCTGGAGCACGCGCGGACGCGGGTGGCTCCGGGACCGATGAATCCGCCGATGCCGCCGGTAGGGCGCAGAGGCGATGGCGCCCTCGTGGTCGGGGGCGGGGGAACGAAGGGGGGTCACCGCCCGATGCTAGGCGGGGCCGCTCTGCTCGTCAAAGCGCATCGCGGTCATCGGCAAGCCCCTGAGCCCGAGTCGGTGAAGGAGCCGCCCGTCGCGGGAATGAACTCCCAGGCGTAGCCGGCCTCGCCCAGGGTCAGCTCGAGCAGTCCGTAGGTGTCGTCGGCGCGCACCTCGGTCTCGGAGAGAGGGGAGCCGGGCCAGGCGTAGAGGCTCCGCCCACCGGTGCCGACCACGAAGGAGCGAATCCCGTCGATCGGCTCCATCCGCTCGTAGTCGTGGTCGTGGCCTTGCAGCACAACATCCGCGCCCGAAGCGGCCAGGGCATCCCACAGCCCGTCGGTCATATCGTTTGTCCCGTGGCGTCCCGACGACCAGCGGGGATGGTGCCAGTAGGCCAGGGTGCAGGCGCCCGGTCGAGAGGCACCGCTCGAGGCGAGGTCCCGCTCCAGCCAGGCGAGCTGCGGCGAGCCGCGTCCACAGCCGCCGATCGCGTCACAGTTCGAGTTCAGCGCGATCAGGTGCCAGGTGCCCAGGTCGTACGAGTACCAGCCCTCGGCGGGGTCTCCGGCCTTGCTTCCAAAGTACGAGAAGTACCCCGAAGCTCGCTTGGTCTCGTACTCGTGATTGCCGGGAACGGGCCGCATGCGGTCGCGCAGGCCGCCCCAGACCGGATCGAAGCAGTTCGCAAAGTCTCCCGACGAGCCGCGGGGATAAGCAATGTCACCCAGCAGTGCGATCGTCCCCCGCAGGCGCACTGCCAGCTCGCCGACCTTGTCGTCAGCCGATGAGTCGCAATGGGCGATGTCACCAACGGCCAGCAGGACCTCGTGCTCCCCGCCTGGCGTTTCCTTCGGAGTTGTGCTCAGGCTGGCAACAGCAGCCTCGCTGGCCCCGGGAACCGCCGGCTGGGCCCCAAGCCGCGCAGTGACGAGCAGCGCCAGCCCAACCACGATGACAGCGAGGATCAGAAGCCCATCCCTGCGGCCGCGGCTCTCCACAATGTCGGTAGGCTTGCACAGGTCGGGTACTCTTGCGCCGATGAAGCTGCTCTTCTTCTTCCTGGTGGTCCTGCTGCTGATCGGCGGCGGCATGAAGCTGGCCGGCGCCCAGATCCCCGTCCTCGAGTACCCCCTCGGCGGACCGATGCAGCAGCCGCAGATCGAGATCATCCAGCCGGACCTGAACCTTCCATAGGACTGTGCCCCCCGGCATCGATTCGATCCGGCGTTGAGGAGGTCCTTCTACGGGGCGCTGCTCGCACCGACCCTGGTGTTGGCAGCGTATGCAGGACAGCACGTTTCACCCGATCACCTGTTTCGGCCGCTCGTGGTCTTCACCCTGCTCGCAGCAGTCGTTTACGGGCTGATCGGGTGGGCGACCCGGCGATGGGACGTGGCGTCCTTCGTCGTGGCGCTCGGCGTGTTCGCCATCGTGGGGTGGGCGGTCGCAGTACTCATCGCAGCGCTGGTTGGCTGGTGGCTCGTCCTCATCTGGCGATCCAGGCGACAGCA
The DNA here is from genome assembly GCA_035692365.1 of Candidatus Limnocylindria bacterium. Classification (GTDB taxonomy): domain Bacteria; phylum Chloroflexota; class Limnocylindria; order QHBO01; family QHBO01; genus CF-167. The sequence goes on along the minus strand of DASSIB010000001.1, from coordinate 53 downwards.
GGGATGGTGGGATGTCACGCGGCAGCTCAGCCTTCCGTTGAACCTGCTGGTGA